>CAZKPE010000032.1:0-26288 GCA_964554545.1 uncultured Lewinella sp.
TCGTCGAAGTCCAGCGCGGTATTGGGGTACCAGTCCAGCAGGATTTCTTTGGAGCCGGGGGTGAAGCGGTGGGTGATCAGCTCGAAGGTCAGGTCGAAACTCGGGTCCAGGGCCTCCCGCAGCCGGTCCAGTAGGTCGGTGTAATCCATCTTCCAGTTCGGGAAGGGCATCAGGGGGGCCAGCACGGCACCAAGCCGGTAACCCGCCTCCCCCAGGCGGCGCATCGCGGCCAGTCGGGCAGTCAGGTCGGCCGTGCCCCCCTCCAGCCGGTGGGTGACCCAGTCGGCGTTCAGACTGATGCGGCAGCGGGTTTGCCCGTTGTGGGCTAGTTTCAGCAGCGGGGTCACGTCGTCGTATTTCGTTACCCAGCGCAGCCGGGCTTCGGGTTGCCCGCCAAACCATTCAATGGCCCGACTAAGCGATCCCGTCAGGTGCTCGATACCTAAAGGGTCGGTGTAGCAACTGGCCTCGAAGGTGGTCAATTCCTTCTGGGAGTCGATGTAGTCGGCGTTATTTTCCAGGATAGCGGCCAGGTTCGCGTAGGCGCGGGTGACCGGCGCTCCCGGCAGGCTGCCCGCCAGATAGCAGTACTGGCAGTGGGCCGGGCACCCCTTCGCGAGGTGAAACTGCCAGTCGGCCGAGGGCGGAATAGGCGTCAACCTTAATTGGCTCGGCGGGGCATTTACGATGGCCAGGGTGTTCTTTGCCTTTTTGTAGGTTTCCCGTGTCGTATTACCGCCCAATTTCGGCAGACGGTTGGCCTTCATCACTTCGTAGGTCAGTCCCAGTCCATCCAATCGCTCGGCGATCCGGCGACCGTGCTCTTCCCGCCAGGCGGCGGCCGTGAAGTAGACGTGCTTCGGCTTCCAGAGGCGGGCGGGGCGGCCTTCACCACCCTTCTTTGAATCAAAGGTTTTTACCGCCGGTGCTTCAGCCTGTGATATGGGCCGGGGAGCATGATCTTCGGGCAGTCGGGCGCTGATGTGGGGGGCTTCGGCTAAAGGGCGGGCCATATTCTGTGGGGCTTTGCCTGTCTAACGGAATCCGGTGCAAGGGTGTTGGAGGAGCCTTACTCCAACGCTTGGTAGACCAGGATGCGAAACTTGCGCACCAGTTCGGAATACTGCGGAATGGGCTGCACGTTGAAGTATACCAGCGCCACCAGCTCCTCGGCCGGGTCGATGGTGTACTCCGTGCAGAAAAGTCCGCCCCAGGTATAGGCTTCTTCGCTCGCCAGGTCACCGTAGCGGCTATCCGGGCCGATAAGCTGGAAACCCAGTCCGAATTTGTCGTTGCGGTCCCAGACGGTCAGTTCCCCGATCTGGTTGCGGGTCATCACCTCCACGGTACGGGAGTTCAGGATACGCACCCCGTCTAGTTCGCCCCCGTTCAGCAACATCTGGCAAAAGCGGCCGTAATCGTCGATGGTACCCACCGTACCCGCGCCGCCCGAAAAGAAAGTTTGTGCACCCCGCACGGGAAAGTCGCGGTACACCTCGTTTTCGTGGAGCACCAGTTTGCTATCCGCCTCGTGCTTACTATATAAGGTTACGAGTCGGCCATGCTTCTCTTGCGGTAGGTAGAAGTAGCTATCCACCATTCCGAGGGGCTCAAAGACTTCTTCCCGCATATATTCATCCAGCGGCATCCCGGAAAGCACTTCGACCAGGCGTCCGAGCACGTCGGTGTTCAGCCCGTACTGAAAGGTCGTACCCGGCTGGGCCACCAGGGGGCGGGCGGCGATCCGTTCCACTACCTCCCCGATAGTCACCACCTCGAAGGTCGCGTGAATGGGGATGTCGTGGTCGTCGGTAAAGCCTTCCGGCATCCCGTAGGGCAGTCCCGCCGTATGGCTCAGTAGGTGGCGGATCGTAATGGGCCGTTCCAGTGGTTCCAGGCTGTACTCCCCCGTCGATTTATCCAACTCCCCCAGCACCTGCGTCCGCGCAAAAGCGGGTATGTAGTTGGCGATCGGGTCGTCAAGTAGGAATTTACCCCGCTCGTAGAGTTTCATCAGCCCCACCGATACCAGGGCCTTGGTCTGGCTGGCGATGCGGTAGATGTCATTCGGGCGGGCGGCGCGTTTACTGGCCAAGTCCGCCAGCCCGTAGGTGCCCCGGTGGATGAGTTGGCCCCGCCGCATGACGTAGGTCTGGGCGTTCGGTACGATACCACGATCCACCGCTTCCTGGAGGAAGCTATCGATGCGTGCCAGCCGGTCGGGTAGCACACCGGCATTCTTTCCCGGCTGGGCAGACAGAAGAACCGGGAGGAAAAGCAGGGTCAGCAAGCGTTTCATCCCCTCAAGAACGGCAACATCTAGTTGAAGTCCTTCAGCTTGCGCTTCCTGTCCTCCACCACCTGTATCTGGGCAGCGATTTCGTCTTGCTTCATTTCCTGCTCGACGATATTACGGGCGATGTCTTCCTCCAGCTTTTCGATGCGGCGGCGGGCATCGGCGATGTCGTCTTCGGCCCGCTTCTTGTCGCGCTGCAGCCGGTCCAGCTCTTTTTCGAGGTCCTTCAGGCTATCCTCCTCGGTCTCCACGTCGGTAGCGATCTGCTCCCGGCTCACGGCCAGGGCGAAGCGCATCAGCATTTTTTCGGCCTCTACGTACTGCCCAGGGTCGAGCTCGGGGCTGACGTAGCCGCGGGGGGTGGCGATCCAGACGGTGAGTTGGCTGCCCTGGCCGACTTTTTCGACGAGGCTGTACAGGTCGACCTTGCTGCCGGCGCTCACTCCGGGCAGGCGGAAGTTGAGGCTGGAGAGTTCATCGTTTCTGACCTTCTTGGTTTTCGAGGTTTTGACCTTGAAGTTCTCCTTCAGCCAGTCTTCCCACAGGTCTTCCACCATCCGGTGGTCGGCGCTGGGGAGTTCGAGGACCAAGGCGTCGTTGTTGCCCCGGCTCATAAGTTGGCGCTGATTGGTCACTTGTCCGGCCAGGGTGGTGACCGAGCAGATGAGCAGGAACAAGAAGGTATAGGTGAAGAGGTGGTCGCGCATGATCGGGTGAGTTTAGTTACCTTTTGGACGGGAGGGGGCGTGGACGGTCACTAATATAAGGAGGGGGCGCGGACGCAGGTGCAATGTGGGCTCGGTAAATTGCCACTTTGTCAGGCGACATCGGGCGGCCTATCTTGCCGTCATGCATGAACCCCATGAAATTCTCGCCAACCTCGTTTCCTTCCCCGTTCTGGGCGGTGAGAGCAACCTATCCATCGCCGAGTGGATCGAGACCTACCTCGCTGATCTCGGCGTCGAAACGGTCAGGGTACCGAATGAGGATGGCAGCAAGGCCTGCCTGCACGCCCGCATCGGACCGGAGGCGGACGGCGGCATCATCCTGAGTGGACACCTGGACGTGGTTCCGGTCGAGGGCCAACCCTGGTCGACCGATCCCTTCGTGCTGACGAAGCGGGGAGGGCGGCTGTATGGGCGGGGCAGCTGCGATATGAAAGGGTTTCTGGCCTGCTGCCTGGCGGCCGTCCCCTCTTATCAGCGCGCCGGCTTAAAGCGACCGATCTACCTCGCCTTCAGCTACGACGAGGAGATCGGCTGTCTGGCCGGCGATAAGATGGCCGAAGCCATTCGCGATTACTATCCCGAGCAGCCGGCTGGGGCTATTATCGGCGAGCCTACCAGGCTACGGCCCATGGTCGGCCAGAAGGGTATCATGGTCTACACCACCGTAGTACACGGCAGTCAGGGCCACAGCAGTCGGGTGCGACAGGAGGTCGACGCCGTACACGAGGCGGCGCGGCTGGTCGTCTGGCTGGAGGAAAAAATGGAGTCCCTGATCGCCGCCGGCCGGACCGACGACCGCTTTTCGCCAAATCACACCAGTATCCACGTCGGTAAAATCCGCGGTGGCTCGGCCTTCAACATCATCGCTAACGAATGCCGCTTCGACTGGGACTACCGGAATATCCCCAGTGACGATGCCGCAGCCATCTTCGCCGACTTCGAAGCTTTCTGTCGGGAACGGGAAGAGGAGCGTAGGGCGGTCTTTGCCGATTTCCGGATCGAGCACCACCCCTTTCACCCTCCCGTCCCTCCACTGGATACGCCGGAAGATGCGGCCATCGTCGATCTCATCAAGGACATCAGCGGTCACCGGAAGACGGCGACCGTGGCCTACGCCGCTGAGGCGGGGCAGTTCGCCCGGGCCGGTTTTCCCAGCGTTATCTGTGGGCCGGGGGACATCGCTCAGGCGCACCGGGCCGATGAGTTCGTGGAGGTAGAACAACTGGAGGGGTGTCTCGAAATGCTGAGGCGGTTGGGGGATCGGCTATCCGGGAAATGACCGTGGAAGGTTTAGCCCACAGAGTACGCTTCGCGCCGCACGGAGTTTGGCACAGAGTAAAACGGAGGCTCCGCATGGCTCCGCGCTACTCTGCGCATCCCTCTGCGGCCGCCCTCGCGAAGCGAGGCTCTGTGGGCAAACGTTACCCATACCGCTCAATAAACGCCGCCTTCTGCCGCACATACTCCGGATGCACCTTCGCCGTATCCCAATAGTCCTTAAAGATGCGGGCCGAGGCCGCCTTCACCGGGTCTTCCGCCTGCCGGGGAAGTTGGTCGCGGCCGTGGCTGCCGCTCTGCCCCTTTTTGTCGTCCGGTACGGGGCCATCGTATTTTTTACCGCCCTTGTAGTTGGCGTAGCGGCGCGAGCGGGTGTAGCCCATCTGAATGAACTTGCGGGCCATGTCGGCACCGACGAAGTCCTCGTCCTCCAGGTAGTTGAGGAACATGCCATAGATGGTCTTGGCCGACTCGGCGGCTACCTCCGGGTCCTTGAATCGCCAGTGGGGCAAAATTTCCGACTTGTAGGGTTCCACGAGTAAAACGCCCTGTTCGCCCCGCCCGATGGCGTAAAGTTCCGGCTGCTTGCGTAAGTTCAGCTTCTTGTAATCCAGGGAGTAATCAAAGTTTCGCACCACTCCTAACATATCGTTTTGCATCATTTTGTTTTCTGCCGCGTTAGCAACTTATCCGCTCGTCCATTCCGGTGGTCAGTGGACTAGACCCTATGACAAGCCGACACCACATGCGTTTTCCGATTCTCTGTCTCTTGCTGCTTTCCGCACTGGGTATTGAGGCCCAGGAGGCCATCGCGATCACCCTCACCAATCCCTCCTTCGAGGATATGCCCCGCGTCGGGGCCGCCCCCGTCGGCTGGGACAACTGCGGCTTCATCGGTGAGTCACCGGTTGACATCCAACCCGACCCCCAAAAGGAATTTAAGGTGGAGAAACCGGCCTACCACGGCAAAACCTACCTCGGTATGGTCACCCGCGACAACGAGACCTACGAGCGTGTCGGCCAGTTCATGAGCAGCCCGATGATCCCGGGGCAGTGCTACGAGTTGGACATATTCCTGGCTCGCTCCGACACCTATTTATCCAAAAGTCGCCGTACGGACAATGACGCCAACTACGTCACGCCGATCCGCCTGCGGGTCTGGGGCGGCTACGGTCGCTGCGACCCGCGGCAGCTACTCGGGGAAAGCCCCCTGATCACGAACTGGCACTGGCAGGATTTCCGCATCAAACTCGAGCCCGATCAGGACTACACCTACATCGTACTGGAAGCTTACTATAAGCAGCCTATCCTCCTGCCCTACAACGGAAATATCCTGCTCGACAACGTCCGCCCCCTGCGCCCGGTGGCCTGTGACGAAGACCTCGACGCCCTTCCCCCACCGGCTGAATCGACGGAACCGGTAGTAACCCAACGCGAAACACCAGCTACACCAACGCCGGCAGGCCCTACCCCCCGGCCACGAACCCGACCTAGCCAGGAGCCATCTTCCCGCCAGCACACCAATACACCCGCGGCCCCCGTAGTCGAACTTGGCAAGACCCGCGGCGAGCTCCGGATCGGGCAAGTCTTCGAGATGGAAGAAATCTCCTTCCAGGCGAACAGTGCCGTGCTGGAAGCCGAAAGCGAAGCCGCCCTGGCCGAAATCGCCAATTTTCTCCGAGCCAACGGCGACGTCGTGGTGGAGATCGGCGGCCACGCCAGCTACCAGGCCGGCCCGGTCTACGCTAACCGCATCAGCGAACAACGGGCCGTGGCGGTGATCGACTACCTCGAAGAGTTGAATATCGGCCGCGGTCAGTTGCTGGCGCGTGGGTACGGTCGCTCGCGGCCCTTATGCACGGAGGACACGGACTCCTGCAACGAGCGCAATCAGCGGGTGGAGGTGAAGATCCTGAAGATCCGCCCCAGCCGGTAGGCAAACTCATCCCTGCTCCCCCCAGTTGCCCCGGTCCAGGGTCCGGAAGTTGATTGCCTCGGCTAAGTGTCTGGCCCCAATGTGTTCGGAAGCCTCCAGATCGGCCACCGTCCGTGCAACCTTTAAGATGCGGTCGTACGCCCGTGCGCTGAGCTGCAGCTTGCGCATCGCCGTTTCCAATAGTCGACTGGCCGCCCGGTCGATGGCGCAGTGGGTGCGCACCAGCCGCCCCGGCATCTGGGCGTTGCAATAGACGCCGGCACAATCCGCCAGCCGGCTTTCCTGGATCGACCGCGCCGCACTTACCCGTTCGGCAATCGAAGCACTGTTTTCTACCGGTGGGGGATCGGGGGTGGCCAGTTGCTCCAGGGGAACCGGCGTGACCTCTACGTGTAGGTCAATGCGATCCAACAGCGGTCCGCTGATCCGATTGAGGTACCGGCGCACCGCCGCCGGGGCGCAGTGGCAGGCCTTGGTGGGATGGTTGAAATAGCCACAGGGGCAGGGGTTCATGCTGGCGATGAGCATGAAGCTGGAAGGGAAATCGACGGTGATGCGGGCCCGGCTGATGACGATCCGCCGCTCCTCCATCGGCTGCCGCATCACCTCCAGGGCCGAACGCTTGAACTCAGGCAACTCATCCAGGAAGAGTACGCCGTTGTGCGCCAGGCTGATCTCCCCCGGGCTCGGAAAGCTCCCCCCGCCCACCAGGGCCACGTCGCTGATCGTGTGGTGGGGGGCCCGGAATGGCCGGCGGGTCAGTAAGGCCGATTCCTGGGGAAGCACTCCGGCTACGGAATGGATCTTGGTCGTCTCCAACGCCTCCCGCAGACTGAGCGGGGGCAGGATAGTCGGGAGTCGGCGGGCCAGCATCGTCTTACCGGCCCCCGGCGGACCGATCAGGATCACGTTATGCCCGCCGGCGGCGGCAATCGTCAGGGCCCGCTTGAGGTTTTCCTGGCCGCGGACATCCTCGAAATCCACGTCGTGGGGGGTGGTCGTCTGACGGAATTCAGCGCGGGTATCGACGACGGTGGGGTTCAGGGGGGTGGTGCCGTCCAGATGATCGGTCGCTTGGCGCAGGGTGGAAGCGCCGAAGACCGTGATGCCATCGACGATCGCGGCCTCCCGGGCATTCTCGCGGGGTAGCAGGATGGCGGAGTACCCCAGTTGCCGGGCCTTAATGGCCATGGGCAGCGCCCCACGGATCGGCCGGAGTTCCCCGCCAAGGGAAAGCTCCCCCATCACCAGGTAGGTGGGTAGATCGGGGGCGACGATCTGGTGGGTAGCCTGGAGAAAGGCTAGGGCGATGGGCAGATCGTAGGCCGACCCTTCCTTGCGGACGTCGGCAGGTGCCAGGTTAATGACGGTCCGGACGCGCACGTTCTTGAATCCGCTGTTGCGCACGGCGGTTTCCACCCGGTAGCTGCCCTCCCGGATGGCGCTGTCCGGAAGGCCGATCACATTGTACCAGGGTTTGCCTTCGGGCAGGGGGCCGCCGGCATTGACCTCGACGGTGATCGAACGGGCGCCGACGCCCAGTACGGCGCTGGCAAAAGTCTTGACTAACATAATACGCTACGGTTTGTAGCGCGTCTTTTCCATTACAAGGGTACGGCGCGTTTTTCAAATTTCCAAGTAAATGTTGCACCTGCGCCTGCGCCCAAAGCTTTTGTTGCCTTACGCACTACCTTTGTGGGATGGGGAAAGCGATGTCCGAGCGCTTCATACAGAATGCCGTGGCCGAGCGGCTGAATAAACGCTACTACCGGCGGCGCTCCGCCTACGTGGCCACCGAGGCCTACACCAAACTGAAGCGGGCGGACGTGCTACTGGCCTTCCTGCGTACCCGCGGCCGCCCCTATGTGGTGGTGGTCGAAGCCAAAAGCCGCGGCACCATTCACCAACTTAAACTGCGCCACGACGATCGCCGGGTGAGATGGGTGGGACGGATACTCGGTTTGCTACTGGTCGCGGGCATTCTAACCGTGGTGGGATACCAGTGGTACGTGAGTGCGGTGAGCACGGTGCTGGCCGGGGCGCTTTTTCTGGTGGGCTCGGCCGTGGTGACGACCGTGGTGCGGCGACTGGACCTGCGCTGGACGCGGCAGATCGGCGCTATCCGGCAACTGGCCCGCTACCCGGCGAACGAAAGCTGGATCGCGGTGGGCGAAGACACTTTCGTGCGACCGGCGGAATTGCAGACCCTGCGTCGGCAGTGCCGCAAGGAGGGCATCGGCCTGATCGTCGTCAACCGAAAGGGGCGGCTGCGGCTGGACATCCTCCCCGCCCCGCGGCACGTCTTTAATGACTACCTGAGTCGCTACGGCCGGCGGGACGAGATTATGGAGGTGATCGGGCGGCGACCGGAATACGGGGCCACCCGCTCCGAACGGCGGCAGAATCGGCAGCGCTACGGGCGGATTGCCTTGTTGTTGCTATTCGTAGGCCTGCTGCTTCTGTTCGGCTACGAGCGGAGGGAGGGACCGGTGGTACCGGATCCGTTTGGTGAGCTTGCTTTCCGGAACCTCCCCGACTTTTCGGATGCGGGGCAGGCGGCGGGGCGCAGGTGCGAAGGGGTGAACGGAGGGAAATACCGCTATGTGGTGATCGACACCGTCTTGGAGAAGTCGGCTCTGGATATCAGATTGCAGCAACTCCGCGCGATCGGGCTGCGGGGAATGGGGGCATATCCGGAATTCTGCTTCCGCCACGAGGGCAAGGGACAGCGGTGGATCGTGACGAACGGAGGTTGGTATGGTTCAGTGGGTGAAGCGCGGCGGGCGGCGGAGGATTATCGCATTTTGTTGACGCGGCTGGGAGAGGGGGAGCAGCGGGTGCGCGTAGGCGAATTACTAAACGACGGATAAATGCAGGCCAAACGGCAGATCACCCCATGAATGTGGGGCGATGGGCCAAACATCCGGGGGCCAAAGCACATTCCTAGGCAAAACACAGAGACTTTAACGCACATCGATACGTAGATGTGGTTATATTTGCGTCAGCCAATGCGCGCAAAGGAACCGTTCATCGGAGCTTATGCGTACCATCGGGAGGCTAGTCCGCACAACGGTGTGGGCGGTTAACCGGATTTCCGAGTGGCACGACAGTGCTTTCCTCATCCAATAAACGGTCGCCGTCTCACCCTTATTATTTTACCAGGAAATTTAAACAACCTTTACCCCAAATACTGCCCCTCCGCAAGGGGGAATTCCGTAGATGCTCGATCAGAGCGACGTTCCCGGCAGAGTTCTCCATTAACTTATAGACCATGATACGAACATTTACTTTACTTCTCAGCCTACTCTTCGTAGGCTCGGTCGCCGCCAATAACATCCAGGTAGCTGGCGTCGAGATCATCCAAAATGGAACTACGTCAGATGATGTATACATCCGGTTTGATGTCGTCTGGGAAAACAGCTGGCGCAACACCACTGGCGATGCGACCACTCCCGAGAACTATGACGCGGCCTGGGTATTCGCGAAGTTCAGCGTGGATGGTGGCCCCTGGCGGCACGTAACGCTGCGCGACCAGGGGAGCGAGGTCTTCGTGCCGGCTAATGCCGCCCTCGACGTTTTCGAGAACAAAGGTGCGATGATCTACCGCTCGATCACGAACACCAGCCCGGGCGATGCCACCTTCCTCGATGTGACGCTGAACTGGGATTATGCCAACGATGGCTATAACGGCGGACAGAACAATGTCCGGGTTGAAGTCTTTGCCATCGAAATGGTCTATGTGCCCCAGGCCTCTTTTTTCCTTGGTAGCGGGGGACAGGACGACATCGATCCCGATCCGGTAACCGTCGACAGTGAGAATACGGAAACGAATGAATTCTATACCTACGACACCGGTGACCCCCTGGTTGACGTTGACGACCCCTATGTCGTAACCTCCGAGGCGGCGATCACGGTGGGTGAAACTCCCGGAGCCCTCTATTACCGGAATGTCAACAGCCGGGGTGGTGACCGTCTCGGGCCCATTCCCACCGCCTTCCCTAAGGGATATGATGATTTTTACATTCAAAAATACGAAACGACCCAGGGTCAATGGGTGGCCTTCTTCAACACCCTCACTCCGACCCAGAAGCTCAATCGGGATGTCACTGCGGAGAATGGTAAAGAAGACGACATCGTCGACCTGCGAAATGGGGTGATCTGGACGGGCAGCGGCGATGCCGCTACGGACCCGGGCAACCCCCGCGGTGGAGAGTACGAGAACGTTCCGATGAACTTTATCTCCCAGGCGGACATGTTAGCCTATTTCGACTGGGCCGCCCTTCGTCCAATGACCGAGTTGGAGTACGAAAAGGTGAGCAAGGGACCTGCTTCCTTCTTTCCTACCCCCGAGCCAAATGCTTTTTCGTGGAATACCCCGTTCGTGAGTCGAACCCGGTATGATCTCACGCTTCGGCGGACCCCGAACGAAATAGTTACCGGTGCTACGGTGGCGAACACGAATGGAGGCGATGAAATCGGCAACGCCAACTACGACGAAACCGTGCCCTCCTCCGGCTCGGAGCGTGGACCCTTCCGCACCGGCATCTTCATGGCCAGCGTGACCTCCTCTAACCGGATCAACGGTGGGGTGTCGTATTACGGGGCGAGTGAAATGTCCGGTAATCTTTACGAAGGCGTGGTGACCGTCGGGACACCCCAGGGTCGTGCTTTCACCAATACCCACGGTGATGGGGAACTGACCGCGGCCGGGGAGGCGAACGTAGCCAGCTGGCCGATCGATACCCGGGGCCTTTCCATTCGGGGCGGCGCCTTCGACCAGCAGGATAACCTGATGCGCGTCTCGGACCGCAGCTTCGGTATCACCCGTCCTTCTACCCTGACGGGCGCCGCTGGCGATGCCGATGCTCTAGCCACCTTTAACAATCGCCGATCCAATCTCCAATTCCGGGGCGTACGGGGATCACTGTAATAGCGCTTGCTCCCTTACAGCAGTCCACCGATCACCTCTAAAATTCTATACGATGTTGACTAAATTTTATACCCCGCAATTGGTTGGCCGATCCTCACTTCGGCAATTACTTCCCCTTTTTCTCGGAATTCTATCGTTCACCCTCTCCGCTCAGTACACGGGCGGTTCGGCGGATGGATTTGACAGCGAGGAGGTTAACTTCCTCGGGTTGGATCTTCCATTGCCCCTCGATCTGATTGTCTTCACCGCCGAGGCCGACAAGGATGTCGTGGCCCTGGACTGGGTTACGCAGAACGAAGTCGGTACGGACTATTTCGGTGTAGAGCGTAGTCTTAACGGGGAGCCATTCGTTACCGTTGGTACGGTCGCCGCAGCCGGAACGTCCGCGCCCGACGATCAGCTATCTTATTCCTATACGGACTATACGGCCCCCGAAGGGTCCATTCTTTACCGGTTGAAAATGGCTGATCTCGACGGAGCATTCACCTATAGTCCGGTACGCCAGGTTCGTCTTGAGGCCACAACCGAACCAACAGTTGGCCTATTCCCCAACCCGAGCAGAGGCGATCAATTCAATATCCGCGTGCAGGGTATCGACGCAGGTACTGAAGTAGAAGTGGATGTGATCGACCAGATGGGCCGTCGGATTACCGGAGGAACTCTCGTGGTTCAGCCCGGGGCGGCAATTAACTTTCCCCTCCAAAGACAACTGCCTAACGGTGCCTACACCGTGCGCGTAACCAACCCGACCCTGGGAACGATCAGCCAGAAGCTGTCCGTCAACTAGGTTCGTCCGGCCGACTAAATCGACCGAATGAAGCCCCTTCGCGACTAGCGGAGGGGCTTTTTTGCATCCGAGGGGCTGCTTCGGGCGTTATCGGATCATGGCTCGACGGCATTATTCCCGTTCGTACTGGCGGCTTCTTTTCCCCCTGCTCCTTGTTCTGTTCTATCTGGGCGGTGGCTGTGCCAAATTGCGAACCGGACTGGAAAAGTGGGTCGAGCGAACGTTCGGGGACGCCACCCCCCGTGAGGAGTATCTCTGGTCCGAGCCCTTCCCTAGCTCATACGCCGATCGCTGGCATCAAGCCTACCGTAGCGCACTATCGGATAGCCTGCTCGTATCCCTGCCGCACCGGGAGCGCTTTGTCGTGGATAGTTCCGCCCGACGAACCGCCCACTCCGTAAATTTTGACCTTTTTCCCGGCCGAACCCTTACCGTTAGCATCGCCGGGGATATTCCCCTGGTCTTTGGGGAATTGTACCGGGTCGGGGGCCCGGAACCCGAGCTCATGGCGAGTTGGGATACGATCAGCCGGAAACTGACGTACGAATCGCTGCGGATCGGTGGGGAACGACTGCTGATGGTAGTACAGGCAGCCCCGACGCGATCGGCTACCACTTTCGACCTGATCCTGAAAACGGAACCGTCCCTCCTTTTTCCAGTCGCCGGAAAGGACCGTAAGTCCATTCGTAGCTTCTGGGGGGACCGGCGGGATGGTGGCCGGCGGAGGCACGAGGGCAACGACATATTTGCGGACCGGGGAACTCCCCTACTGGCGGTAGCGGATGGTCGGATCAGTCGGGTCAGGGAGGGCGGTCTGGGAGGCAAGACGGTCTGGCTGCGAGACGAATCCCGTAACCTGAACTATTACTATGCCCACCTTTCAGAACAACTGGTGAGCAGCGGGCAGCGCGTCTTCCGCGGAGACACCATCGGACGGGTAGGAAATAGCGGGAATGCCCGGACGACGCCCCCCCACCTGCACTTCGGTATTTATGCTCGGGGAGCAAGAGACCCCCTTCCTTATCTCCTCCCTGGTGATCCGGCACCGCCGACGCCCCGGGAACAGCCAGACCAGATCGAACGGGTGCCGGAACGCGGCCGACACTATCTGCGGGACTCTGCCGAGCAGGGGGAAAACGTAATCCGACAGTTGGAAGCGGGAGAGGCGATCGTCGATTTGGCAACTACCGGGCGGTTTCACCGAATCGTGACCTCCCGGGGCGAGCTGGGCTATGTCAACTTCGACTAAAGTGAAACGCCCACTCCTGAGGAACGGGCGTTTCGCAAAACCGAGATTTGTTCAAAGTGTCAAAAATGTAGCCTAAAAAATCTGCCTCAAAGATGGCCTACAGCGGCCGCATTACAGTTCACATTGGTTAACTATGGGCGAATTTCAGGCGACATTTAAGCTTTATTTTAGGTTTTGTTTGATTCTACTGAGCGATTGGGGGCGCACACCGATGTAGTTGGCTACGACGGCGGCGGGTACCCGCTCGGTAAATTCCGGGTACCGCTCTTTAAAAAACAGGTACCGCTCCGTAGCCCGCAGCGGTAGCATCAGGGCTTTCTCTTCCATGAGAAAATCCATGCGGCGGATGATGATGTCCTGGATCGCCAATCGGGTATCCGCCCGGGCCAGGAGCAATTTTTGTAGGTAGCGGTTGATGTAAAGCACCCTGCAGTCGGTGACGGCCGTCGCGGTATAGTGACTGCCCTCCCCGAAGAGGAGGCACTGGGTGCACGCCGCGAAATTTTGGGGACCGCTGAGGTAGCGGACCGTTTCGTCACCGTCGTCATCGGTATGAACGACCTTGACGAAGCCGTCGAGGATGAATATGATCGGTGCCTGACTATCCCCCTGGCGAAACAGGACGTCCTTACTTCGGTAGGACCGATGCTGAATATGCTCCGCGAAGGACTGCATCGTTTCCATCGCCACACCGGCATGGACCATCCGCTCCAGTATGGAATGGAATAGATCAGTCTGCCGGGGGGGTGAAGTTGGGGAGGCCATATGGCTAAAGTACGGCCTGATAAAAACTACCCGGTCGTATCGCTTGAAGTACGTATTACTAGATTAACTATATTCTCAACGTGGCTAGTATGTGGAAACATATCGACCGGTTGGGCCCGGGTAACGCGGTACCTCTGGTCGAGTAGGGCCAGGTCGCGGGCCTGAGTGGCCGGATTGCAGCTCACGTAGACGATCCGGGGGGCGGCCAGGTCCAGTAACAGGTCGATAACCTTCGGGTGCATGCCCGCCCGCGGGGGGTCGGTGACTAGCAAATCGGGCCGGCCGTGCCGCTGGGCAAACTCCGGGGTCAGGATATCGCGCACCTGACCGGCGTAGAATGTCGCATTTTCAATACCGTTGAGCTCGGCGTTAAGGCGGGCATCATCGATGGCGGCCGCAATCTCTTCCACTCCAACGACCTGCCGGCAGGAACGGGCCAGGTAGAGGCCGATCGAGCCGATGCCCGTGTACAGATCGTAGACGTTCTCGTCCCCCCGTAGCCCCGCGAAGTCGCGGACCCGGTCGTAGAGGCGTTCGGCCTGCTCGGTATTGGTCTGGAAGAAGGACTTGGGTCCGATCTGAAATTTGACGTGCCCCAGTCGCTCGGTCACGTAGCCGGGGCCGGAGTAGGACACCATATCCAGGTCCATCATATACTCATTCACCTTCGGGTTGATGCAGTAGAACAGACTAGTGATGTGGTCCCCGAAGCGCGACAGAGCGGCATCCAGGAAGGGCCGGATGGTCTCCTGATCGTTGTGGTAAAAGGCGATGACCAACATACACTCCCCGAGGGTGGTCGTACGCACCATTAGCTGCCGGAGCAGGCCCGTCCGTTCCCGCATATCGAAGAAGGGTATGGCGAGTTCTACGGCGAGGGCGCGTAGTCCGTTCCGTAGTTCATTGCTGGGACCGTGTTGCAGGTGGCAGTCTTGGATTTGAATGAGCTTGTCGTAGGCACCGGCCTTATGAAAACCGATCACCGCCTCCTCATTACTGATGTCGGTACCGACCTCCTCGGCGGTCAGCCAGCGGCGGTTGGCACAGCCGAACTCCAGCTTATTCCGGTAGTATTCGATCCGTTCGCTTCCCAGGATAGGCTCCCACTTATCTACTTCGACCTTGGCGATCCGCTGAAAAGCGGCGTGCACCATCTTTTCCTTTTCCCGGAGTTGTCCGGCGTAAGAAAAGTGCTGCCACTTGCATCCCCCGCATACGCCAAAGTGGGGGCAGAAGGGGTCGGTGCGCTCCTCGGAATACGTATGAAAGGTAACGGGTGCGGCGAAGAGCACCCCCTTGCGCTTGCGGAACGGACGCACGTCGACGACATCCCCCGGAGCTACGTTTTCCACGAAGACGGTCATCCCCTCCCCGGTCTTACCGACACAAAACCCCTTATCCGCCAGTCCCGTAATCCGAACCTGTTCGATCCGCTCCGGGAAGCGGTTTTTTCTTCTGCGGCCCATCTATTTCGTTTGCCCCAGGGCGACTAGGTTAGCGAATAAGCGGTACGCCCCCGGCACGCCGGCGGGGAGTTCCCGGAAGAAGCTGTATCCAGTGTATACGAAGTGGCCATCACCGTACTCCGCGACCAGCAGCCCGCCGTCGCGGTCCGGCTCGCCGGGGTCGTGGCTGCTCAGCAACGGGGTGTAGCGCTCGTCCCACTTATTGGGGAAGTAGAGGCCGCGTTCCTGCACCCAGCCCTCGAAGTCGGCGGCGGTGATCTTATTGGGGTAGTTCAGGGCTGGGTGGTCCGGGGCCAGGATGCGGACCGGCGCTTCCTCTACGGTGACGCGGTCGCGGCTCAGCTCCAGGGGGTAGGGCCCGAGTTCTTCCTCGCCGATCCGCAGCCGGCGGTTGGTGTTATACTGTACGATTAGGGTACCACCGTCCTTTACGTAGTTCAGTAGACGGGGCTGGTAGACCGGCATCCGTTCCAGGGTATTGTAGGCTCGCACCCCAATCACGATGGCGTCGTAACGGTCCAGGTCACCGGTCGACATTTCAGCGTCGTTTAATTGAGTGACATTCAGACCGATGGCGGTAAGCGCTTCGGGAATGGCATCGCCCGCCCCCGGCAGGTAACCGATCTGCCGACCGGCGGTCCGCAACTCCACTCTGGCCACCGCGGCGCGTGCCGGCAGGGCCGCCCGCTGGGTGGGTATGTGGGGATGATCGATGGTAACGAGCCGACGGTCGAAGTACATCCCCTCATCCCGGGCGGAACGGAAAACCGGCGTGACGTGGCCGCGGGACTGCGTAATGGGCGGCTTTAGAAAGAAGGTGAAAAAGCGCTCCTGCCCCTTCTCCATTTCCGGCACCGTATGCCGGGCGGGCCGGGCGGTCCATCCCTCCGGAAGCTCCAATTCCAGTTGCCCGCTTTGCACCTGCGTCCCCGCCGAAACCTTCACGTTGATCGGTGCAGCCTCGTCGGTAGTGAAGAGGTAACTCGACTCCCCCGTTTCCACGAACACCGCCGGGAGGATATCGAAGGGCTGGAACATCTCCCCGTCCACGGGATCGACGTAGCGGTGGCGCAATGGCCGACTGATAGTAAGGGCCTCGCCATCGACGAGTAGCTCGAAATCGATTGCGATGGGGTCATCCGACTCGGCCTTCCCGCGCAGTTGCTGTTCCTGCACGGTATACATGCCCAGGGACCAGTCTTCCTGCAGCCAGTAGGGGCTACTGCTACTGCCCGCTGGGATCACGTAGGTCAGTTTATCCTCGAAAGGATGGCCGTTCGGTAGCAGTCCACTGGTATCCCGGGTCTGATCCATGAACCGGATACCGGTGAGTCGGGCGCTAACGGGACTGCGATTACTCGCTTCTACCGCTATGGAGAGGGTATCGCCGGCGGCGGCGTAGGCTTCCCCGGTAGTGGCGGAGAGATAGAGGCCCATGGCTCCGACGATCAGTTCGTCCAGTTCTTGGGTTTTGATGCGGGTCCAGTGCGCGTCGGGTAACTCCTGAATACGACGGCGCAGTCGCAGCAGGGCGGGCACCGAAGCGTAGGGACGGTCGAAGTCGAAGGTGGTGGCGATGCGATCAATGGCTTCGTCAATGGGTGCCCCGCCGGGCAGTTGGCTCCAGCCGGTCTCGATGCCGGCGAAGGGGTCGCCGTCCTCCCCGCGGTCGTTGCCGGCCAGCCACTCCAGTTTTTCCTCGTAGCGTTCGCGGCTACCGGCACTGCCGAACCCCTGGGATTTGTGCTGGCTGCGGCTGCGGGCGGCAATCTCGGCCACGCTTTCCCCCCGTTTAGGCAGGTAGGTACCGATATCGACCCGGATGATGTTGGTGGTGTCGACGTATTCCGGCAGCTTGCTGTCCCCCCAGCTGTAGGCGTTCCAGTAGAGGCGCTTCGGTTGCCAGGGCTCGACGTAGTCCAGCTGCTCGGGGAAGGCGGCAGGGTCGCCGGCCAGTTCGAAGGCCTCCTGGCCAATGATGGCACTGGCCGTGTGGTGGCCGTGGGTCGTGCCCGGGGCGCGGGGGTCGAAGCGGAGGATGACCACGTCGGGCCGCCACTTGCGCATGACCCAGACGGCATCGGCGAGCACCTTTTCCCGGTCCCAGATCGTGAAGGTCTCCTCGGGGTGCTTGGAGTAGCCGAAGTCGTTAGCGCGGCTGAAGAATTGCTTGCCGCCATCGATCCGACGGGCAGCGAGAAGCTCCTGGGTGCGCGTGAGGCCGAGCAGTTCGCTGATGTCGGGGGCAATCAGGTTCTGCCCCCCATCGCCCCGGGTCAGGCTGAGGTAGGCCGTCTCCACCTGATCGACATTGGCGAGGTAAGCGATCAAACGCGTATTTTCGTCATCCGGGTGGGCGGCCACGTAAAGTGCGCTACCCAGTACACCCAATTTTTGGATGCCGGCGTGCAGTTCCCCCGAGCTTGGACGAGCGGGTGACTGCCCGAAACACGACAGCGCCGTTAACAGCAAAACGGGAAACAGGAATAATTCGCGCACGCGGCATATAGTTGATTGGTCCAAAGATAACACCACCGCCCCCCCGGCCATTCTTTCTTTCCCCAGTGTATGTCTATCCTACAAACTCTTCGCGACGTCTCCGGTTTGCCCCACTACTGGTACCGTAGCGCCCGTAGCCGAAAGCAGATGAGCGCCCGGCAGTTGCGGCTCGCCTACGGTCCCCACGCCCGCCAGTATATCCTGATTCTGGAGCCCCAGAACAGCGAGGCCTACGCGGAGATGCCCTGGGCGGTGTACTTCCACGGCGGTGCCTGGACCTTCGGCCGGCCCGAAGCCTTCCGCCCCGCCGCCCGCCCCTGGCTCGAAGCCGGCTACCGGGTGGCCCTGCCCAGCTACCGGCGGCCGCCGAAGGCAAGATTGCCGGACATCGTGGAGGATTGCCACGCTGCCATGGCCGAGCTGGCTGACTTCGCCCTGCGAACCCACCGCCCCCTCTGCGCTCCCCAATTAGCGGGAATCAGCGCCGGGGGCCACCTGGCCGCGGTACTCGCCCTGCACCCCGATCGATGGCTGCAATCGCGGTGGCCCGGTCCTCCGACCCAGGCGCTACTCTGTGCTCCGCCCCTCGATCTTCGCTTACTATCACCCAGTGGCATCTTTAAACGGTACCGCGGTATCAACCCGGCAGAGATCAAACTGCCTACCCCCCAACCCCGCCTATTACTACTGCACGGAACGGCCGACGGGATGGTGGACTACGCCCACGCGACATCCTTCGTGGGGACCGTGACCGAACAGGGTGGGAGCATCCAATTAGAAACCATCGAGGGCGGCGGCCACCTGGATGCCGGCCGGTGGACCTACGATGACGATGACCCCTACGCCCCCCTGGTACGTGACTTTATCCGTTCAGCCGCTCCAGCCCCTCCCGGGGCAGGGTGAAGTCGGGGGCCAGTCGCAGGGCGGTCTCGTAGTCGCGGCGGGCGGAGGCCGTATCCCCCAGTAGTTCGGCGGCGTAGCCCCGGTAGAAGTAGGCCCGGATATGCAGGGGATCGTTCTTGATGACGATATTAAATTCGTTGCGGCCACGGGCCACGCTGTCGAGCTCCATGTAAAGCAGGCCGGCATTAAAATTTCCTGCGACGTACTGCCGGTCGATCATACTCGCCCGACGGTATTCGGCGATGGCCCGGTCGAGCTCGTCGCGGTCGCGGTAGTAGTCCGCCCGGGCGTGAAGGGCGATGACGTCCTCCGGGTCGATGCTTACGGCGGTATTGAAGTAGTCTTCGGCCCGCTCCTCGCCCCGTTCGGCGTACAACCGACCGAGGAGCAGGAAGGCATCCGTCATATCCGGGTCGATTTGGGTGGCTTCCTCGGCGGCGTTCAGGGCCCGCACGGTATCGCCCGTCTCCATAAACACCTGACTGAGCAGGTAGTAGGCCTCGGGGTTGCGGGGGTCCAGCCGCGTGGCTTGGTTCAGGGAAGAGATAGCCCCATCGTACTGCTTCAGGATAAGCTGCGTCTCGGCCAGTCGCAGCTGCGTCTCCAGCCGGTCGGGGTCCAGATTGGCGGCCCGCTCGAGGGTGCGCAGGGCGAGTCGACTGCGGTAGTAGTCCAGGTACACATCGGCCAGGGTGTAGTGGTAGTCGATATTGGCGCTGTCGAGGGTGAGGGCCGTGGCCAGGTCCGCGATGGCCCCGTCGTAGTCGCTCTGTCCGTAGCGCAAGTTGGCGCGGTCGGCGTAGAGTTGGGCATCCCGCGGACTATCCTGGATGCGGGCACTGAGCCGGTCGATACCGGGGTCGCCGGAGGGGAGCGGGGCCGGAGAAGCCGTGTCCGCCTCGCTCGTTCCGCAGGCGACCGTCATCAACATTACAATCAGGAAGATCAAATACTTCAAGCCGGTCTATTTTAGCGTTTCGTCCCACCTTACCCATCCGCGTTAAATCCGCGAAAATATCAACGCAAAACCCTCCCACCCGGTCGAATGTGTTGTCAACGTCAGCGAAGGCCGCGACGGGCGAACGCTGGATGCGATCGCGAATGCCATTAGCGAGGTCCCGGATTGCAGGCTGCTGCACCAGGACCGCGGCCCGGGGGCCAACCGCACCGTCTTCACCTTCGCGGGGGAGCTGGAGGCGGTCTTCGAGGCGGCCTTCCGGGTATACGCCGTAGCCGACGAGCGCATCGATATGCGAAAGCACGCGGGTAGCCACCCCCGGAGTGGAGCGGTCGACATTTGCCCCTTCGTCGCCCTGGGCGATACCAGCGAGGCGGACCTGAGGGCGCGGACGCAGGTGCTGGCGGAACGGGTAGCCAAAGAACTGGCCCTCCCCGTCTTTCTCTATGCATCATCGGCCACCGGGCCCCACCGGCAAAACCTGGCCGACATCCGGCGGGGGGAATTCGAGGGCCTGGCCGAAAAGATGGCCGACGTGGACTGGAAACCCGACTTCGGTCCGCCCCTCCCCCACCCCCGACTGGGGATCACGGTCATGGGCGTGCGACCTTTTCTTATCGCCTGGAACATCAATCTGGACCCTGACGCTACCCTGGCCCAGGCGCGCTGGCTGGCCGGCCGGCTGCGGGGAAGCGGCCGTAAGGGAACGCCCGGACTCTTTCCCGGACTGCGGGCCATCGGCTGGCATATCCCGGAGTACGGACGCTGCCAGGTCAGCTGCAACGTCATCGAACCCACCACCACTCCCCTGGCCCGGGTGTACCTGACGGCCTGTTCGCTCGCCGCCACGGAGGGTTTCCGGGTGACGGGCTCGGAGCTTATCGGTCTCGTTCCCGCTCTGCACCTGCGCGCCGCCGCCCAGGGGTTCTGCTGGGAAAACGACTACGCCAGCGAAATGGACACCGCCGTAACCGTACTCGGACTGGACGAACTGGAGCCCTTCGACTGGCGCGAACGCGTACTGGAAGAACGGCTGTGAAGTTGAACGCCAGCCCGCCCGCGGGGGTTACACCGGCAAAGCCCCCAAAAGCCCATGCAGATACTCGTACTCAACGTAGGTAGTTCCTCCTTCAAAGCAGCAGTAGTAGAAACTCCCACCGGCCAGCGCACCTTCGAACTCAACGCCGACCGGCCCCTCGACCGTGGCAATCCGCGCGACAGCCTCCACCCCTTCCTGATCGAGCTACGGGAAAAAACGAAAGACATCGACCTGACCGGTGTCGGCCACCGGGTCGTACACGGGGGAACCACCTTCGACGGTGCCACCCGGGTGACGGACGAAGTGGAGGACAAGATCGATGCCCTGGCCCCGCTGGCTCCCCTGCACAACCCCATCAACCTGGCCGGTATCCGACTGGCACGGGAGTTGTGGCCCGAGCTGCCGCACTTCGCCGTCTTCGACACGGCCTTTCACCACAGCCTGCCGAAGCGGGCGCACACCTACGCCCTGCCGCGCAAACTGATGGACGACTACGGCATCCGGCGGTACGGCTTCCATGGGATGAGCCACAAGTACGTAGCCGGACGCGCCGCCAACTTTCTGAAGGACGACTTCCGTAACCTGCGGCTGATCAGCTGCCACCTCGGCAATGGCTGTAGCGTGGCGGCCATCGAGTTCGGGCGCAGCATCGAGACCAGCATGGGTATGACCCCGCTGGAGGGGCTGGTGATGGGGACCCGTAGCGGCGACATCGACCCCGGCATCCCGGCCTACCTGCAACAGGCGGCGGGGCTGGGGGTCGACGAGATCGATACCATCCTGAACCGGGAATCGGGGCTAAAGGGCCTAAGCGGAGTGGGCAACGATATGCGCGATATCCTGGAACGCTCGGGACAGGGGGACGGCGACGCCCAGCTAGCCATTCAGGTCTTTACCCACCGCCTGCGGAAGTACATCGGGGCCTATGCGGCCGTGATGGGCGGGGTGGACGCGATCCTGTTCACCGGGGGCGTTGGGGAGAATAGCAGCACCATCCGCCACCGCAGCGCCCAGCGGCTGGACTACCTCGGCGCAGTAATCGACGAGGATAAGAACAAGCAGGTAAGCTTCTCGGATACCCAGGACGTGGTGGACTTCAGTCGTAGCCACAGCCGGGTGAAGCTCCTCGCCGTGCGCACCGACGAGCAGTTGGCCATCGCCCGCGACTGCGCCAAACTGCTGCGTAAGGAAGACGAGGTCAACACCCTACCGACCATCCCCATTGCTATCTCGGCCCGCCACTGCCACCTGACCCGGGAGACGCTGGACCAATTATATGGCAAGGGCCACGAACTACAGGTGAAGAAGTGGCTCAGCCAGCCCGGGCAGTTCGCCGCCGAGGAAACCGTGACCGTCGTCGGGCCGCGCAACCGGATCGAGCGGGTGCGGATACTGGGGCCGCTGCGTTCGGTGGACCAAGTCGAAATCTCGCGGACGGATGAGTTCTTTCTCGGGCTGGACGCCCCGGTGCGGGAGTCGGGAAAGGTGGAGAACACCCCCGGCTGCCGGCTGATCGGCCCGGCGGGGGAGGTCGACCTGGAGGATGGCGTGATTTGTGCCTGGCGGCACATCCATATGACGCCGGAGGATGCGGGTCGCTTCGGCGTGGCGGACCGTGACGTCGTCGAGGTAGCGGTGAGCAGCAACGAGCGGGCGCTGACCTTCGGGAACGTGCTGATCCGGGTTTCGCCGAGTTATAAGCTCGAAATGCACATCGATACGGACGAGGGGAATGCGGCGGAGATCCGATCGGGGGACGAGGGGGTGCTGGAGGTGACGGCTAGCTCGGGGTCGCTGAGGCGAAGACTGAGAATTTAGGATTGAAAGTTTAGAATTTAGAATTGGCGGGATGGAGGCCGCTGCGCGGATGGACGCTGCCGCTGAGGGGATGCTCGCTTCGCTCGTGGGGGGTAGGGACGTTGAACGCCGAGTGCTATTCAGGCCAGGGGGTGATCGATGAAACCGTTGCCACTGTAGATCCTCGTTTGTTCTACCCCCTTCGACCGGAGCCAGTCGTGTACCTGATCGAAGCCACCGATAATGTGTTCGCTGCGGTGGGCATCCGAGTTTACCTGTAAGGGGATGTCGTGGGCAATCGCCCGCTCGATGATCCAGCGACTGGGGTAGGGATCGGGGATGTCGTCGAGGTAGAGGCTGCGGGTGTTGACCTCCAGGATGATGCCGGCCGCGGCGATGGTTTCCAGTGTTTCTTCTATGGCGGTGGTATACCAGCCGGCGCGTTCGTCCCAGTAGCGGCCGTCGAGGTTACGGCGTTTGATGCGGTCGAGGTGAGCGACCACGTCCGGGGGGTGGCGCTCTACCATTTCCCGGACCAGGGTGTAGTAGCGCTCTACCATGGCACGGACATTTCCTCCGAAAATCGTTTCGATGCCCCGCTCGAAGGTGGGGTTGGGTTGCTGGAAGCTCCAGGGCCGGCCTTCCGGGAGGTAATCGACATAGTGGACCGCGCCGACGGTATAGTCCAGCCGGGCAGCGGTGATGTAGGGACTATTCACGTTCATCACTTCGGGGATGTAGTCCACTTCCAGGCTGCGGTAGAGGGCGATACGGTCAGCGAAGGCGGTCTTAAGGCGCCCTGTTTCTGTTACGTATTCGGAAAGCTCGCTCATTTCCATGGACCCCACCCCATCGATGGGAATGGGAGCGTGATCGCTGAAGCCGTAGCCCGTCATACCGTTGGCGATGGCCCGTTCGACGTATTCTTCCGGGGAGCCGATCCCGTCGCTGAAGTGGGTGTGGGCGTGGTGGTTGGTGTACAAATGAGCGAATTATGGACGGAGAGGGATGGCAGGCTTCGGATAAGGATACAACAAGGAGTGGTCAGTGGGTTTACCGAATGGGTATAGTGTAGTCAATGGATGCCGTAGGGGGTGGATTGACTGAAGAAAAATTGGTTTAGAGGCACTAATAGTCATTTCGACACGTTCAGGTTTTCATAGCTCGGTTTTCCCCGGCAATGACCTCATGAAACAAACCAAATATTATGTTCCGATTTGCGGGGCTCTGCTATTGCATCCTGTTCTACGCCGTTTGTACGGCCAATAATATTTCCGTCACGAATGTCTTCACTACCGGCCAGAACGCCGCTCCGGGAGCCACTACGGTACAGTTCGATCTCAGCTGGGAAAACTCCTGGCGGGTCAGTACGGGAGCCATGAATTGGGATGCGGCCTGGACCTTCGTCAAGTACCGCGTCAATGGCGGAGACTGGCAGCACGCTACCCTCAGCGGTACCGGGGCACTCCCCGCCGATGCCACCATCGAGGTGATGGACGGTACGGGAGCCATGGTCTACCGCAGCAGCGTGGGCAGTGGCGATATCGTATACGACGATGTACAGTTGCTATGGGACTATACCGCGGACGGCATCTCCGTCAGTGATGCCATCGAACTGAAGGTGTTTGCCATGGAGATGGTTTTCATTCCCGAGGGGGCCTTTTTCGTGGGTGACGGGCGCAGTGATCTGAATCAGTTTTACGAAGGGGGTACGGCCAATCTGCCTTTCCAGATCACCTCGGAGGGGGCGATCGCCGTCAGCAATTCGAGCGGCAATCTGTACTATTCGGACACGGACAGCAGCCCCGGTGACCTACAGGGCCCTATCCCCGCCGGCTTCCCGAAGGGCTACTCCGCCTTCTACTGCCAAAAGTACGAGACTAGCCAGCAGGAATGGGTCGATTTCTTCAACACCTTACCGACCGCGGTTCGCGGCAGTTTTGATCTGACCGATGCTTCGGCGTACAACGGCAGCCGAAATTCCAACGCCAACAAAACGAACAACCGGGTCACTCCCTACGACGGTGCCGGTGGTGACATCAGTACGACCTATCCCGACATCCCAGTGAACTTCGTCGATCAGGTGCAGGCCTTGGCCTATCTCGACTGGGCTGGTCTGCGCCCCTTTACGGAGCTGGAATTCGAAAAAGTAGGAAGGGGAACGAATACCCCGGTAGATGGAGAGTATGCCCACGGGACCAACTCCGCCGAAGCGATCGTTCCGTCGGTGACCAATAAGGGAGCGACCGATTCCCGCATCAGCAATTTCAGTGCGGGAGAAGGGCACTTCATCTTTGGCATTCCCCGGGATAACGGAGCGAACGGCCCGCTGCGATGTGGTATCACGGCAGCCAGCGCCGCGAACTTTACCCGCCTCGAAACCGGCGGCAGCTTCTACGGCGTGATGGAGCTAAGCGGAAACCTCTGGGAACGGATCGTAACGGTCGGCACACCCGCCGGGCGCTCCTTTATCGGCCAGCACGGCGACGGGACGTTGAGCACCGACGGTAGCCACAACGTATCCGGCTGGCCGGCCGGTAGCGAGGAAGCGTTCGGCATCAAGGGCTGCGCCTACGTCAGCGGTGGTGGTTCAAATGCCAACCGTATTCTCCGCTGCTCCGTATCCGCCCGCCGCAACGCCGCCGGTAACCGCAATCGCGGCGACCACGATTACGCCCTCTTCCGTGGCGTCCGCAGCCTTTAGCCCACCCCCCAAACCAAGCTCATGAAACATTATTTACTCCTGCTTTTACTGCTCGTACTGCATGGCACCTGCGTCCGCGCCCAACTCTTTCGGGGGGGCAACGGAAACGGGGGCGCCAATGCCAGTTTTACCGGCCAACCGGCCCTGCCCCTCACACTGCTTTCCTTTACGGCCAATGCCCGGCACGGCAGCGTCGAGTTGCGGTGGAAAACCCGGGATGAGATCGACACCGACCACTTCACGGTGGAGCGGGCCCGCAACGGGGTGGACTTCACGCCCGTCGGCCGGATGGACGCCGCCGGCCAGTCCGAAACCGGCCGGGATCTCGACTATTCGCTGACCGATCACGCCCCCCTGGCCGGTACCGCCTATTACCGGCTGCGCACCACCGATTTTGATGGCAGCTATGCGCTCTCCCCCCTGGTCGCCGTGAATTATAAGGATGCAGCTCTCGATTTTCAACTTTCGCCCAATCCCCTTCCGACCGCCGCTGGTCTGTACCTCGCGCCTACGGGTTGGGAGAAAGCGGATGATATCCACCTGAGTCTGTATACCGCCCGGGGTGAATTGGTCTACGAGCAGTCGGTCACCACGGCCACTTCCCGCTTCCGGGTTGACCTCCCCGGGCGGTTGCCCACCGGCTCCTACTTCGTCAGACTGACCGACGCGACCGGTAAACAGGCCACGAAAATGCTGATGATCGGTGAGGGGCGTTAACCCGGTAGGGTAAACTGATTGGCGAAGGGCTGTTCATAGACGCGATCCCCCGTAGCCCGGTAGATCGCATTGGCCAGCGCCCCGATGACCGGCGGCAGAGAGGGCTCACCCAGCCCGGTCGGCGCGATGCCGTTATCGACGAAGTGGGTATGGATCGCAGCCGGAGCCTCCGTGTGGCGGATGAGCCGGTAGGTATCGTAGTTCCGCTGATCGGGCACCCCGTCGGTGAAGGTGAG
>CAZKPE010000033.1:0-25055 GCA_964554545.1 uncultured Lewinella sp.
TAATCCCCGATGCCCTTCACTACTCCCGCGACCAGGTGCTTGGTGTGCGCCAGACTCGGGTCGCCGAAGCGCAGGCTGTTCAGGGATGCGATCGGGCGGGCCCCCATGGTGAAGATGTCACGGTGGATGCCGCCGACGCCCGTGGCCGCTCCCTGGTAGGGCTCGATGGCCGAGGGGTGGTTGTGGCTTTCGATCTTGAAGGCGCAAGCGAGGCCGTCACCGATGTCGACCAGACCGGCGTTTTCCTCCCCGGCTCCGACCAGCAGGCGGTCGCCGTCGCGCGGCAGTGTCTTCAGCCAGCGGATACTGTTCTTATACGAGCAATGCTCGGACCACATGACCGAGTAGATGCTCAGTTCGTTGAAGTTGGGGGTGCGGCCCATAATGTCGACGATGCGATCGAATTCCTCCGCCGTCAGTCCGAGTTGGCGGGCGGTTTCAACGGTGACGGCGGGTTCGAAAGGCTGGGCCATGGGGGGGCGGGGCTGGTGAAGGTGCAAAAGTAGCGAAGGGCGCTCAGACCGACGCAATGGCTGCCGGCTGACATTTTGACGGTCCGCCCCGGCTGGCACGGTCTTGGCAGCGTACACCGCGGCTCCCGGTACCGATCGGGAACCGACCATCATCATTTTTTATCATTAAACACACTGTACATGAAGCCGATCAATGATCGAGTAGTGGTGAAGCCCGCCCCCGCGGAGGAAAAGACCGCCGGTGGAATCATCGTTCCCGACACTGCCAAAGAGAAACCCCAGCGTGGCGAAGTCGTCGCCGTAGGACCCGGAAAAGAAGGCAATGCCATGACCGTCAGCGTAGGCGACATCGTCCTCTACGGAAAGTACGCCGGTCAGGAACTCAAGCACGACGGTCAGGACCTGCTCATCATGCGCGAGGACGACATCCTGGTCATCCTGTAACGCGCCTCAGCCCTACCCACATTACCCAAACTTAAAACGATAGAAAACTATGGCTAAGGAAATTAGCTTTGATCGCAATGCCCGCGAAAAACTACGCAATGGCGTAGACGCCCTGGCAAATGCCGTAAAGGTGACGCTCGGCCCCAAGGGACGCAACGTCGTCATTCAAAAATCATTCGGTGCCCCCCAGATCACCAAGGACGGCGTGACCGTCGCCAAGGAAGTCGAATTGGAGGACGCCGTGGCCAATATGGGTGCCCAGATGGTCAAGGAGGTTGCTTCCAAGACCGCCGATATTGCCGGTGACGGAACCACCACCGCCACGGTACTGGCTCAGGCTATGATCCAGGCCGGGCTCAAGAACGTCACCGCCGGTGCCAACCCCATGGACCTCAAGCGGGGCATCGACCTGGCCACCAAAAAGGTCATCGAACACCTGAAGTCGCAGAGCGAGGTGGTCGGAGATGACTTCGACAAGATCCAGCAGGTCGCCGCCATTTCGGCCAACAACGACAACGAGATCGGTAGCCTGATCGCCGACGCCATGAAGCGCGTCAGCAAGGACGGCGTCATCACCGTCGAGGAAGCCAAGGGAACGGATACCTACGTCGACGAGGTGATGGGTATGCAGTTCGACCGCGGCTACCTGAGCCCCTACTTCGTGACCGACACGGAAAGCATGACCACCGAGTACGAGAACCCCTACGTGCTGATCCACGATAAGAAGATCAGCAACATGCAGGATATCGTGCCCATTCTGGAACAGGTCATCCAGAGCGGTCGCCCGCTGCTCATCATTGCCGAGGACATCGAGAGCCAGGCGCTCGGCGTACTGGTCGTCAACCGGCTGCGCGCCCAGCTGAAGGTCGTTGCCGTCAAAGCCCCCGGCTTCGGTGACCGCCGCAAGGCCATGCTGGAAGACATTGCCGTGCTGACCGGAGGTACCGTCATCAGCGAGGAGAAGGGCTATAAGCTCGACCAGACCTCGATCGACCTGCTCGGCTCGGCCGAAAAGATCACCGTCGATAAGGACAACACCACCATCGTCAACGGTGCCGGTGACGAAGGCCAGATCCAGGGCCGCGTAAACCAGATCAAGCAGCAGATCGAAACCACCACCTCCGACTACGACCGCGAGAAACTACAGGAGCGGCTGGCCAAGCTAGCCGGCGGTGTAGCCGTCCTCTACGTCGGCGCCGCTACGGAAGTGGAAATGAAGGAGAAGAAGGACCGCGTAGACGACGCCCTTCACGCTACCCGTGCCGCCGTCGAGGAAGGTATCGTAGCCGGTGGCGGCGTCGCCCTGGTTCGCGCCATCGACGCGCTGGACGGACTGACCGGTGACAACGAGGACCAGAAGATCGGTATTCAGATCCTGCGCAAGGCACTGGAGTACCCCCTGCGCACTATCGTAGAGAACGCCGGCGTCGAAGGCAGCATCGTACTGGAAAAAGTACGCACCAACAGCGGTAGCTACGGCTACAACGCCCGTACCGATGTATACGAGGACCTGAAAAAGGCCGGTGTCATCGACCCCACCAAGGTTACGCGCATCGCCCTGGAGAATGCAGCCAGCATCGCCGGTATGGTCCTGACCACCGAGTGTGTCATCAACGACATGCCCGAGCCGGAAGGTGCCATGGGAGGCCACGCCCACGGCGGTGGCATGCCCGGAGGCATGGGTGGCATGATGTAATCAGCCCCCTTTGATTTACCCCTAACGCCCCGATGGAAAGCCCTCCGTCGGGGCGTCTTTTTTCCGGGGCTGCACAACCCTTTTCACCTAAGCCGCCTTAACCGAACATGGAATTAGCAGAGGGACGCGCAAAATTCATTGAAGCCTGGGGCACCTTCGGTAGCAGCTGGGGCGTCACCCGTACGATGGCGCAGATTCATGCACTGCTGCTGGTTTCCAACGAGCCGCTCTGCAGCGACGATATCATGGGAGCCCTGCAGATCAGCCGCGGAAACGTCAACATCAATACCCGCATGTTGCTCGACTGGAACCTGGTGCATAAGAAGCTCATTCCCGGCGAGCGGAAAGAGTTCTTCGTGGCCGAAAAGGACATGTCCAAAATGGTCAAAAACATCATTATCGCCCGCAAAAAGCGGGAGCTGGAACCGATGCTGCACCTACTCGATGATCTCAGCAACGTCGAGGGAGAATCTCCGGAATCGAAGGAGTTCCGCGAAGTCATTCAGGACCTGCGCCTCTATAGCCACAAGGCCGACTCCGCCCTGGCCGCCCTCGTCAAAGTCGACAGCAACTGGCTCTTTTCGACCTTCCTGACGATGATCAAGTAGCTCAGTCAATTGGCGTGATGAGAAGGTAGCCTCCCCGTGGGTCGTTACTCTGGAGGGTGAACCGGCTTGCGTACGGCGGCTCCAGTACTTCCGCGCGCTGCGTTCCGAGATGGCCGACTACGATAACCCGGCGCCTGCGTTGATCGGCATCGTCGATGCTGACGACTACCTCCCCGCCACCGGGCATATAGTAGAGATAGGTACTGTCGGGGGTTCGACGGCTGGTCCAGTTCTCCGGTTCGTTCTTCCGTTCGTGCAGTTCCGCGAAGCTCACGTGCTGCTCAAGGGTACGTACGCTTCGAAAACTATTCAGGGCGGCTTGGGAGAATCGGGTATACACCACGGCTCCCGTACCCATCAGTAACTCCCGGTGAAAGTCAGCGATCCCGCCAACCCGGCTCAGAAGTGGCGTATTCCGCTGCGTGCGCAGTATGATGCCCAATCGGGCCGCGCGCCGGCGTACATCCGCAAATTGGGGCTGTGCGGCTAGGGAGTCGTGGATGATCAGTACCTGCCCCCCGTTGGCCTCAATACGATCAATCAGGCTTGTAAGCTGCCTGAACGGAACATCCCGTCCGCTGAGATCAAAACCGAGCAGCAAACGGGGAACGCCGTCTACCGTGTATGCCAACCTGCTACTATCCAGCAGTACGAGCTGCTGCTCCGTTGCTGTAGCTTCTTTCTGGGCGGGGCCGCAGGTGTAAAGTATTCCGGAAAGGAGTAAGCAGATAATCGGGTACACGGGGAAGTTATCCATTCGGTAGTCATAATTGTTAGTTCGCCTCGCACCCTTTGATGCGTTCCACGCCTGAATTGGTTTGAGCCGCTACCGAAGTACGCTGATCATCCGCTACCGAAACTTACAGATATGCGCGGGATCTGCCGTCCCGAAGTTTTCCACCTACCTCCGTATCCTGCTTACTAAACCCTAACCTCATCAGAGATTTACCTGAACCCCGCAACCTATCCCCCTACCCTCCGTTCGCATCCCGTACCTAACTATTCCTACCCTATGTCGGATCGGAAAATCGTAGTCGCTATCGGTGGCAGTAGCGGATCGCTCTACGCCAAAGTATTGCTGGATACAATAAGACTAGTTAATATAAAAAAGGAAAATGTTGGAGTAGTAATAACGAATAATGGGCAGTACAACTGGGAATTTGAATTGGGCAACCGCGATTTTGAGCGTTATCCCTTCACCCGTTATGGTAAAAATGATTTTTCCGCCCCCTTCGCTTCCGGCTCGGCCCGCTACGATACGATGATCGTCTGCCCCTGCAGCATGGGTTTACTGGCCCGCATAGCAATGGGGATCAGTAATGATTTGATCACCCGGGCCGCCGACGTCATCCTGAAGGAACGCCGCCGCCTGATCCTCGTTCCCCGGGAAACGCCCCTGAGCCTCATTCATCTCCGCAACATGACCACGGTCACCGAGGCGGGCGGGATCATTTGTCCGGCCGTTCCCTCTTTCTACGGAGGGGCGGGCGATCCGGAGAGCCTCGTACGTACCGTTACCGACCGCGTGCTCGACCTGGCCGGCTTCGAGCTTCCGGATAGCTACCGCTGGGGGGAAACGGAGCCGATCGATCCGATGGACTAGAGCGGATTACCTTCGTCAGCCAAATCCCCGTAAATGGACTCCCCGCTTTCGCTCGCTTTTCCCACGCTGTTCGGTCTGGAGGAGGTACTCGCCGCCGAATTACCAGTCTACGATGTATCCGACATCGCTACCGGCCGGCGGATCGTCACGGGGCGGGGCAATTGGGACGCAGTCTACCGCTGTAACCTGCACCTGCGGACCGCGCTGCGGGTGTTGATCAATATCGACCAGTTTCGGGTAGACCGGGAGCAGGAACTCTACGACCGGTTACGCGCCACGAACTGGCGTCAGTACCTGAAGCCGGAGGGGAGCCTGTACGTGCAGGTGGTCGATCCGGGCCGCTGGTTCCGATCCTCCCAGTACATTGCCCAACTGACCAAGGACGCGATCGTGGATCAGTTCCGCGACAAGTACCAGACGCGACCCTCGGTCAGTAAAAATGATCCGGACCTGCGTATTCACCTGCAGATCGGCCGGGAAGGGGAGGTCAACCTGAGCGTCGATAGTTCCGGGGCGGGGCTGCACCGCCGGGGCTACCGTCGCCGCACCGGTAGCGCCCCCATCAACGAAGTACTGGCCGCGGGCATGCTACAGCTGGCCGGCTACGATGGCGAACAGACTTTCGTCGACCCCATGTGCGGCTCGGGAACCTTGCTGGTAGAAGCCGCTTCCATGGCTACCCGGCAACCACCTGGTCTCTTCCGCAACTTCGGCTTCGAGCGCTGGCCCAACTTCCGCCCGGACGACTGGGCGCTTATCCGTCAGGCCGCGCTGGACGGTCGCCGCAAGCCCCCCCGCCCCATCCACGGCAACGACATCGACGGCGTGGCCGTCGCGATCAGCAAGGCCACCCTCGACCGCGCCTCCCTGCTTTCGGAAGTTGCCCTCAGCAACCTTCCGTTTGAAGAGCTCATTCCGCCGGACGCGGAGCCGGGCCTGCTCGTATTCAATCCCCCATATGAATTACGCATGGAAACCGGGGATATCGAATCTTTCTACCAGATGATGGGTGATACGCTCAAGCAGCACTGGGCCGGCTACACCGCCTGGTTAATCTCCGCAAACCTCGCCGCGGTTAAGCGGGTCGGACTACGCACCACCCGCAAGATTCCACTGATGAACGGGCCGGTGGAAACGCGCTTTTGCCGGTACGACTTGTACACTGGTTCCGCGGATTGATCGCACCTGCGCGCCGCCGCCCCCGTCCTCGTCCTAGCGAGATGCGTGGATAAGACCTCCGCCCACCACATCGTCGCCCTCGTAGAAGACGGCGCTCTGTCCCGGCGCCACCCCTTTCACGTCGGCGTAAAAGTCCACGGCGAAGCGGTCCGGGGCGATCTGTTCGACCAAGCTGAGCGTACCCGCATCTTTGTAGCGGACTTTAGTCACCAGTTCCATTCCGGATGCGGGTAGTGCGTCATACTTCTGGAGGGTGGCCCCGCCGACCAGCATGCCGTTCTTGACCAGGGCTTCCACCGGGCCAAGGGTTACGGTGTTGGTCTCGGCGTCGATCCGGGTCACATACATCGGCTGCCCGAAGGCCTGCCCCAGCCCCTTGCGCTGGCCGATGGTGTAGAAGGGGTAGCCGTCGTGGGTACCGATCTGCCGGCCGGAAGTGTCCACGAAGGCGCCGCCCGCCACCTGGCCTTCCAGTTCGGGGAGGCGGCGCTTGAGGAAGCCCCGGTAATCGTTATCGGGGACGAAGCAAATCTCAAAGCTTTCCGCCTTCTTGCTCAGTTCCTCGTAACCGAAGTCGTAAGCCAGTTGGCGAACTTCCGGCTTGGTCATATGCCCCAGGGGGAAGCGGCTGCGCGCCATGCATTCCTGGCTCAGCCCCCAGAGGACGTAGCTCTGATCTTTGTTGTCGTCCGCACTTTTACTGACGTGCCAGCGGCCGGCGTCGGTCTGCTTCAGTCGGGCGTAGTGGCCGGTGGCGATGAATGCGCAATCCATGGCATCGGCCCGCTTGAGCAGGGCGCTCCACTTGATGTGGGTATTGCAGAGCACGCAGGGATTGGGGGTGCGACCGGCCATGTACTCATCGACGAAATTGTCGATCACGTGGTCGCCGAACTCCTCCCGGATGTCGATGATGAAGTGGGGAAAGCCCATCTGTACGGCCACCGAGCGGGCGTCGTTGATCGAGTCCAGGCTGCAGCAGCCCGTTTCCTTCTTTGACCCGCCCGAGTTGGCGTAGTCCCAGGTTTTCATCGTGATGCCGACCACCTCGTAGCCCTGCTCGTGCAGGATCATGGCCGTTACCGTACTATCGATGCCGCCGCTCATGGCGACCAGCACCCGTCCGTGTTTACTCATTACCGATCGATTGGAGAGGAAGTAACGACCCGCCGCCCCCCATAGTTGCTATCTTGAGGCGCAATGCGGGGATTCACCTACTACCGCCAGCTGGAAGAGATGGACTGCGGGGCCGCCTGCCTGCGGATGGTGGCTGCCTACCACGGAAGGGAATTTTCGCTGGAGGACCTGCGACAGCGTAGCGGACAGAGCCGGGAGGGCGTGAGCCTGTTGGGGATCAGCCAGGCCGCGGAGAGTATCGGCCTGCAAACCCTGGCCTTGCCGGTCGATCCGGAACGGTTGCGGGCCGAAGTGCCGCTGCCCTGCATCCTGCCCTGGGATAATAATCACTTCGTGGTGCTAAAGCGCATTGCGGGATCGACCTTCGAGATTGCCGACCCCGACCCCGAGGTGCGGGAGGTTGGCCTGGACCAGTCCGCTTTTCTTCAGCACTGGACGGGCGAGCCGCAACCGGATGAGAAAATGCCGACGGGGAATGTGCTGGTCCTGGAACCTACCGGCTCGTTTTACCGGCTGGCCGGTCGGCAGGGACCGCAACCCATGGGTCGCTTGCTGGACTACTTCCGCCCCCACCGCAAGGTGCTGGTCAATCTGGTCGCCGGGCTGCTGCTGGCCCTGGCCGTTCAGCTTTGTTTGGTGTTACTCCTTAAAAACCTGGTCGACCAGGGAATCGCGCTGGCCGAGCCCGACCTTATCACGTTGATCGTGGGGGCGCAACTGGTGCTGCTGGTTTTCGCTACCCTGCTCTCCGGGATGCGGCGCTACCTGGTCGGCTACGTGGGCGGGCGGGTGTCAGTCGCCTTGCTAAGCGACTATCTGGCCCGGCTACTGAGCCTTCCGCTTTCCTACTTCGAGCGACGTGGACGGGGAGATATCCTTCAGCGGTTTTACGATCACGACCGGCTGCGGAACTTTCTTGGGGGCGAGGCCCTGCTGCAGGTGCTTAATCTGCTCAGTTTCATCGTCTTCGCGGGATTGTTGCTGTACTGGTCCCCGCTCATTTTTCTGGTTTTCGTAGGGGGCACGGCCCTGAACATCGGGTGGGCCTACCTGATCCAGCAGCGGCGGCGGCAGCTAGATTTGACCTACTTCGAGCAGACTTCCGGCAATCAGGACCGGTTGGTCGAACTCATCGATGGCATCCAGGACGTCAAGCAGCACAATGCCGAGCGGGCCAAACGCTGGGACTGGGAACGCCGGCAGGCCGATCTGTATCGCACGCGGATGCGGCTGGCGGAACTGGACCGAAACCAGCGCACCGTCAGCCAGTTCGTTGACCAGGGGAAGAACCTGACGATTACCCTCGTGGCCAGTCTTGCGGTCGTGAACGGCGAGCTGACCATCGGCATTCTCGTGGCCGTACACTACATGCTGGCCCACCTGAGCAACCCGATCGACGAGCTGACTACCTTTGCCCGCGAACTGCAGGACAGTCGCGTGAGCATGGAACGCATCGCCGAGATCATGAATCGGGCGGAACGGGAGGAGCCGGACCGTAATCTGCGCCGCATCCTTGCCGGACCGGGAGAACTTACGGTAGATAAACTGGATTTCCGCTACCCCACGCCGGGTTCGCCCCTGGTGCTCCGCAACGTCTCATTGCATATCCCCCCCGGCCGGGTGACCGCGATCGTAGGGCCTTCCGGGAGTGGAAAATCGACCCTGCTCAAATTGCTGCTGGGCCACTATCAGCCCGAGCGTGGCGTTATCAAGGGGGACGAAGTCGCGCTCACTGCGTTCGACCCCTCGTTCTGGCGCGACCAGGTGAAACTGGTGTCACCGGACGGCTACCTGTTCACGGATACCATCGCAAGAAATATTATCGTGGATGATCGCCCGCCGGAGGACAGTCGCCTGGACCAGGTGCTACGAATCGCTCAGTTGCAGCAGCTAGTGGCCAGTTGGGCCGATGGGATCCATACCCGAATCGGACCGGGTGGCGTGGGACTAAGCGAAGGACAAAAACAGCGGGTTTTGCTCGCGCGCGCCATTTATTCCCAACCGAAATTTCTATTCCTCGACGAAGCCACCACGGGCCTGGACGCCTTCACCGAGCTTACATTGATGGACGACCTGCGCAATTACCTCCCGAATGCCACGCTGGTGGTGGTCGCCCACCGAAACGCGACTTTTCAGCGCGCGGACCATATCGTCGTCCTGGAGAACGGCCAGGTTGTGGAAAGCGGTTCCCACGACCACCTGATGTCCGACCGCAGCAAGTACTACCGCATGGTCACCAACCAAACCCTGCTGGGCAGTTAGAATGGAGAGCAAGCGCGGACCGATCACCTATGCACGCGAAGTTTCCGACTTGATCGGCCGGCGCGCGGACTGGACCTACCGCCACGGCCACCTCCTCCTGTTCGCCACTGCGCTGCTCCTGATCTTCGGGGCCTACGGCTACGAATTTCCGGCAACGCAACAGGGCGAACTGGTTCTCTCCACGATCGACCCACCACGGGCGCTTTCCGCCCCGCGGGAGATGGAAATCGACCGGGTTTGGGTGGTGGACCGGGATACCGTTGCCGCGGGACAGTTGCTCCTGACCGCCGCGAATGATTCCGTACGCATCGAGCATATCCTGGACCTGGAAGATCGGCTGCTGCAGGTCGATGGGTCAACCGGTATCCCCCCAAGCGGCCTGTCACTACCCAATCCTCCCCTGCCCACCCTCCTTTCGAAGTCCCTTTCCCGTTACCGGGATTCCTGGAAAAACTTTACAGTTGACGCTCCGGCCGATCAGGTGACTCGCGCCGACCTGTATGATGCCTTCGTCGATTTACGCGAGCGACTCAATCAGTGGAAACGGGTCAATACATTTATCAGCCCCACCGCCGGCATTGCCCTGTTGCAGCCCAATCTCGACCCGGGAACCGCGCTGGAGCGCGGAGAACTGGCCCTGACCATCCTACCGCTGGAAGCCGGCAATACCATCGGTCGGCTATCGCTGCCGGTGCAGGGAAGCGGGCGATTAGCGCGTGGACAAAAAGTAATCGTCCGCTTCGCGAAATACCCCCACCTGGAGTACGGCGTGGTTACCGGACGGATCAATCAGATTGCGGCGGTACCCGAGGGCGATCGGATCGCGGTGGAGGTCGCTTTCCCCGCAGGCTTGGTCACCACCCGCGGGAAGCGCATCGAACCCGCCCCTTTCCTGCGGGGCGAGGCGACCGTGATCACCGGCACCCGCACGCTGCTCAATCTGCTACTCAACCCCGACTAGGCAAACAATTCCTCGTACAGTTCGCGCACCGTGGCTACCGTATGAATACGGATGGAATAGCGATCCGGGTCCAGCCCCTTCACATTGTATTTGCTGACGTAGATACCCCGGAAGCCCAGTCGGTCCGCCTCCTGAATACGCTGCTCGATGCGGGTCACGGCCCGTATTTCTCCACTCAGCCCCACTTCCCCGGCGAAGCAGAGATCGGGGCTCACCATGACGTCCTGGGCCGAGGAGAGCAGGGCCGCAATGATCGACAGGTCAATGGCCGGATCGTCCACCCGGAGTCCGCCGGCAATGTTCAGGAACACGTCCTGATTACCCAGTGACAGTCCGGCCCGCTTTTCCAATACGGCCAGCAGCATGGACAGGCGGCGCAGATCGAAGCCGGTGGCGGAGCGCTGGGGTGTACCGTAGACCGCCGCGCTGACCAGTGCCTGCACTTCCACCAGCATCGGCCGCATTCCCTCCAGGGTGGCGCAGACCGCACTGCCCGACAAGTTCTCGTCCCGCTCGCTCAATAGCACCTCACTGGGATTTGATACTTCCCGGAGGCCGGCGGCCTCCATCTGGTAAATGCCGAGTTCGTCGGTGGAGCCGAAGCGGTTTTTCAGGGTGCGCAGGATGCGGTAGGTGTAGTTGCGGTCGCCCTCGAACTGCAATACGGCATCCACGATATGCTCGAGTAGTTTAGGGCCCGCGATGCTTCCTTCCTTCGTGATGTGGCCGATGAGAAAGACCGGGATGCCGCTTTCCTTAGCGAAGCGTTGCAGTTCGGCGGCGCACTCCCGTACCTGACTGACCGTTCCGGCCATGCTGTCTACATGGGGACTGGCCAGTGTTTGGATGGAGTCGGCGATCAACAAGTCCGGTTTCAGGCCGGCTGCATGTTTCAGCAGCTTATCGGTATTGGTTTCGGTGAGCAAGAAGGTATTTTTCAGATTCCCGCCCAGCCGGTCGGCCCGCATACGGATCTGTTCTTCGCTTTCTTCCCCACTGACGTACAGTACCCGTTTGCCGAGCCGCAGCGCCAGTTGTAGCAATAGGGTCGACTTCCCGATCCCCGGTTGCCCCCCGAAGAGCACGATACTCCCCGGTACGATGCCACCGCCGAGCACCCGGTTGAGCTCCTCGTCCGGGCCCACTAGTCGCTGCACCTCCCCGGCCGTCACCTCGTCCAGGCGGATGGGCTTCGGCCCCTTTCCGAGCGGACCGGCCGCCTTGGCTGCGGCGCCGTTACCGACTTCCCGCCAGTCTGGTTTTTCGGTCAGTCGGTCGTTTTTAGTCTGCACGACCTTTTCCTCCACCAGCGTATTCCACTCGCGGCAGGCCGGGCACTGCCCCATCCATTTCGGGCTCTCCGCGCCGCAATTCGTACAAAAGAAGGCGACTTTCACCTTAGCCATACCCTAAATTTGAAGGACAAATATAACACAAATTGTTTTACTTACTGCGTCCGATCAGCACTACGCCGGCGATGATGCAGGCACCGCCCAAGCCTTGCAACACGTTCATGTATTCATCCAATAGCCAGTATTCCAGCACGACGGTTGCCACCGGCCCCACGGCACCCACGATGGCGGCATCCCCGGCCCCCAGTCGCTTGACCCCCTCCGAAACCAGGTAGCTCGGAATGACCGTACAGAAGATCGCCATTACGACACCATAGACGTACACCCGCCCGGGTAGCCCGAGCAGCGGCTCGTCGCTCAAGCCCACGTGCAGCAACACGGCGGTCGAGGCGGTCACCAGCGCCATACTGGTGAAGCGACGATTGCCGATTCGGGGGATTAACCTACCACTGCCGATGATATAGGTCGAGTACAGCAAGGCACTCAGGAAGATCAGGGCCGCCCCCCTACCGAAATCCGTTCCTATCCCAAAGTCCGACCCGCTAAAGGCCAGAATAATCCCCAGGTAGCAGATCCCCGTCGCCGCCCACTGCACGGTCGTAATCCGCGTACCGAACACGAGTCGTTGCAGGATAAGTACCATGGTCGGATAGGTGAAGAGGATCACCCGTTCCATACCGGCGCTGAGGTAGCGCAGTCCCAGAAAATCGGTATAACTCGCTAGGTAATACCCCATGACACCCAGCGCAATGACCGTCAGTACATCCAATAAACGTAAGGGGCGCGCGGACGCAGGTGTAGTGGATCTCCGCAAACCGATGAGCAGGAATAACGGCAGGGCAAAAAGCATCCGTAGCCCCAGTAAGCTGATGCTACTCACCTCGTAGCGATAGGCCAGCTTAATGATCACCCCCTTGGAACTGAAAAGCATCGCACCGGCCAGCAGACAAAGCAGACCGATCGTTCGGCTACTGTAGCGGTGGGTAGTTGCGGTGGCGAGCGACATATACCTTCTGGGGGCTAGTGAGCGGTGAAGAAGGCCAGCGCCATCCCGACGAGAATTACGGCAAACTTGGGGACGGACACCCCGTGGCGGTGGGAACCGTCCGCCTCGAAAAGGATAGTGGTGGAAATGTGCAGGAAAGAGCCGACCACTACTGCCAGGATTCGATTGCGCCAGAGATCGTCAATACTCAGAATACTACCCAACACGGTCCCCAGGGGAGAGCAGAGGGCGAATACGAACAGCAGGAGCCAGGTAGTCGAGCGGCGGTAACCGCTTCCCGTCAGGAGCAATCCGAGGGCAAAGGCGGCGGGTATCTTGTGCAGCACGATTCCAAAAAGGAGATGCTCGCCGTGACTGCCCCCGGCGGCCAGGGGCAAGCCCTCCAGAAACGCATGTAAGCCAAGACCCAAAAGAATGCGCAGACCGTATGTCCCGGAGGCATCCCGGTGAACGTGAACGTGGCCGTGCTCGACGCCCTGGCTAACCCCCTCCAGCAACAATTGAATGACAAAGCCAAGTAATAACCACAGTCCGCCGTCGGAGTAGTCCGTGAATACCTCCGGGATCAACTCGAGTGCGGCAATCCCCAAAAGGTAGGCCCCGCTGAAGGAAAGCAAATACGGCAAGTACGATCGCCACCGCTCGCTACTGTAAAGCGCGATACCCCCTCCGATCGGTACGGAGACGAGAAGTAACAGATAAAACCAAAGGTTCATACGCGGGGGGTACGGCAGTTGCAAACGCACTACCATTCGGATAGATTAACGGGACTGGCCAAAGTAGCGGTTGAATACCGTTGCTCCTACGAGCGCCAGTCCGCTACCGAGTAAGGCCCCGCCCAGAACGTCGAGCGGGTAGTGCTTACCGACGTAAACCTGCGCCAGACTGATCGAGAGCGCCCAAAGTAACCAGGCCATTCTGAGCCAGGGCTTTGCGACCCAGGTCGCGCAGAGGTACACCGCAATGGCAAAGTGGTTGGTGGCGTGGTTGCTGGGAAAACTATATGCCCCGCCACAGGGAACCAGCTCGCGGACAACCTCCACCAGAGCGGGAGTAGCGCAGGGTCGCAATCGACCTACCCACGGTTTGATGAGACTGGCGGCCAGCTGGTCGGCTACGCCAATGACGACAAGCAGTCCGGCAGTGAGGGTCAACGCGGACCGCCAGCCAAGCTGACGAACGAGCAGCAGGAGGGTTAACAAATAGAGCGGGATCCAGGTCAGCTTATCCCGGTAATAGGGCAGCACGGCATCGAGCCAGGGATGCGCCAGGTCTGAGTTGATGTACTCGAAGAGGGACTGATCGATCTCCATCCTAGCGTGACAGTAGCGTGAGGAGCTTGCGGCGGTAGCTATGTCCCGATGTCGTGAAGAGCTGCAGCAAAACGACGTAAGGGCCGGCGGCGGCCAACTCACCACTATTCCGGCGCCCGTCCCAGTATAACTCTCCCTCCGTGCCCAGTAAATCGATGTCGGTCAATCGACGCACCGGTCGACCACCGGCATCGAATATCTCGACCGTCGCGTAGGTACCCGGCTCCGCTAGCGTGTAGGTAAGGGTCATGCGGTCGCGGTAGCCATCCCCGTCCGGTGAGAAGGTGCGGTAGCGCAGCGCCACTTCATTCTCCTCCGTGCCGGTAAGCGACTGGCTGTTCGGCAGCGTCGGGGTTCCATAACCGGAAAGGGATGAGGCGGACGTCCAGTTGCTCACCGCGGTAGCCAGTTCCTCGAAGCTAAGGCGCTCGAGGGCTACCCCCTCCGGGTCCGCCAGCAAATCATTGTGCATCTCCTCCCCGTACACCATGCGATCCAACAATTGCCCTGCCCGCCCCAGCAAAACCACCTCGCCCCCAGCGTTCGGGAAGGATGGCAGGGAAGTCAGGATAAGCCGATCGGCTCGTACGTCCGGCCAGTAGGTGAAAATGGTGGTATCCGGTGTGACGACGGCATATCCCCCAGGGGGAAGCAATAGCGTCGTTTCCATTTTAATCACCCGAGCACTGGAGACGGGGTTCGTTAACTGAAGACCGTTAAGGTCCAGTGGTTTAGTTGAGTTATTATAGATTTCTACGTAATCCGATCCGCCACTCACCGGGTCGAAGAGCAGTTCGCTGATCAGCAGTTCGCCCGTCCTGATGTCCGTGGGTAAAATAACCGCAAAAGTAAGTGGCCTGGGGGGCACATTACCGCTGCAGTCCCGGTAGTCCGGCAGAAGGGTCACGGAATCAATCCGTTGCGTTGAGAAGTTGCCGTAGCCAACCAGGGTGACTTCATTCATCCAGTTGCTGAGTATGGGTAAACCGTTTATTTCCAGCAGGTCACCTGGAGCCCCTTCAACTGCCTCGCTAAACCGGAGAACAATGCTGTCAGCATACACTTCGCGTGCGGTCAGGATCGGTGCACGGTCATCGGCCGGGACGCCGGTATCCCTATTCGGTAGTCCGGGACTTCCTCCCACGGGTTCCCGGCTCGCCCGCCAGCTTCCCGGACAATCGGCGGCGCCACCAACGTAGGCCAGACTATAGCCCCCGTCATCTCGCTCTCCATCCTGATACCAGTCATCGGTATAGGCCACGAAATACTGCACGCTATCATGACGGAGCAAACTCACCTCGTCGCCGGTATTGGACAGCCCGGGCAGGTTGATCTCCAGTAGCCGGTCGGCGGTGGGAAAACTATCGCGGTAACCGTCATCGACCAAGAGCAGGAGCTTACCCGGGGGAAGCAGGACCGACTCCCGGGTCAGTCCAACTGGCCGTCCCCCACTCGCGATCGCCCACTCCTGAAGATCGACCGTGTCCCGACTTGTATTGATGAGCTCGACGTACTCCGCCAGGGGCAGTCCGCGGGAGGGCGTCGGATCGATCATTAACTCGTTCACGATCAGGGATTGGCCAGCAGTAGCCAACCAGCAACAGCAGCACAGGGTGGCAAAAATGACGCGTACCCGCATGGGCTAAAGGTAATTGAAAAAAAGAACGTACCTTTGCGCCTCTAAAATTAGAAGCGATGCAAAAGGAACTGCACCCCGAAACCTACCGCACGGTGATCTTCCGTGACATCAACGCCAACGTCAGCTGGCTCGGCCGTTCGTGTGCCAAGACCCGCGACACCGACACTTTCGAAGACGGTAAGGAGTACCCCCTGGTGAAACTGGAGATTTCCAGCGCCAGCCACCCCTTCTTCACCGGCAAGATGCAGTTCGTCGACACCGCCGGCCGGATCGATAAGTTCAACAAGAAGTTCGGTAAGAGCCGATTTGCGAAGAAGACGGCGGAGGGTGAAGAGGAGAAGGTGGAAGCAAACGCCGAGGCTGAAGGCTAAGACTAGCTGAAAGACCTCATTTAGAATTCAGGAAAACCCTGGGGGACGAAATGTTTCCCGGGGTTTTTTGTGGGTGTCAGGTGTGAGGTGTCTCGTATCAGGCGGGCACACCCGACACGCGACACCCGACACCCGACACCCGACACCTAAAGATGTATCACCTCATCATAAGCCGCCGCCGTAGCCTCCATCACCGCCTCGCTCATCGTCGGGTGGGGGTGGACGGTTTTGATGATTTCGTGGCCGGTGGTCTCTAGCTTGCGACTGGCGACGACCTCGGCGATCATTTCCGTCACGTTAGCGCCGATCATGTGGGCACCAAGCCATTCGCCATACTTGGCGTCGAAGATGACCTTGACGAAACCTTCCTTAGCTCCGGCGGCACTGGCTTTGCCGGAAGCGCTGAAGGGGAACTTACCGACTTTAATGTCGTAGCCGGCTTCCTTTGCGGCCGCTTCGGTATAGCCAACGCTGGCCACCTCCGGAGAACAGTAGGTACAGCCGGGAATGTTACCGTAATCAAGGGGGGCAGGCTTCATGCCGGCGATGTTCTCGACGCAGATGATGCCTTCGGCGCTGGCGACGTGGGCCAGGGCGGGGCCAGGTACGATGTCACCAATAGCGTAGATGCCCGGTACGTTGGTGCGGTACATCTCGTCAACCTTGAGGATGCCGCGGTCGGTTTCGATGCCGAGGGCCTCCAGGCCGATGTCTTCGGTATTGGGGGTGACGCCGGCGGCGGAGAGGACCACGTCGCACTCGATCACTTCTTCCTTGCCGCTCTTGCGGTTCTTGGTTTTGACCTTGAGTACGTCGCCGGAAGAGTCGACCTCCTCTACGCTCGTATTCGCCAGGGTCTTGACGCCCCGCTTCTTGTAGATTTTGGTGAGTTCCTTGCTCACGTCGGCATCCTCGCGCGGGACCAGCCCCTGCTCCATGAACTCGACGATCGTGACCTCCGTGCCGATGCTGCTGTAGAAATAGGCGAACTCGACCCCGATCGCGCCGGCCCCGACCACCACCATCCGCTTAGGCTGTTTTGGCAGGGTCATGGCTTTGCGGTAGCCGATGATCTTTTCTCCGTCGATGGGCAGGTTGGGTAGCTGACGGGCGCGGGTTCCAGTGGCGATGATGATGTGCTCGGCGCTATGGGTAGTCGCCTTCCCGTTTTCGTCGGTGACTTCGACTTTCTTACCCCGGATTAGTTTGCCGTTGCCTTTGAGGACCTCGATCTTATTCTTGCGGAAGAGAAAGTTGATGCCCTTGCTCATTCCGTCGGCCACGTCCCGGCTACGGCCGATCATGGAATTGAAGTCGGCGGTGGCGTCGTTGACCGTGATTCCGTAGTCGGCGGCATGGTTGATGTACTCGAATACCTGAGCACTTTTTAGCAGAGCCTTCGTAGGGATACAGCCCCAGTTCAGGCAGATGCCGCCGAGGCTTTCGCGCTCCACTACCGCGACTTTCATTCCCAGTTGGGCCGCCCGGATGGCGGCAACGTATCCGCCGGGTCCACTTCCGACAACAATAAGATCGTAGGCCATAAACTCGTATCCTTTTTTTCGTTGCTGGGCTAACGCCCGGGTGCTGGTTTCAGTTGGGGCGAAGGTATAACATTGCACCTGCGCGCCGCCGCCCCCCGCGAAAAAGGCGGGTCGCCGCTGAACGTAAGCCGGACTTAGCCTTTCTATTCCTTTAGATCAACCCCAAGCCATTCTATGCAGAACCGTACCGTAATCGACCACGTCAGCCCCCAGATCAATAACGGGCGCTTCCCCATCAAGCGCGTCCTGGATGAGCGGGTGGAAGTGACCGCCAGTATATTCGGAGATAGCCACGACTACCTCCGCGCCCTGGTGGAATACCGGAAGGCCGACGGTGGCTGGCAGCAGGTGGAAATGGAAGAACTGGCCAACGACAACTGGTCGGGGAGCTTCACCGTCACCGAGCAGGGCTACTACGATTACCGCCTTGTAGCCTGGGTCGATCAGCTCAAAACCTGGCACAAGGGCTTCAAAAAAAAGGCGGCCGACGGACAGGAAATGGACGTGGAGATCCAGATCGGAGCCAACCTCCTCAGCGAAGCCGCCAATCTGTACGAAGGGCAGGCGAAGGCGGAGATTCACGCCATGATGAGAAAACTGAGTACCGAGTCGACACCCGGGGCAGTTAACTACGTACTCAGCGGCGAGTTCGCGGATATGCTGGACCGCTACCCCCTACGCCGTTACGAAACGACCTATGATCTAGGCTTAAAGGTTAAGGTGGGCCGCAAGAAGGAGCGCTTCAGCAGCTGGTATGAGCTCTTCCCGCGGAGCACCTCGCCGGATATCAACCGCAGCGGCACCTTTAAGGACGTGGAGGAACTCTTGCCGCGCATCGAGGAACTCGGTTTCGACGTCCTCTACATGCCGCCGATCCACCCCATCGGCTACCGCAACCGCAAGGGTAGAAACAACGCGACCAATGCCCTGGAAGGCGAACCGGGCAGCCCCTGGGCCATCGGCAGCAAGGAAGGCGGCCACAAAGCGATCCTTCCCGAACTGGGTGATCTCAGCGACTATAAAGCACTGATGGCCAAGTGCAAAGATCACGGCATGGAAGTCGCCCTCGACCTGGCCTTTCAGTGCGCCCCCGACCACCCCTACATTGAAGATCACCCGGAATGGTTCATCTGGCGGCCGGACGGCTCCATCATGTACGCCGAAAACCCGCCGAAAAAGTACCAGGACATCGTGCCCATCAACTTCGAGACAGAAGACTGGAAGGCCCTGTGGCAGGAACTCCTGAGCGTGGTTATCTACTGGTGCGAGGCGGGCGTGCGCATTTTCCGGGTCGACAACCCCCACACGAAGCCGTACCGCTTCTGGGAGTTCATTATTCGGGAAACGAATGAAAAGTACCCCGACGTGATCTTCCTGGCCGAGGCCTTCACCCGTCCGGCCATCATGGCCGAGTTGGCGAAGCGGGGCTTCCAGCAGTCGTACACCTACTTCACCTGGCGGAACAGCCCGGCAGAGATGCGGGAGTACCTGGAGGAACTGACCACGACCGAGCTGCGGGAGTATATGCAACCCAACTTCTGGCCGAACACGCCCGACATCCTGGCCTACGAGATGATGGGCGCGAACACGAACCAGTTCGTCAAACGCCTCCTGCTGGCCGCCACCCTCTCAAGCAGTTACGGACTTTACGGCCCCAGCTATGAGATGATGGAAAACCGCGGCAACACGAACGGCAAGGAAGAGTACTACGACAGCGAGAAGTATATCGCCCGCCACTACGACTGGTCGTACCGCAACCGCATCACGGACACCTACACCCGCATCAACCGCATTCGCAAGGAACATCCCGCCCTACAGCAGACCAACAACATCACCTTCACCGAAACCAGCAACGGCAACCTGCTGAGCTACGTCAAGTACGACGACCTAAGGGAAGACATCGTCTGGACCATCGTCAACTTCGATCCCCACAATGTGCAGGACGGCTACTGCCAGGTTCCTGCGATGCTAAAGGGCAAGGGCAGCTTCCGCGTCAGGGACCTACTCACCGGCGACGTCTACTGGTGGAACGAGGAGGCGAACTACGTGCGGCTGGATCCGGGGTATTGGCCGGGGCATGTGCTGGAGGTGGTAGTATAGTCTGAAGTCTTAAGTCGGAAGTATGAAGTATGCCGACTTTCGACTTCATACTTCATACTTCATACTTCATACTTCCGAACTACCTCCCCATCTCTTCCCGCACGAACAAATACTGCGTACTCCCCCCCGTAGTCCGCGCATTCCCCTCACTGGGCAGCACCATGGCTTCTTCGTACACCCAGCCGTTAGCGATCAGGTAATTCACGGCGTGCATGACGCTATTGAAGCGAACGCGCTTGCCGTCGGCCGGATCGATGACTTCCATACGGTTGCGGGCGCCGCCGTTGATACTCTGGCCGTAGTCGACGAAGATGGTGACGGTGTTGGACAGGAAGCGCTCCTGGGCGATCATGCGGATCATCTGGACCTCCTGCAGGTTGTTGATGTTGACCCCGTCCACGACCACCTGGGCGCGGGCAGTGGTCAGGCCACCGAGAACGAGTGCGAAGAGGAAAAACAGCTTTTTCATGTGGTTTGTATTTCGGTTGAATAACCACCCAGTCCAACGGCGGTATGCCCAAGGTAGGCGGTATAGGCTTTTGTTAACAAAATAGCGGCGGCCCGCCGACGTTTACTCCTGCATGCAGTATCTCCTACTTTTTCTTCCCTTGCTCTTTGTGGCCGGCGATAGTCCCGTTGAGTGGCTGCAGGCCGCGGTCATCGAACTCCCCGATACTTTGCAGGGAGAGGAAATCAGCTACACCTTCCGCTTCCGTAACCTGACCGAAGCGCCCCTGGTCGTCGATAACGTCCGCGTTGGCTGCGGGTGTACGGCGACCGAATGGCAGGAAGAACCCATAGCTCCGGGCGCCGAAGGATCGATCAAAGTCACCTACGACGCGATGAGTGCCGGTTTTTACCGGAAGTACGTCAAGGTCTTCTTCGTCGGCCACCGGGGTGGGCACAAGCTCTGGATGGAAGGATTCGTCGAAGCGAATCCGTAAAGCCTCCCCCGTAGTGTACCTTCGCGGCACAAACGATCTTTGTCTATGACTTGGTTAACCTGGGTCCTCTTACTGGGCTATATCGGACTAAGCCTGGCCCTCTACCGGCTTTTCCCCCGGGCGGGGCGGCCGGCCATTCACGCGCTCCTCCCCGGCTACAATATGTGGGTGGTATCCGAGCTCGTCGGTCGCAAGGGCAGCTACAGTCTGCTGCTGCTCATCCCTTACTTCAATATGATCTGGTTCGCCGGCCTGATGGTCGACCTGGCGCGCTCGTTCAACCGCTTCGGCTTCTTCGAGCATGTGCTGGCGGTAGTGGCCAGCTGGGGCTACTTCGGGTGGCTAGGTGGTCAGGACCCCGAGTACCGCGGACCCATCCTGGTGGAGGAGCGGGAATGGCAGACCAAAGTCGCCGCCGCCGAGAAGGCCAAGGACGATAGGGAGGTCCGCAAACTGCGCAATCAGTCCCCCTTTCATAAACCCGTGCTGCGCGACTGGGCTGAGGCGGCCATCTTCGCCATCTTCGCCGCCGCCCTGATCCGCCTGCTGCTGATCGAGAGCTACATCATCCCCACCCCCTCGATGGAGGGTAACCTGAATGTGGGCGACTTTCTCTTCGTCTCCAAGTTCAACTACGGGCTGCGGTTGCCGGAGACGATCCTGATGCTGCCCTTGGTCCACAACGTAGCACCCGTCGTCGGCGGGGAAAGCTACATCGACGGGGCCGGCCTCCCCTACCGCCGCCTGCCCGCCCTGGAGGAGGTCGATCGCTACGATCCGGTCGTGTTCAATATGCCGGCCGGCGACAGCGTCTACATCTTCCCCTACCGCACCTTCTCGGCTTCAGATTACGAGGTTGGAAATATCGACGCCGCTAGCAAGCGGGCCATCGACCAGGGCCGGGTGGATTTGGTGACCCGTCCGCGCGACAAGAAGGACCACTACGTAAAGCGAGCCGTCGGACTGCCGGGAGAGGTCCTCGAGATCCGCGACCGCGAACTCTTCATCGACGGTGAGCGGGTTCCTCACCCCGATAACGTGCAGTTCCGCTACGACATCACCTTCAGCGGTGCCCCCAACCGTTCCCGCTGGTCCGATATGGGCATCAGCCCCGACGATGTGCGCCAGCTCAGCCCCACCCGCTTTGCGATGATTCTAAGTGATGATCAGCTTGCCCAACTCAAAGCCGGTGACCCCCAGGGAAGCTTCGCACCCTTCGACAACAGTCAGCCCAACGGTGTAGGCCTCTACCCCCACAGCGCCAAATACTTCGGCGACTGGACGGTGGACGACTACGGCCCCGTCAAAATTCCGGCGCGCGGCATGACCGTCGAGCTCGACGAACGCAGCTACCCCCTGTACTGGCGCGCAATTAAAGTATACGAGGACAACCCCAGCTTCGAGCGGCGTGGAGATGGTTACTACCTTGACGGTCAATCGATTACCGAATACACCTTCCAGCAGGACTACTACTGGATGATGGGCGATAACCGCCACAATTCCGAGGACAGCCGCGTCTGGGGCTTCGTGCCGGAGGATCACATTCTCGGTAAGCCCCTTTTCATCTGGTTCTCCGTAAAGGAAGGCAGTCTCTTCAATGGCGTCAATTGGGACCGCATCTTCCGTTCGGCCACCAAACAGGGCGACTGATTCCGGTGCCTAGCCCGAATTTTTTAGACCTGCGCCTACGGAAGGCAGCCACCCGGGGTACACTCCGGGAGCTACCGGGGGAACGCAGTGGGGTCGATTTCTGGTCCAATGATTATCTCGGCTTTGCCCGCATTGCCCGACCGGCCCCATCGGCCACACCTTTTAGCTCCGGTAGCCGCCTGATCTCCGGCGATCACGCCGCGATTCACCGATTGGAGAGGCGCATTGCTGTTTTCCACGGCTATCCGGCCGCCCTACTCTTCGGCAGCGGCTACCTGGCTAATCTGGGTCTTTTATCCTGCATTGCCGGTCGCACCGACACGATCATCTATGACGAGTTGATTCACGCCAGTCTCCGCGATGGTATCCGGCTCAGTGGGGCGGCGGCGCGCAGGTGCAAGCATAATTCGGTCGCGGACGCCGAACGCCTACTCCGGAATGCTAGGTCCGACGGGCAGCGCGTTGTGGTGACCGAAGGTCGATTTAGTATGGATGGGGACATCGCACCGTTACGGGAACTTGCCGATCTGTGCCAACGCCTCGGGGCCTGGCTGATCGTTGATGAGGCGCATAGTGTGGGACTGGCTGGACCTAAGGGAGCAGGTCTCGTAGCCGAGCTGGGGTTACAAGGTCATACCCTGGCCACGGTAGTCACCTACGGCAAGGCACCGGGCTACCAGGGCGCGGCCGTACTGGGAAGTGAAAGCTTGCGGGAGTACCTCATCAATTTCTGCCGGCCGTTCATCTATACCACTGGCCCCCACGCGGAACAGGTGAGTGGTCTACAGGCAACCTACGATCTGCTGCAAGAGCGGCAAACGGATGCCGTAGGCAATTTGAAACGAATCATCACCTACTACCACAACACCATTACCCGCAGCGGGCTCTCCGCTCAGGTACAGGTCGCCGATGGTCCGATCCAAATTATCCCGCTGGCCGGTAACGATGAGGTGATGCGGGTAGAAAGCCTTCTGATGGAAGCGGGCTATCTGGTCAAGGGAATACGTTCCCCTACCGTTGCGGCGGGGTCCGAACGGTTGCGGATCTGTCTGCACGCCTTTAATACCCGGAAGGAGGTGGACGGCCTGATCGGTTTGCTTACCCAACAACTTGCGTCGTGACTATATTCGTTCACGGGGCCGGGTCCGTATCGGCGGCGGGGGGCAATCGCAAGTCGGCGTTTGCCAGTTATTCGTCCGGGCGGGCGAATTGGGTCCGTGATGCCGGAACGGGTTTGCCGGTCTACCCGGTTACCGACCTGAACCCTTCCGCCCGCCTGACCCACTGGCTTGGCGGCAACCGGGTCGATCGCAGTACGGAATTAGCCCTCTGCGCCGCCGAGGAGGCCGTAACCGAAGCAGGATGGCAAGACCGGCCCTTCAGCTTACTGGTCGGGTGTTCGCGTGGCCCGACCGGCAACTGGGAGGATGCCCATTCAATCTTTCTAACCGGGGAGCGACTTCCCCTTCGTGCCTCTCCGGCGACTACCCTCGGTAGCATCGGCTTTGCGCTAGCCCGTTACTTCCGCAGCGCGGAACTAGCGGATTCGCTTAGCGTGACTTGTTCTTCGGGGCTTCACGCGCTCGTACACGGGGTGGCCTTACTGAAATCCGGCATGGCCGAGCGGGTCCTGGTCGGTGGAGCGGAAGCTCCCCTCACGCCCTTCACCCTGGCGCAGATGAACCGACTCGGCATTTACGCGAGCGAAACGCGCACCGAATACCCCTGCCGCCCACTCGCCACTTCACCCACCGGTATGGTACTGGGGGAAGGGGCCGCCTTCATTGCCTTATCCGGAGAACTATCTTCTTTCAGGCAGGGAAGGATAACGGGCGTAGGCTTCAGTCAGGAGGCCGCCCCTTCCGTTACGGGAATCACCGTAACGGGGCAGGCCCTGCAACGAGCGATGCAGCGGGCGAACGAAAATCGCGCGGTACCCGACCTCATTCTTGCCCACGCTCCGGGAACGAGCAGGGGGGATGCCGCTGAAATCAGGGCGGTACGCCAGGTTTTCCCCGACCGGAACGTTCCCCTCCACTCGCTGAAGTGGGCGACCGGCCACACCTTCGGGGCGAGTGGTCCGTTGGCTTTGGTGGCGGGGCTGGATATATTAACCCAAAATACCGTACCGCCCCTGCCCTACCCTACGATTTACTCCCAACCGACTCGGCTGGCTAGTATTCTGGTCAACGCTACTGGTTTTGGGGGTAATGCGGTCTCGGTTCGTTTGGAAGTCTGACCACGAGATACTCGGGGCGGAGCCCCTCGACTTGGGTGAAGTAAGCTAATCCATGCTCCATCCGTCGTTAAAAAAAGAGCGAAGCGAGCGGAGCCGTAAAGTAATCCGCGCTAAATCCGCGAAGTCAATCCGCGAAAATCCGCGGTGAGTAGTCAGCTCGCCATGCAACGGCTCGACCGGCAATCCGTGCCCCAATCCGTGCCCCAATCCGTGCTCCATCCGTGGTGAAAACGAGCGAAGCGAGCAGAGCCGTAAAGTAATCCGCGCTAAATCCGCGAAGTCAATCCGCGAAAATCCGCGGTGAGTAGTCAGCTCGCCATGCAACGGCTCGACCGGCAATCCGTGCCCCAATCGGTGCTACATCCGTGGTTAAAAAAACGAGCGAAGCGAGCAGAGCCGTAAAGCAATCCGCGAAAATCCACGGTGAATTAATAGCTAGCGTACACCGCCTCCCCCCGGCCCAAACTCACTTCGAGCTCCCCCCCTTAACCATCAGCACCCCCCGCATCACCGTATAATGCCCCGGCACGGTAC
>CAZKPE010000034.1:0-24723 GCA_964554545.1 uncultured Lewinella sp.
TTGAGGTTATTGGAGATGATGGAGCCGTAGGCGTCCATGGTGCCATTGAGGATGTTGGTGTAGATGTTGGCCATTTCGAGGGCCTGCCCGTTGTCGATGATGATGTCTTCGAAGAGGTCCCAGAGGTCTTCGTCGTGGCGGATGCCGAGGAAGTCGGCCCGCTTCATCTTCATTTTGAGCAGTTCGTTGCCGTTGAGGGCGTTGATGAAGTAGACGAGGGACTTTTCGATGCTGAGGAGCTGCTTAAGCTCGCGGTTGCGGCTGCTGTCGTAGAGCTCCTGCTCGATGAGATTGCGCTTGACGTTGAGGCGCTTCAGGCAGGTAAGGAAGCGGTACACGGTCTGCTCGAAGATGCGCAGGACGAACTGACTACGGCGGGCCGGACTGAAGTTGCGCACCTTGTTGTCGATGAACAACTGGAGCACCGGGTGCTCAGTGGTCGAGGTGATGGTGATGAGGGCCTCCGGGGTCAGGATGATGCCGATCGGGACGGTGATGTAGATGCTGTCGTTCTCCGTTTCCACCTCGCTCAGTACCGGGGTGTTGATGACGATCAGCCGGGCGTCGTCCTCCCGTTCGTAGCGCGAGCGTTCGTCGATATCCAGGGGGTCGGTGAGGAAGTCGATCGGCAGCTCGTAGCGGTTGGCGATGTCGGTCAGCTCCTCCGCGGCGAAGGGGGGCGTCAGGTGGATCCACCCCTCGGCGACCGCCTCCTCGTACTGGTCCAAACGTCCGTTCTGGCTGGCGTAGTAGCTGATCATGTCGGAACGGTTTGGTGAGGCGGGGCAAAGGTAACCAAACCGGGCCGGCTTACCGCACGACCAATTTTCGAACTTGCCGCCGCTGGCCGGTGGTGACCTGAATACTGTACAGCCCCGCCGGTAGCCGGTCGGTGGGAATGCGCAGGGCATTGTCGCGCCTTCCGATGACTACGTGCGTATCGGTCAACAATTGCCGGCCCCCCGCGTCCACTACCGAAATACGAACCGTAGCGTCATGGGGCGCGTGAATCGATAGGTTGGTATAGGCTTCGGCCGGATTGGGGAAGGGTAGGCCTACCGCCCAGTCGCTGACGGAGGAGCCCGACAACCTGGCCGTCACCACGGGCCCGGTAGTGATGGTCCCGTCCAGATCGACCTGCCGCAGCCGGTAGTAGTACAGCTGATTGATGGACACCTCCGGATCGACATATAGGTAAAAAGCGCCACCGCCGGGGTCGGCCGCCGCCGTCACGAAGCCGATGAAGGTGAAGGCTCGACCGTCGGTACTCCGCTCGATCTCAAAGCCCCGGTTGTCGCGCTCGTCGGCGGTCTGCCAGTCGAGTTCGATCGCGCGGTCCTTGCCGGTGGCGACAAAGCTGAGGAGCTCGACGGGGAGGGCGACCGCCGAACAGGCATTAGCGACCGGCAGATACTGAAAATCCGGGTATAGCAATGTCCTCACCTGAGACTCACTGACCTCGAACCAATCGGTGAGGACGGAGCCGTAAACATCGCGGAAGTCGTACTGCATAGGCACCCCGTCCCCCTGTTCTACCTCAGGGTCGATCTCGGGATCGTCGCCCAGTACGGTTCCGCTGGCGCAGCTACCGAACACGAAGAGCGGTGCCGCATCCCCGTGGTCGCTACCCTGGCTGCTGTTGGAGCGGATGCGGCGGCCGAATTCACTGAAGGTCATGCCCAGCACCCGCTCGTTCAGCTTGAGCTCGTCCAGGTCCTGCTGTAAGGCGGACAGGCCGGCGGAAAGCTCCCCCAGCAGGTCGGCGTGGTCGCCTTCGGTGGTCGAACTGCCCACCTGACTGGCGTGGGTGTCGAAGCCGCCCAGCTGAACCACGTATACCTTTGTTTCCAGGCCGCCATCGATCAGGCGAACCACGTCTCGGAGCTGATCGCCGAAGCGGGTATCCGGGTAGGTCGCCGAAGTGCGGCCCGAGCTCGCCGCCTCCTCAATGACGGCTCCATAGAGATTGGTCTGACTAATGGCCACCCGCAGAAAATCGATCTCCTCGGCGGCCCGCATATCGGGTAGGGGAGTGGCCCCGCCGGGGGAGAGGTAGGTCACGCTTTCGGGGTCGTTCACCGTCTGGCAGAGGTTGGTCACCGTACCCTGGCAGGTTTCGCTGGCGGCGTTGCCCATGGTGATGGCCAGGGGGTGGGGGCGGTCTGGATTGGGGTAGCCCACCGGGTAATTCTCATTTTCCGACTCCAGGTAGCGACCCGTCCAGCCGGTGGTATACTGCACCTCGGCCGGGGAGGCGGTACTCCAGATGTCCGTAGACCGAAAGTGGCTGCGGTTTTGATTGGGATAACCTACACTCTGCACGATGCTAAGTTGGTTGTTCCGGTACAGGTCGCGTATGCCGCCCATGCGGGGATGGAAGGCGCGGCTCGATCCATTCTGCAGGGGCAGCAGGCTGCGTTCGGGGATGATTAGGTTGGGACGTACTTGTCGGAGGTTGTCGTACTGATCGAGAGGAACGAGGGTGTTCAACCCATCATTCCCACCGGTGAGCTGGATCAGTACCAATACCTTTCCCTCCGCGGCGGCGGAAAGTAATTGGTTCAGTCGATTGCCGGAAGCAGCGTGTAGGCCGGTCAGGCCAGACAGCAGGGGAATGCCGGCCGTAGCGGTACGGCGAAGGAAGTTTCTACGGTTCATAGCAGCGTTATTGAAGTTGAAATTCAGCCATACTGAAGAGGGCCCGGAAGAAGTCGCGCACCTTGTTCAGGATTGCGCTGACGGAATCGGGGTCGGAAGGATTGCGGCGGTACTGTCGGTACTGTACGGTCCATTCGAAGTCGGGTAGCCCGGGAAGCAAAATTTCTTTGAGCCCCGCCACCTGATCCGGATGGAGGGGCAGCGCCAGGAATGTGGCGATGGTATCGGCGATCACGGCATTCACATCTTCCGATTGCGGCAGCCGGTCGATGAAGGCCAACCAGTCGAGCGGACGGGGCGCTCCCTGGCTGTAGACGCCACGGCGGGTGATCCACTCGATCCACTGCTGTCGCTGCTGCAGCGTACTGGAGGTGATCCAGCTGCGGTGGAAGGCCGGGGCCTGGTAGTAGGCTTTCCACCCCGACACGGTAGGCGGATTGAGGAAATCCATATCCATCTGCCCGATCCAGTAGTGGTGAGTGCGGGCAAGCTCGTAGTCCAGTCGCAGGCCGAGGTCCAAATGCGCATACCCGCCCAGGGTGCGGGTGATACCGTTCACGAACTCGTACGGACTTTTGATCTGGGTGGCCCGATTATCCTGGCGAAAGAAGTAGGCCGAACCCAGCAGGTTGCGCATGACGGGCCGGACTTCGAAGTCCTTCTCCACCAGTAATTCGGCCAGCGGGCGGATGACGCTGCGCTCGACTTCATCCGTAATCCGGTAATCGACGAAGTACATATACAGGTCGCGCACGATAGCCCGCGGCGTTTCCGGGTGGCGGAAGATGATCCCGATCAGTATTTTGTACTCGCTTGCCCCGCCGTTTTCGATCATGGCGTTTCCGAAGTACGTACTCAGCTGTTTACTACCGGTGTCATGGCGGCGTTCGTCGAAGTAGCTCGTCACCCGGTCCTCGGTTCGGCTGTACAACCCGTCCACCCGCCAGCCGGTCAGGACCCGGGCGATCTCGCGAATATCCTCTTCGGTGTAGTTAATATCTCCGGGCTGCCCCTTCTGTACGGTGAAGAGTTCGAGCAATTCCCGGGCGTAGTTCTCGTCTGGGGCCTCTGCCCGGTTGTAGCGACCGTTCAAAAAGACCAGCATGGCCGGATTGACGGTCACCTCCTCCATGAGCTGCCGGAAGTTCCCCAGCCCCCGCCGTTGAAACAGGCGAATGTACTGGTAGGCGGCGCGCTGCTCGTCCACGTCACTGATTCCGAAGTGGTTGATCCAAAATAGGGTCATGCGCTCCCGCAGGTGGAAGGGGCCCTCATGTAGCAGACGGTGAAACCAGGCCCGCAGACTTCCCCGCCGGTAGTTGCCTACGTCGACGTCTTCCTGATAACGCGCTTCGATCCAGGTCTCCCCAATGGGTACCAGCGGGTCATCCGCGAAGAAGTGGTTGACCGGCGGGTTCGGCACCCCTCTTTCGGCGAGCAGCAGGTCGAGGGTAGCCGAAAGCCCCCGGTCGACGGCCTGGTCGATCTCCCGGGCGGTCGGGCCGATCAGGGACCGGCGGAGTAGGTGGGCGGCGCGCTCCCGGTCGAAGGTGCCGGTATACGCGCCAAGCCCCGCCACCGCGGGGGCGGCAGGAAAAGCAGCAGACATATGGAAAGGTGTTGGTTTACGAAAGTGGATTTACACCGATACCGCGGGTGCAACCGCAGGCATCGGGACTTCTCGATAAACCGGGGAATAGCCAACTGGGATAAAGCCCGTAGGCACTTCAAACATAGCCCATCCCCGCTAAGCATCCAAACCGACTGCCTCCCTTAACACCTTATCCGTACCTACCGTACGACCAGCTTCCTGCTTACGCGCCGGTCGCCGGCTACGATCCGCAGGGTGTAGCTACCCGATGGTATCCGACCGGGTCGGACCCGCAGGTAGTCGGTACGCCGACCCTGAAAAGATTGGCGATCGCCCATCACCTTCCGGCCCCGGGCGTCGTAGACGCCGTAGCGCACGTCAGTATCGGTTGGCGTGTAAATCTTGACGGTTGCCGCTTCCCGCACCGGGTTGGGGTAGGGAAGTCCCACTACCAGATCATTACCGGCACCCAGAACCGCGGCAGAAACCACTTTGCTGAACGTGACCTGGCCGTCGGTATCTTCCTGGCGAAGGCGATAGTAGTAGGTCCGTCCTCCGTGTACGTCCCGGTCGTATTCCCGGTAGGTGGCCGCGCTACCCCGACCGGCCACGAAGGCGATCTCCTCAAAATCGCGGCCGTCCTGGCTGCGCTCCACGCCGAATCCGCGATTATTTACCTCACTGGCCGTTTGCCACTGTAGTGCGATGCGGTCCTCGCCGGCTTCGGCCACGAAGTCGACCCATTCGACCGGAAGAGCCCGGAAACCGCTGGTCGTTCGGGCGCGGGCCGAGGATTCAATAATGGGGATGTGAGCATACTGGGGATAGACCAGCGTCTGTACCTCGCCGGCGGGAACTCCGAACCAGTCTTCGAGTAACGAGCCGTATACGTCCCGGAAGTCGTACTGCAGGGGTACCCCGTCGGCTACGCTGACGTCCGGGTCGATGGTCGGGTTCGTCCCCAGTACCTCGCCGGTCACCCGGCTGCCGAAAACGATGAGGGGAGCCGCATCGCCGTGGTCGGTGCCGTTGCTACCATTTGACCGGATGCGGCGGCCAAATTCGCTGTAGGTCATGCCCACTACCCGATCGGCCTGTCCGTTCCGGTCCAGGTCCTGCTGGAAGGCGCGGATGCCTTCCGACAACTGACCCAACAGATTGGCGTGAACCCCTTCCGTTGGGTTGCCGCCCACCTGATTGGCATGGGTGTCGAAGCCGCCTAACTCCACGACGTAGACCTTCGTTTGCAGGCCGCCGTCGATCATCCGGGCGACGCTACGGAGCTGATCCCCGAATTTGGTTTCGGGGTAGCTGGCCGCGGAGCGTCCGGACTCAGCGGCTTCGTTGACCAGGGCACCGTACTGGTTCGTCTGGCTGATGGCGACTCGTAGGTAATCGACCTCCTCTCCGAAGTTCCCCTTCGGCAGAGGCGTGTTCCCACCCGGGGCCAGGTAGGTCACGTTATAGGGGTCGTTGATGGCCTGACTGATGTTGATGACGCTGCCCTGGCAGGTTTCATTCGCGGAGTTACCCAGCGTGACGGCAAGCGGGTGGGGAGTATCCCTATTTGGATAGCCATTCGGGTAGCCGGGGTTGCGGGCCTCGAGGTAACGGCCCGCCCACCCGGTGCTGTAGTACACTTCCGACGGGGAAGCGGTACTCCAGATATCGGTGGAACGGAAATGGCTGCGGTTCTGATCGGGGTAGCCCACGCTCTGCACCAGTGTCATCTTTCCCTCTTCGAAAAGCTGCTGCACGCCGGTGAGCCGGGGGTGCAGACCGATGGTGCTTGCCGGTTCCAGCTGCAATAAACTGCGTTCCGGCAGGATGACTTGGGGGCGTACCCGGTGGAGGGCGCTCATCTGGTCCAGCGGCACGAATGTATTCAGGCCATCATTGCCCCCATTGAGTTGGATGAGCACGAGTATGCGGTCGTTGGAAGTTCCGCCGAGCATTTGGGTGATGGAGGAGGATGCGGAAGGGCGGGCGTGCAAACCGGCCATGCCGCCTACGAGGGGTAGGCCCAGCACCGCGGAGCGGTGTAGGAATTGTCTTCTTTTCATGAGAGCGCGTTATTGAAGGTGGAACTCGGCCATACTGAATATGGCGCGGAAGAAGTCGCGGAGTTTGTTGGTTAATGGAACGGAGCGCTCGGGGTCATCGGGCTGCTCCCGGTAGTTGCGGTACTCAATGGTCCACTCGAAGTCGGGCAGACCGGGCAGGAGAATCTCCTTAAGGCCCTTCACCTGGTCCGGGTGAGCGGGCCGCGGAAGGAAGACCGTCAGGGTATCTTCGATGACGAAGTTGACCTCACTTGGCCGCGGCAGTCGGTTCAGGTAACCCAGCCAGTCGAAGGGGTGGCCCCGGTCGATCGCCCATACCCCTTCGCGGCAGATCTCTTCCACCGCCCTTCGCCGTTGCTGTAGCGTAGTGGAGCTGATCCAGCTCCGGTAAAAGGCCGGCCGTTGATAGTAGGCTTTCCAACCCGATACCGAGGGGGGCTGCATGATGTCCATGTCCATCTTGGCCGCCAGTAAGTGATACGCGTGAGCCAGGCGGTAGCTGAGTTCGAGGCCTGCATTCAGATGGGTGAACCCACCCATGGGGCGCACCATGGAGGCCAGGTAGTCGTGGGGATTTTTAATGATGGTCCCCCGATGGGCATCCTGGAAAAAATGGTTAGAACCCAGTAAATTGTATACTACGGGCCGCAGGTTGAAGTCGTTGGCGAGCAACAACTGGCTCAGCGGGGTGATGACCTCGCGTTCGATCCGATCGTCGATTTCGTGCCCGACGAAGTAAATGTACAGGTCGCGGCAAATGGCCCGCGGCGCCTCCCGGTGCCGGAAGATGATGTCAATGAGTTGCTTGTATTCGTTTGGCCCCCCATTCTCAATGACGGCATTGTCGAAGTGTTCGCTCAGCCGCTTGGTCCCCTTATCGTGCCAGCTGTCTTCCCAGTAGGTCTCGACGGGTCTGTTTTCCCGGCCCCAGAAATTGCGTACCCGCCAGCCGGTGAGGATACGGGCGATCTCCCGGATGTCCTGCTCGGTGTAGTTCACGTCGCCGGGTCGGCCTTTCTGTATGGTGAACAATTCCAAAAGCTCCCGGGCGTAGTTTTCATCCGGCGCATCCAGGTAGTTGAAGCGACCGTTGAGGAAGTGCAGCATGGCCGGGTCGACGGTGATCTCCTTAATCAGATCGCGAAAGTTGCCCAGGGCGTAGCGGTATAGCAAGTTGATGTAGCCGTACTGCGCCCGGTGCTCGAAGCCGTCCGCCACCCCGAAGTGATTCATCCAGAAGACGACCATCTTCTCCGTAATATTCGTCCGGGAGTTGAACAGGTTATTGACGAACCACCCACGCAGGCTTTCCGAACGGTAGGGTTCCACGTTCGCGTTTGACACAAAGGGGCTGTTCACCCAGGTCCGGCCCACGGGTACGTTCGGGTCCCGCTCGAAGTAATGGTTGAGGGGAGGGGAGGGCGCGGACGCAGGTGCAAAGAGGGTGCCCAGGGTTGAGCTGAGACCGTCACGAACGGCGGCGTCGATCTCGTCAAGGGTGGGCCCGAATACCGCGCGTCGGAGAAGATGGCCCGCCCGCTCCCGGTCGAAGGTGCCGGTATACGGAGGTAGCCCCACCGCCGCGGCAGTGGCTAAGGAATGTCCAGAAAACATGCGTAGGTTGGTTTAAACGAATACAATGAAATTCAGCGATCAACCGGGTGCAACCGATTGAAAGAGGGGTTGTACGTCAAAACCAGGGTTAGTCTCTTGGGGAGAAGTCGCCGCAAACATACGGGCCGCTAGGTCTATCGCCAAATTTTCATGAGAATACTGTGCTAACTTATCTGCCGTAACATATATTTTACGCGGCCTGCAACTATTTTCGAATATCATAACATTTTCTGCCTACACCCTTCGGTAAGCTTACCCTTTCTATCATGTTACGTACCCACCGCGACCGCGTTTTCGAGGCGGAAGTACTGCCGCACTACCGCGTAGTGTATAATTTTCTCCTGCGCATGTCGGGCAACGGCAGCGATGCCGCCGACCTCACTCAGGAAACCTTTGCCCGCGCCTACGTAAAGATCGACCACTACACGGCGGGTACCAACGGGAGGGCCTGGCTCTTTCGCCTGGCCCGCAACCTCTTCATCAACGACTACCGCAAGCGTAAACGGCGAGGGGAGGAAGAACTCTGCGAACGCCTCACCTACCACACCCGCGATGCCGATCACCCCATGGCCGGTTTTGCCGATCTGCGCCTGGCCGGTGCCCTGGACCGCGACTTCAGTGACCCCATCTTGCGCGCCATGGCTCTGCTGAGCGACAAGCAGCGGTCCATTCTCCTCATGGCCGACCTCTACGACTTTGCCGAGAAGGAGATCGCCGAAGCCATGGAATTACCCCTGAATACCGTGAAGTCCGTCACCCGCCGGGCCCGTATCGCGCTCATTAAGCAGCTCAGTGGGTACGCCGAACAGACTTTCGGTATCGTAAATACCCGAAATTTAGGATAATCACTCGTGCCGCTTCGGACCCCTCCGGAGCGGCATCTTTAATCATACGACCATGTTTCCCAATTCCCGCCGCCCCTCCCGTAGTCTTCATCTACCCGATGTGGCCGAACCCGAAACCACATCCCCTGACTGTCAGTCGGATAGCAGTATGCTCTCCGATACGGAGGCACTCCGGGTCCTCCTGAAGCGCAATCTGCGCTTCGAACCCTGCCCGGAAGATTTATTGACGCGTATACGCGACCGCGTTGCCGCCGTAAAAGCCCGGGACTAGAACATCCCGCCCCGCGGCCGCTGTTAAGAGGGCAGCCATCTCGATCCACTATGGGAGCAGACCGCCCCGCCCTTCTCCAGGTTCCGGACCTCATCCACGTCAGCGACGATCAACCCGGCTGGACCCGCAAGCGCCACTCAGATGGCTTCGATTATTTCCGTGAGGACGGGACCCGGATTACCGATAGGCTCATCCAGGACCGTCTCGCTTCCCTGGCCATTCCGCCCGCCTGGACCGAAGTTTGGATCTGCCCCCTCGAAAACGGCCATCTACTGAGTACCGGCCGCGATGAAGCCGGCCGCAAACAGTATCGCTACCACCCGGACTGGCTCGCCTTCCAACAATTAAACAAGTTCAATTCCCTCGTGGAATTCGCCGCCGCCCTGCCCGCGGCCCGAAAGACCTTGCGCCGCATCATCGAGGATGCCAGCCAGGGATGGACCAGAAAGCGGGTGGCAGCAGTAGCCGTGGCCCTGATGGACGAAACGGGTATGCGGGTCGGAAATTCCAGCTACCGCAAACGAAACGGAACGATCGGACTGACCACCCTGCGCCGCAAGCACGTGGAGGCCGACGCCGATGGGCTACACTTCGACTACGTCGGCAAAAGCGGCATCGATCGGGAAGTCGACCTGACTGACCCGCAACTCATCAGCATACTAACCAACCTGACCGAACTCCCCGGTTATGAGGTCTTCCGCTATCGCGGCGGTGACGGAAAGATGCACAACCTGGACAGCGCGGACGTGAACGATATGGTCCGCAAACTGGTCGGCCCGGATTTCAGTAGTAAATTCTTCCGTACCTGGGCCGGCACGGCAGCGGCGGTGGACGCCTACTGGGAGCTGCTGGAAGAACACGGAGGGGAATTACCCGACCGCCCCGATCTACGCGTTGTGGAACGGGTAGCGGACTTTCTCGGTAACACGGTTACGGTTTGCCGCAAGTACTACATTCATCCCAGTGTGTTGGCGGCGGTCGCCGAAGAGCGGGTTCCCGCGGAATCCTCCGTTACTGATAAGGAGGGTGAGCGGTTCGGGGGGGAATTCGACCACGATGAGATCATCGCCTTCCGACTCGCCCGCGGCTAGCCGTCGAAGTGCTACGGATCTCCCGGTAGCGGCCGGACTGTGAAGGATCGATGCGCGACATCATGCTGATTACCGCATTCTGCTCCGGCCCGCTAGCCCCCTTAAATATCTCAATGATTTCCTCCCGCTTTGCGTCCACCAGCGTCTGGATGAGAGCGGAATTCGGGTAGGCCTGATTAGCCGCCTGTAGGTCTTCGATGGCCAGCAGGATGTTCTTACGCGCCGTGGCCGGGTCGGCCAGCATCATGTCCAGACCCAGCCGGTGATAATTATACAGGGACCGCCGCACGGGTAGCATACGGCCGCTCAGCAAATTCTCCAACAGGAAGTAGCGGTTGTTCACCTTTCCGACGGCGGTCCAGCCCGAACTGTTCGTCAAATTACCCGGTAGCAGGTTATAAATTGCCTGCGCCTGCTCATAGTAGTCCTGCCCGCCAAGGGGGGCGAAGGTATCGTAATCCAGGCCCAGCACGAGGTAAGCATAGAACCCCATAATGGAAGCCAGTTCCGAGGTAAAACTCTGCTCCGAAATTTGGATCGCCTCGTACTGCTCGTAGCCGAATTCGAGGCGCTTATCCTGGTAATTCAGGACGGGGGTAATCTCTCCGGTTCCGTAGACGGGGCGGGAGGTTTGGATGGCTAGCGTACCGCTATACTGGTCCGGGATGACCTCCTCGCCATCCGCCGATGACTGCTTCGTTTTTTCAGTAAGCGTAAGGAAAAGCGTGGCATCAATGCGCTCGTCGGGCTCGAAACGGTCGTCGGTCCAGGTACGCCCGTTCAGAAAGACGGCAAGGTCCTTTTCCAGGGTCGCGAAAATGCGCTTGTCGGCCTGGGTGATCTGCTGGGTATTGATGTTGATCGTCCAATTGATCTCGCTCTGGGCAGTGAGCAGCAGGGGAAACAGGGGGAGACAGGTAATCAGCGTGCGCATAGGGCTAAGTTAGGACCAGCAGGCGATCCAGAATGTCATCAGCTGCCGCCCGCTTGCTCTTTAACTCCAGGGCGTTGGCCTTATTGCGGTCGATCAGGGTAATTCGGTTGGTCGCATGACCGAAGCCGGCATCCTGATCGTTCGGGCTGTTCAGCACGATGAGGTCCATCCGTTTGTCCTCCAGTTTGCGGCGGGCATTACGTTCCCCATTCTCGGTCTCCAGGGCAAAGCCGACCACTCGTTGCCCTGCCCGTTTGGTGGCTCCCAGGCTGGCGGCGATGTCCGGATTGCGCGTCAGGGTGATAGTCAGATCGCCCTCCCCTTTCTTGATCTTGTTGGAATGTAGCGTGGCCGGTCGGTAGTCGGCCACCGCGGCGGCCAGGATGGCATCGGTACAGTCCGGCCAGCGTTCGGTGGCGGCAGCGTACATCTCCCGGGCAGAGCGTACCCGGATCACTTCAATTCCCCTGGCTTCGGTCGAGTAGCTCCCCGGCCCCAAGATCAGGGTTACGCTTGCACCCCGCGCTGCGCCGCCCTCCGCCACCGCGATCCCCATCCGCCCGGTGCTCCGGTTGCTTAGAAAGCGGACGGGGTCCAGGTCCTCTATGGTCGGGCCCGCCGTTACCAGGATGCGCCGACCTTCCAGGTCCTGCCGCGTCGAAAAATGATTTTCTAGATGATGGATAATGACTTCGGGTTCGGCCAGCCTTCCCTTTCCGACCAGGCCACTGGCCAGTTCCCCGCTCTCCACGTCGATCAGTTGGTTCCCGTAGGCTTGTAGCTTTTCAACATTCGCCCGGGTGGCGGGATGCTCCCACATATCGACATCCATGGCGGGGGCGAAAAAGACGGGGCAGCGGGCGGAGAGATAAACCGCCACCAGCGCGTTATCGCAAAGGCCGTTAGCCAGTTTGGAGAGGGTGGTCGCGGTGGCGGGTGCGATCAGGAAGGCATCGGCCCAGAGCCCCAGCTCGACGTGGTTGTTCCAGCTTTCTTCGCTGTGCACCGACGTCACCACCTCGTTACGCGACAGGGTCGCCAGGGTGAGGGGCGTGATGAAGTCGGTGGCCGCCCGGGTCATGAGTACGCGCACCTCGGCCCCCGCGGCGATCAGGCCACGCACGATCAGGGCGGATTTGTAGGCGGCGATGCTGCCGCTGACTCCCAGAATAATTTTCTTGCCGGCGAGCGCGGACAAGCTGCTAGAGGTCGTCTTCGTCCTCCTCGCGCCGCTCGTTGTAGCGGTGGTAGAGCTCGTCGTCCAGGTATTCCCGCATAGCGATCAGCACGGGGTTCGGGAGCTTTTCGTAAAACTTGGAAATCTCGATCTGCTCCTTATTCTCCACGACCTCCTCGATGGTGTCGGTCACCTCGGCGAACTCTTCGAGCTTCTGGTCCAGTTCGTGCTTCAGGTCCACGGCCAGCTGGCGGGCGCGGCGGCTGACGATGGCCAGGCTCTCGTAAATATTTCCGGTTTCCCCTACGACACGTTGAATGTCGCGGGCGGCGGTGTCGGGGCTAAGCCCCTGTGCCCGTGCTTTGATATCTGACATCGGTTAGATCCTTTAGTTCGGCTTGTGATTTGGTTAAAATGTCGGTCACCTCTTCGGCGTACTGACTGTCCGGATAGCGATTGAGGAAGTTCTGGGCCAGTTCAATGGTGGCTTCCAACCGCTCCGGTTTGCGCACCCGGAAACTGCGCTCGGCGAATTTGTACTCCACCTTCGCCATCAGGTAGCGAATCTCCTCGGCGCGCTGGGTTTCGGGATAGTCTTTGAGGACGTTCTCGAAACTTACGAGTGCAGACTCATAACGCTCGATGTCCATGTACAGTTTGGCGGACTCGAAGTCCTTCAGTTCCATCTTGGCCCGCATTTCGTCGATCAGGCGGTTAGCCTGCGATACCCGCTCGCTGTCCGGATAGCGGTTGGCAAACTCTTCGAATCCCTCGATGGCCTTCACGCTGTAGCTCTGGTCGAGCCGGTAGGTCGGGCTGAGTTCGTAGTTCGAGTAGGCAGACATGAAGTCGGCTTCCTCCCGCAGTGGGCTTCCCCCGTAAGTGGTGGCGAAGTTTTTGAAGTAGTAGCTCGCCAGGATGAATTGCTCCGTATAGTAGTAGGTGTAGGCGTAGCGGTAGGCGATCTGTTCGGCCTCCGCCCGCCCGCGGTAGGGGGCAATGACGAGTTCGTACAGGGTCTGGGCCCGCTGGTACTCCCCGGCCTCGTAGTAGGCATCGGCCTTCTTCAGAATGAGCTCGGGCTCGTTACTCGTCCGAATGGTCTCGAACTCGGAACGGCAACCGTACAGCGAGAGGCAGCAAAGCAGGGTCAGGTAAAAGATGCGGTACAGCATAAGCGCGCAAAGGTAAGGGTTTTGGAAATGACACGGAAGGAAGGGGGGCGGTTGGTCGGGCGGCGGCGCGCGGGTGGATAGCGAACTGGTCGAAACGTTGAACGCCGGGCGACACGGAGCATTTACCGAAAAAAGTCCACCTTGCGAACGGCACGGGGTTTTGTTACAACCCCACAACCCCACAACTCAACCCCCCCCCCCTTGCTCCCCCCCCGTCTCCCGGAACTTCGGCTTTACTACAACACGACCATCCGGCCGGAGCTGCTGCGGTTGGAACGTCTACGGCGGCGGATACTGCGGGGTATGGTTATTTCCCTGGTGGGGATTCTGGTGGTGATTTTCCTGTTTTTGGCCTATGACCTGGGGTTTTTGCTGCTGGTTGGCGCGCTTCCTGTGCTCTTCTACCTGGGTTCGCTTTACCTGCGTATCGGACGATTTCGCCAGTCCTTTAAGCCGGCCATCATGCGGCTGCTGCTGGACTTCATCAATGAGACACCCAATTTCCGGTCCCTGAGTTACGAAGCCGAACGGCCTATTTTGCGGGACCGCTTCGAGCGCAGTGGACTGTTTCGGCCCCACCCCGATAGCTACCGGGCCGAGGATTATATGCGTGGATTAGTCGGGGAGATGGCCTTCGAGATGGGAGAGGCCTACGTGCAGGAAATCAGCCCGGCCAGTAACCGCCTGCAGTTGGTCTTTAGTGGGCTATTCGTCCATGCCATCTTCAATGAGCCGACCCGGGGCCGACTGGCCGTCTGGCCCCGGCACAAGCTGCGCCGGGTGAAACGATCGGTCGACGCTTACGTCGGCGCGAAGGGCAGAAGCGCCGACGTGGAAATTCTGAATCCGGGGTTTCGCGAACAGTACGCCGTATATGCGCATCCTGGAACAAAAGTGGCCGCGATCCTGACGCCGCCCATGCAGGATGCCCTGCTCGAATTCGCCGAACGGGAGGGGCGGGACCTCTACTTCGCCGTTCACGATCAGGACCTGTTTATCGGCTTAGAGCATGACTACGATCTGCTGGAGCCCCACTTCTTTCGCTCGAATGTCTCCTTCCAGCTCATCCGCCAGTTCTACGGCGACATCATGCTCATGCTGCTGGTGATCCAGGATTTCGATCAGACGCACTAGCTCTCAGCAGGGTTTCGCTCAGCAGTATGCCTTCCTTCATGGCATAGTCACTTACGGTGACCCGCTCAATGCCGGCGAGCCGCAGGACGAACCGGAGCAGAACCAGGGCAACGACGATCAGGTCCGCTCGCTCGGGGGGGAGGCCGGGAAAGGCGAGTCGCTCGGCCTCCGTGGTGGTGAGTAAGCTGAAGTGAAGGCGGGCCAGTTGCTCGAGCGGTAAGCGATGACTGGTCGGGGTTTTTTCTTCCCCGGCGGTACCCAGCATTCCGACCAGGGCATCGAAGGTACCTGCGGCGCCCACCAATTGGGTTGCCGGGTACTCCGCCAGGGCGGTGGCCAGACGGCTCAATTGCCGGCTCAGGTGCTCTTCCAGTTCCCGGAGTTCGCTTTCCCCGATGGGGTCCTGACGGTGAAAGTGATGAGCCAGTACGGCCACGCCTACGGGAAAAGACTCTCGCCAGTGTACTCCTTCCGCCGAGGCAATGATGAACTCCGTTGATCCCCCCCCGATATCCATGATCAGGATAGAGTCCGTGAGCGGGGGCAGGGCGGCCAGCACACCGGCGGTGATGAGATCGGCCTCCACGTCACCGGAAATAAGTCGAACGGCGATCCCCGTTTCCAATTCCGCCGTGCGGATGAAGAGCTCCCCGTTCGAGGCGGTGCGGAGGGCGGCCGTTCCGATAGCGGTGACCTGGGTTACTTCATACTCCCCGATCAGTCGGGCGAAGTGACGCAGAGCGCTCATCCCCCGCTGGAACGGTTCGGGGCCGATGGTCTCGATGCCGTCCTTCGCCAGTTTTACGAAAATGCGTTCCCGGTAGAGCACTTCGATCCGGTCGGACGGCTCGACCGTGGCGATCAGCAGATGAAAGGTGTTCGTGCCGAGGTCGATCACGGCACGGCGGCTGGGTTCATTCATTTCGCTGGGGTATTTCTTCGCCACTTCCGAAGGTGTACACCGCCCGCAGGCTCAGGCTGCGCCCACGTAGGCCGGGCTGCTCGGGTTCCTGGATGTCGGCCAGGTGCTTGGACCAGCGGAAATTCACTCCGATCCGCGGGGTCACGTACACGGTCACGCCAAATTTGATGGCGAACAGATCATCGCGTAGCGGCAGCGTATCGGAAATGTCATCCCCCCGGAAGTCGATGACGGCGAAGTTGATCACCCGCTGGTAACTCAGGCCGGCCTCGGCCGTCAGCCGCCAGTCTTTGTAGTATACCATTAGCGGTAGTTCGACGGCGTTGAAGTCGATCGAGCGAAAATCGCTTACGTTGGTCGTGTTGCGGCTCCGTACCGCACCCTGCTGGGTGAAGAGGATTTCCGGGCCGACCCGCCAGCGCTCGTCGAGGAGGGCAACGACCCGCAAACCGGCATTGAGCCCCACTTGGTGAAAGCCGAACAGGTCATCTCCATCGATCTGACTGAGATACGTCCCGAACAGGGCACTGGCGCGGAAGGTCTGCCCGTGCAAAGCGTGGGAGGTGAGGCCTAGAAACAGTAGAAGCGGAATGATCCGGTACATGAAGCGAAGGTAGCGCAGTAAGTTTGCCGTCTATGGTGCTAAGCCCAACGAAACACAGCCTGAAAAAATTAGAGACCCTGCTCAAGGAACTGGGGTATACCGTCCGCTACGAGCGGGGCAACTTCACCTCCGGCTACTGCCTGGTGGAGCAACGCCGCGTGGCCATCGTGAACCGCTTTTACGATACCGAAGGCCGGATCGGGGTGTTGACTGACATCATTGATCAGCAAGCAGAGCAGGAGGATGTCGATCTTTCCCCGCCCTCCGGTAAACTACTGCGTCGCTTGCGCGCTTCCCGGGAGGAAGAGTGATCAGTTTTCGTCCTCGCTGGGCTCGAAGAAGGTGATACCTTCCCAGGGAACGTCGAGTTCCTCGGTGCGTTTCCAGCGCTTGGTTTCCCTGGGCATGTAATAGACGGTGCGGCGCTCGTCGGTCGTCCCCTGGCTTTTGGTGCTCCGCCGAGCGATCTGGATGAGGTCGAAATCCGTATCGAGATTGACGTCGGTTATGTAGCTGTCCATCTGTAGGCATTCGGTACTGCCACAGTCGCGGTAGGCCAGCGTCTTGAGGTGCTTTACCCGCTCGTCGCGGATGGCGAACATATCGATCTGATCGCGGCGGGGACCATCGATCCGCGTGATGTACAAATTTTCCCCGATGCCCATGATCGCCTTCGTGGCGTACACCTTCGTGTCTTCCCGGTCGGCCAATTTGCGCAGGCGGGCGGGCATCATGTCGATGGCGGCCTGGGAAAGTTCCCGTCCCTTAAAGAGGTAGGTCTCGAGCGGATCGGGGTCAGGGTCGACGTAGACGTGTAAGAAACCGATACTCTCCTCATCGAACTGGGTCGCCCACAAGTCAGCCCCCGTATTTTCTTCGATGGCGGTCGTTTGCGCACCCTCCCGCCCCACATCTACGGGCGTTTGGGCATACGAAGTACAGGTCAACAGGAGAAAAGCGGCGAGTGAGAAGTGACGGGACATCAATACGGTATTTATTGAACGTAACGTGTAATCCCGTAGCAGTTGTTCTGACGGCCCGGTGCCACAACGCGCCCTACCTTCGCCCGAAAGCACCCGATCATGAGTTACGCCGAGGCCGTCGCCGAGCTGGAGGAGATTCTGTCGCAACTGCAGCATACCCCGACGGACATCGACCAACTACACGCTCGCGTAGCCCGCGCCGAACAGCTCATCAACGCCTGCCGCGATAAACTCCGGGGGGTGGAGGATGCCCTGACCCAACTACAAGAGCGGACGGATGCCTGAGCCGCGACCCACCGTATTGATCACCGGCGCGACGGGCGGTATCGGCCTGGCTACCGCCCGCGAGTTGGCCGGCCGCGGATTTCGGGTCTTACTCCACGGCCGGACCCGGAAAAAGGCCGTAAAGGCCGCCGCGGGCATCGGCGAAGGGGAGGTGATCCCGCTGGCGGCCGACCTGTCCGTACAGCAGGACATACACCGACTGGCCCGCCAGGTCAGGGAGGATCACCCGCCGCTGGACGTGTTAGTGAACAATGCCGGCGTCTGGAACAGCCACCGGCTACTGACGCCCGACGGGATCGAACAAACGTTTGCGGTCAATCACCTGGCGTATTTTCTCTTGACCGGCCTGTTGCGCCCGCACCTGCGCCCCGCCGCCCGGATCCTCTGCGTGGCCAGCGACAGCCATAAGCAGGTGAAGGGCTTCAACTTTGCCGACCCCGGCCTGGAACACGGCTATCATGGGCTCAAAAGCTACGCCCAGAGTAAGCTGGCGAACGTGCTGTTTTGCTACGAATACAATCGGCGCGTCCGGGATGATACGACCATCTGCGCCATCCAGCCCGGGCTGGTACAGACCGATATCGGCCTAAAGGGCAATACCTGGCTGCACCGGCTGGCCTGGCGGGTGAGGCGAAAAATGAGCGGGAATAAAAGCCCGGGAGAGGGGGCCGCCACGACCATCTTCCTGGCCACCACGCCCGATCCACCACCCGGGGGGCTCTACTGGGATGACTGCCGGCCGAAGCGCTCCTTCAGCAGCAGCTACGATGAGGAGGAGGCGCGCCGACTCTGGAGGCTGAGTGAAGAACTCACGGGGTTCACCTTTCCAACGGGCACGACGGCGGGTTCGCGGTAACGGCGAAAGATCCGTTCCAGAATGCGCATACGCAGCGCACGGGGCGTGAAGTAGCAGAGCGTGATGAGGGCGCGCGGCAACCAGCCGGGAACGATCACCGCACGGCGGCTCAGCAAGCCTTCGATGGCCTGGGGGGCGATGTCGGCCGGCATGGTGACGAGCAGCCGCGCCCGCCAACCCTGGGCAATGACCCGGCGCATACCGTCCTCGTTGGTGATGATGGGGCCGGGGCAGAGAACCGAAACGCTGACGCCATGGTGGCGAAACTCCTCGCGCAGGGCCAGGGAGAAATTGTAGACGAAGCCTTTCGTGCCGGTATACACCGTTTTGTAGGGTAGGGGTAGGGTGGCTTCCATACTGCTGAGGTTCAGGATGCCGCCGCGCGCCCGGATCAACTGGGGCAGGAGCCGATGGGTCAGCTCGACCATGACCTGGTTATTCAGTTGCAGCATCCGCCGGTAGGCCGGCCAGTCGGTGTGCTCGAACAAGCCCCCGCGCCCGAAACCCGCATTGTTAATGAGGTAGGAGACACGTATCTCTTGTTCGAGCAACCACGTCAGTAATTGATCGACGGCCCCGTTCGCGACCAGGTCGATACCCAGGAACCGCGTACGGGACGACGTGGGTACGAACTGCCGGAGGGAGGTACGCGCCTCTTCCAGATGTTGATCGGGAAGGGCCGCGACGGCAACGTTCAACCCCCGACCGAGGCATTCCCGGGCCAACGCCAGTCCGATACCATGGCTGCCGCCGGTGATGAGCACCCACTTACTGAGAGGGGAAGTGGGGAACGGAGTCATGCCGAAAAGTTGAACGAGCGAGTGAATAGCCGCCCTAAAGGTAAGCTACCCGCTTCCGACCGGCCAACTCAGGGGTTCACCACGATCTCTACCGGACTCAGCGCCGCTACGGCCCGCTGCAGAAAGCCCGGCAGCACCCGATCGTGGGTATAGGCGATCTTGCGATGGTCGTTGAGGTCGGCCATGAGCGTGAGCCACTTGTCGCGCCCGTGTTCCGCGATGACCTCGGCCTTGATGTCGGGGCGGCTGAAATGCTCCAGCATACCCTCCGCGTCCGCTTCGGGGTGGAATTGAGTGCCGACCATCTCGGGCGTCCAGCGAATGGCCATTGTGGCCCGTTCCAGGTCGATGTGGGGGCGGTCTTTCTCGATGGCGAGAACGGTTGCGCCCAGTTCGGCCATACGCTCCTCATCCGGCTGGATGACCTGATAGCGCCGAAAGTCGGCCGCCGTGAAGGGGTCGGTGAGTCCGCTGAAAACAGGATCGGAAGCACCGACTTCGGTCAGGTGCATGGGAAAGGTCCCGAAGCTCAGGCTGCGCCGTGCGGTAACCTCGGCCATCCCCATGTGGTGAACGGCCATCTGGAAGCTGTGGCAGATGAAAAAAACGAATTTCCTGGGCCCGTCGGTCAGGTTATGGGTGTAAACGGCATCCAACCATTCTCCCCATAGCTTTTCCCATACCCCGTCGCCCTCACGGGGGTCGCCGGGGCCGCCGGAGCTGATATAGATATCGAAGCTCAAATCGGGGAGGCGGTGGGCGACGCGGACGTCGAAGACCTCATATTCGATGGAATCGGAGAAGCCCTCAACGAGCTCTCGGATGCAGCGCATGCCCTGGTTGGGAATCCCGTTGTACAGGTCGAGGATAGCGAGACGGAGACGGCTCATGGGGTTGTTTTTGGGGTGACCGCGGGGGCAACGGTACAAGACAAAGGTAGGACGGCGGCAAGCGGATAGAAACGAAAAAACTGCTCATAGTACGGTCGCCGACTACCTTCTGTTGTGTGAGTGTAAGGACTTTTAGCCGCTCGGTCGGCCACGAACATCGCAGCCAAAGGGGCGTTTTGAAATCAAATACCAAGGAAACAATGGAAAAATTACGCGACCACAAAGAATACGAAGGAAACCCCGTCGGACTAAGCGACGAAGCCTGCGCCACGATGCGCGAGCACCTGGACCGCCACCTGGCCGCCCTCTGGGTACAGTACTTTCAGTATCACAAGCACCACTGGCTAGTGGAGGGACCTCAGTTCCGGGACCTTCACCTCTTCCTGGAGGATAATTATAACGAAATCCACGAGCAGGCCGACGCCGTTGCCGAGCGCATCACGTTATTGGGTTACGACCCGACTACCCGAATGGAGAACTACGTAAAGCTCAGCTATATCGAGCAGGAGCCGGAGGGCGTCTTTCGGATCCGCGACGGCATCAAGGCCGACATGAACAACGAAAAGCGGATCGCCGAGGAGTTTCGTAAATCGATTACCAAGGCATTTGAATTGGGCGACTTCGGTACCAAATCTATGCTGGAAGAGTTTCTGTTCAAAATTGAAGACCGGGCGCACCACTGCGAGCACTTCCTCGGAGAAGACAGCCTGAGTGTCGGCTTCCTGCACAGCGCGGAAGAAGCGGAAGCGGCGGAATAAAATTCTCGTTTACCCCGACATACGATTGCCATCCTTCCGGACTGAGGGGTGGCAATCTTGGTTTATGGCAATACCTTCAATAACTCCCGGATGGACCGGATGCGATAAGTTTCCCCCAACCTTTTGCGGTTGGCCGCCCCCGGGTGCCGCAGCCAGCAAGCATCGTAGCCGTAGCGCAGGGCCCCGGCGATATCGGCGTTGGGATTATCGCCGATGACCAGTACTTGCCGCGGGTCCGGTCGATCCATCTTCCGGTGGGCGTGCTCGAAGAATTCCGTCTGGGGCTTGGCGACCCCGAGTTCGTCCGAGATCGCAATGAACTCGAAATAGGTCCCGATGCCGGTATTCGCCAGCCGGGGGCGCTGAACTTCCTTTAACCCGTTGGTGATGAGACCGAGCCGGTACGACTGCCCGACCCGCTCCAGTACCTCCCGTGCCCCCTCCAGGAGGTGGTGGCTGCCGGCCAGGTACGCGCGGTAGGAAAGGGACAACTCCTCGGCGGGGTGGTCGTGGCGGTAATGGTCCAGCAGGCGCTGGAAGCGGATGTCCCGTAGTTGGGTTTTCGGTAGCCGCCCTTTCTCGTAATCATCCCAGGCAGCCCGGTTGATCAGGCGGTAGGTGGACAATACCTCGTTCGACCAGGGCAGGTCGCGCTCGATCAGGGTACGCTCCAGGGCATGGGCCTCGGCGGCATCAAAATCCCAGAGGGTATTGTCGGCGTCGAAGAGCAGCCAGTCGTAGGCCATGGGTGGTTCATTTTCGGAAGGGGCGAAGCTACGTCATCCCTCCCCGGCCCTGACTACCTTTGCCCGATGCCCATTCGAGTACACGCCGAGATCGACCCCCTGCGGCGGGTCATCATTCACCGCCCCGACGCCGGGACGGCCACCATCACGCCGCGCCGCGCCGAGGAGCTGCTCTTCGACGACATCGTTTACTTGCCCCGGCTGCAGGACGAGCACGATGTCTTCACCGCCGTACTGCGAGCGTTCATCGGCCCGGATGGCGTACTGGAGATCGGTGCCCTGGTGGCCGAGGCCCTGGCCGCGAAGCCGGAAGCGGCCCGGGAAACCCTGAAGTTGATCGTTAGCTGGGAAGAGCTGCCCCCGACCTACGTGGACGAACTGGCCGCCCTGCCCCCCGACGTACTGGCCGAGGTACTCATCACCGGTGCCCTGAAGCGGGAGAACCGCACCCTTTTCGATCCCATCCCAAACTTCATCTTCACCCGCGATATCGCCGTGACGATCAACGACCACGTGCTGATCACCAAAGCGGCCAAACAGGCCCGCAGCCGGGAGAACTTCCTGACCCGCTTCGTGATCGTGGCCCACCCCATCTTCGCCGAACTCTGGGAGTCCGGTCGGGTCATCAACCTGAATAACGTAGAAGAATTTCCGCCCAGTCCGGGAGGGGAAAAAGTCTATCTGGAAGGCGGCGACGTGATGCTGCTCAATCGCGACTACCTCCTCATTGGCGATAGCGAGCGCTCCAATACCTACGCCATCCGCTGTCTGGCCGACGTGCTCTTCGAGAAGGGCATCGTCAAGCATGTCGTCCGGGTCAGCGTGCCGGCCGAGCGCAGCTTCATGCACCTGGATACCATCTTCACCCAGATCGACACCCACGACTACGTTTGTTACCAACCCATCATCGCCGAGGGGGGGCGGCAGGCCGGCGTGGAGGTTTGGCGCGCAGAAGGGGAAACAACCTACTACCCGAGCCTGAAGGCTTGCATCCTGGAAGAGATCGACCCCGCGGCCCGCTTCCTTCCCGCCGGTAACGGCCGCAGTCCCTATCAGGAGCGGGAGCAGTGGACCGACGGCTGCAACCTGGTCGCCCTGGCACCCGGCATCGCCCTCACCTACGACCGCAACCCGGTGACCGCCGAGACGCTCCAGCGGGCGGGCTACACCGTCACCGGGGCCAAACGCTTGCTCGAGCGCATCCAGGACGAGGGCCTGGATGTTGCCAGCCTGTCTAAGACCATCATCACCCTACCCAGCGCCGAGCTCAGTCGGGGGCGGGGCGGCAGCCACTGCATGACCTGCCCGATCGAGCGCGGCTAAGTTCCCGCCATGCTCCGACTGCTTTTTCTCATTCTCCCCGTCGGCCTGTTCGCCCAGTCCGATACCGTTTACCGCCTACCCGATGCCACCGTGCGGGGGTTTAGTGACGGCACGCTGTCCCGGCGGGTGGCGGCGAGCGTTAGCACCTTATCGACTACCGAGATCCAACAGTTCCCGAGCCAGGACTTACTGCCCGCCATGAATCGGCTTCCAGGGGTCCGTTTCGAGCAGCGGGCACCGGGCAGCTACCGCATCAGCGTTCGGGGCAGCACGCTACGCAGTCCCTTCGGCGTGCGCAACATCAAGGTGTACTGGAACGATATTCCCCTCACCGAGCCCGGCGGGGATACGCCACTCAATTTCCTGGACATCAGCAACGTAGACCGGGTGGAACTCCTGCGCGGACCCTCGGGAAGCCTCTACGGGGCCGGTACGGCGGGCACGCTGTTGCTGAGTACCGACAGCCTGGATCGCTCACTTAACGCCGGGTTGACTGGCGGCAGTTACGGATTCTTCCGGGCGGGGGCGCAGGTGCAAGCGGGATCGGGGCAGCTGCGTATCGCCCACCAGCAAACCGACGGCTACCGCGATCACAGTGCACTGCGTCGGCAGACCGTGCAGTTGAGCAGTACGCAGCAGCTGGACGGACAGCGAAAACTTAGTCTGCATGCCCTCTATACCCGACTGGACTACGAGCTGCCGGGCGGACTGAACGCCGAGCAGTACGCGGAAAACCCCCGGCAGGCGCGGCCGGGCAGCGCGGAAACCGATGCAAGCATCCGCTACCACAATTTGCTTCTTGGCACTACTCACAACTGGCGGATCGGCCGGTGGTCGAACGAAACGACGATCTACGCTACCGGCTTCTACTTCGATCACCCCTTCAACTTCGACTACAAGCGGGAAACCAACCTCGGGGTAGGGGGCAGGACGGCCTTTGATTACACCCTCCCGCTGGCGACCTCGGTCCTCAAACTCACCTTCGGGGCCGAGGGGCAATTGCAGTACCGGATGGCGAATAATTTCGGTAACGAGGTCGGCGTACCCACCGCGCTCAATTTCAGTGACGAGATCCGGAGCGACCAGCAGATCTACTTTGCCCAGTTGCAGTACGACCTGGGAGCGTGGCGGTTAGCGGCCGGCCTTAGCCTGAACGAACTGGGCTACCGGGTGGACCGGACCTTCGATGCGGACGGAAATACCGGCATTACGAATAGCGAGACGGGAGGGGTAGCGAGTCCACGGGTATCGCTGCTACGGGATTTCGGCCGCCACAGTATCTACGGCACCGTGAGCAGCGGCTTCAGCCCGCCGACATTAGATGAATTCCGAACGAATGAAGGGAGCCTGAATGTCGGTTTACGCCCCGAGCGGGGGGTGAATTACGAAATCGGGGGGAAGGGGAGCTGGGGGCCGGTCAGCTACGCGGCTAGTGTATTTTATCTGCGGTTGTCGGAGGCCATCAGCACCTTCAGTGACGATCGGGGAACCGTGCTTTTTCGCAATGCCGGAAATACCGATCAGTACGGGCTGGAGCTGGCCCTGGACTACCGTCCCGCCCGCTGGCTCGATGTCTACGGCAGCTACACCTACCACCGTTTTACCTACGGCGACTACCAGCGGCGGGGGGAAGTGTTCTCCGGTAATCGGCTGCCGGGGACGGCCCCCCACGTCGCCAATCTGGAAGTTACCGGCCGCTTCGGCAGAGGCTTCTACGCCACCCTCAGCGAAAACTATACGGATGCCATCCCCCTGAATGATGCCAATACGGTTTACGGGGAGGCCTATCATCTGTTACGGGGCCGCCTTGGCTATCGTCCTGGCCGCTGGGATTTTTTTATCGCCGGCAACAACCTCCTTGACGAGCGGATGAGCCTCGGCAACGACCTCAATCCCCAGTTCGGGGGCCGCTACTTTCAGCCGGCGGCGGGGCGGACGGTGGTGGTGGGAGTGCGGTACTATGGTGGTGAGGTGAGGAAGTAGGCGCCATTTTGTCAGACCTC
>CAZKPE010000035.1:0-5573 GCA_964554545.1 uncultured Lewinella sp.
TGGCCCGGCGTGGCAGCGTATTCGGGATGGTGTCGGCTACGGTGCCGGCCATCTCTTCCTCCGTGATGATGCCGTTGGTCTCGGGGCTTACGGTCATCGTGTCCAGCTCCCGGGTCTCGACCACTTCCACCTCCGGCTCGGCGGGTGGGGTGGGGGAGGTGGTGACGGCGGGCCGGCTACTCGTGCACCCGAAGGTGAGTAGCAGGGTACTGAGGAGGGCAAATAAGGTCGGTCGGTGCATCGCTAGCAATTATAAGCTAGTAGGACACCGACCGACGCTAAATGTTTGCCGGGGCGGCGGCGCGCAGGTGCAATCTAACCCCGACGACCGGGACGCTCCTTCCGCTCACCACGTCGCTCCTTCCGCTGGGCCTCCAGGGCCTCGAGCTTCTCGAACTGCTCTTCGGTCAGGATGGACTTCATTTCCGCGTGGCGTTCCTCGTTGAGGGCCTGCATGGATTCGCGGGCGGCTTCCCGCTCTTCCTGTTGCTCTTCCCGGAGGGCGGTGGCCCGCTCGGCGAAGGAGAGGTGAAGGGTCTTGACCTCGGCGGCCTGCTCGGCGGTCAGCTCCAGTACCGTGGTCAGGCGCTCGGTGAGGCGTTCGGCCCGCTCGGCGGGGTCGCGTTCGGGGCGCTGCCGGTCATCCGGCCGCTGGGCGAAGGCGAGGGCGGAAGTAAGTACGAATAGGGAAAGCAAGAATATGCGTTGCATGGTAATCTATTTAAAAGGATGAATGAAGTGCGACCGAAGCCGCTGATGGTGAACCAAAAGTGCCGCCCCCACTCACCAGCCGCAATTCTTTTCAATGAACGGGCCGATTTTCTCAACGAAACGGCTGCCCCCGCCGAAGACCCGCCCCGCGGAGGGGTAGGCCGCCTATCTTGTCGCTATGTATTCCGACAACTGGCGGCGCGCGGCTATCCAGCTTACGGTCTGGGTAGTGGTCTGGGCCAGCATCCTCTTCTTGCTGAGCGGTAGCGAGCTGACCGTTCGCTTCACCCGCCGCCTGTTCCCCATCCTCTTCGGTGTCGCGCTGATCGCGGGGGTGAATACCGGCATCCTCCTACCCAAGCTGTACTTCCGGCGGCGGGTCGCCTACTATGGGCTCGCCAGTTTGCTCCTACTGATCGTGGTTACCCTCGGTATTCAGCACGGGTGGCGGCCCGAGCGAGGGTTTCCGGATGTATTCGAGCGGGGAAGGGCGGCCCGGGGCATGGCCCTGACCACCCTCCGCTTCCTACTGCCCTTCGTGACCACCCTGCTCGGTTCCTCCCTCTGGGAGGTTATGCGCTACGCCAACGAGCAGCAACGCCGGGCGGCCCGGGCACGGAGCGAACAGTTGGTGACGGAGCTCAAATTCCTGCGTTCCCAGATCAACCCCCACTTCCTTTTCAACACCCTCAACAACATCTATACCCTCTCCCTGACCGGCGACCGGCGGGCCCCGGATAGCCTGCTCCAGCTGTCCGGAATGCTGCGGTACGTACTCTACGAATCCGAAACGGCTACCGTTCCCCTGGGCCGCGAGATCGCCTACATCCGCAACTACGTCGAGCTACAGCAACTGAAGGATAGCCAACTTAGCGGCCTCTCCGTCGAACTGGACGAAAGCCGGCCGGAACTAGCCATCGCCCCCCTCTTACTCGTACCCCTGGTCGAAAACGCCTTCAAGCACGGTAATCTCGGAGAAGAGGAAGGGGCCTTCATCCGCATCAAGCTGACCACCGCCCCCCACCGTATCGAATTCGCCGTGTCCAATACCTACTCACCCGCCCCCACGCCGAAGGACCATACGGGCGGGATCGGGCTCGCTAACTTGCGCAAACGCCTGACCTTACTTTATCCCCAGGATCACGAACTGATCGTCATTGATGCCGCCGCCACCTTCACCGCTACCCTTTGCCTCCACCTAAGCCAAGCCGATGGACTGCCTGATCGTTGACGACGAAGAACTGGCGCGGCGGCTATTGCGGACCTACGCCGAGCGGGTCCCCCAGTTACGGGTAGTCGGGGAGGCCCCCAACCCGATCGTGGCGGCCCGACAGCTGGACGAGACTGACGTCGACCTGCTCTTTCTCGATATCCAGATGCCCCGCATGACCGGCCTGGATTTCCTGCGCACCCAGTCCCGGCCCCCGGCGGTCATCCTCACCACCGCCTACAGCGAATACGCCCTGGAAAGCTACGAGCTCGCCGTAGTCGACTACCTGCTCAAACCCTTCTCCTTCGAGCGTTTCCTGAAAGCCGTTCACCGGGCGGAGCTGCAAATCGGTTCCCGTTCCGCCGGCACCCGCGCTCCGGCGCAAAAGAGCTTCCAACTGGTCAAGTCCGAGCATAAAGTCTTCCGGATCGCCCACGAGGAAATCCGCTACGTCGAGAGCATGCGGGAATACGTAGCCTACCACACCGAGAGCGGGCGGGTGATCTCCCTGGGCTCCCTCAAACAGCTCGAAACCGAACTGCCGGCGGGCTTCCTGCGAGTCCACAAGTCCTACATCGTGAACACCGAGCGGGTGGATGCGCTGGAAGGAAACCAGCTCCACCTCGGGCCGGATCGCATCCCAATTGGCGGCAGCTACCGCGAACACGTAAAACGAACCCTTTTTGGCTGACTCCCACTACATCCTCTTCTACGAAACCACCGAAGGCTACGTCGAGAAACGCCAGCCCTACCGCGACACCCACCTTACGCTGGTCCGCCAGGCCGCCGACCGCGGTGAGCTCCTCCTGGCCGGTGCCTACGAACCCGCCGACGGGGCGGCCCTCATCTTCCGTGGCCCCGGTCCGGAGGTAGCCGAAGACTTCGCCCGCAATGACCCTTACGTGAAGAACGGACTGGTGAAGCGGTGGTGGGTGAGGGAGTGGCGGGTGGTGGTGTAGTTTTGCGTTGTTGCGTTGTTGCGTTGTTGCGTTTGAGCTTATTTCCCATGCACATCATTCCCGCCATAGACCTCATCGACGGCAAGTGCGTCCGCCTGACCCAGGGGGACTATGCCCAGAAAACCGTCTACAACGAAGACCCGCTGGCCGTGGCCCGGGAATTCGAGGCGGCGGGTATCCGGCGGCTGCACGTCGTGGACCTGGACGGGGCACGCGGTGGCGGCATCGTCAACCACCGGGTGCTGGAGCGCATCGCGGGGGGTACCGGCTTACACATCGACTGGGGCGGCGGCATGAAGAGCGATGAAGACCTGCGCATCGCCTTCGCGTCGGGGGCGGCCCAGGTTACCGGGGGGACGATCGCCGTGAAGCAGCCGGAGGTGTTTCTGGGCTGGTTGGAGCGCTACGGGGCCGAGCGCATCATCCTGGGTACGGACGTGCGGGGGGATAAAATTGCCGTGAGCGGGTGGGAGGAGGCCAGTGACCGGGAGCTTTTCGAATTTCTGGCGGATTACGTGGCCAGGGGGGTACGCTACACCATCTGCACCGATGTGAGCAAGGACGGTTTGCTACAGGGTACTGCCCGCGAATTGTACGCCCGTATCCGCCGCGAACAGCCGGAAGTGAAGCTGATCGCCAGTGGGGGGGTGACGACGACCGACGATCTGGATGCGCTGGCGCAATTGGATTGCTACGGCGTCATCGTCGGCAAGGCGATCTACGAGGGGCGGATCACGTTGGAGGAATTGCAGGCTTATTGAGAATATAAAATTTCGTGTACATACCTTAAACACAATAGTCAAATTCACGTTTACCGCCCGATCAAACAAACCGCAAACCCCGAATGGGCAGTTTTTGCTGCCGTTCCGGACCTTACTCAAAGTCACTTTATAGCAAATTTCTTTACCTACTACCGCGCCGGCCCTTGTGGGTACGGGGGTAGTTAACGATTCGTATCATGAAGTATGTACTACAGGCCAGCCTGCTGGCCCTGGCTAGCTATTGCTATGGCCAAACCTCCGATACCCTACTCTATTTCGGCTGGAACGATCCACTACTGGCACCCACGGTTTCCGAGATCGGGCCGGATGGAATCTCGATCGGTACCGAATCAACGATAAATGCCGGCGGCTTCAATAACACAACCGGCCTGGCCGCATCGGGTGATGGAACCAAGACGGATATCGAGATGCCCATTACGAACGACCCTTCCCTGAACGTAGCGGGGCTAGACATATCCTACGCTTACAATCGGCTGGAAAATGAAGCAACCGTTCTGGACCGGGAGGACTACTTCCGCTTAGGTAACGCCGCGGATAACAACCTCAACGTTACCTTCCGCCTGGACAATGGTGATGGTACGTTCGAACAGATAACCTCCACGAACCACTCCTTCACGCGTGACGAGTCCTTCGAATTTCTCCGCTTCCGGTACGACCCGAACACCGGGGAAGCAAGTCTCACGCTGGACGGTACCGTGCTGTGGACCTACACCGATCCACTAGCCCGGCCGATGTACTGGGACGGGGCCCCGGGCTTTTACATCGGTCGCCTAATGGACGGTAGCGGTGGTACCGACCCGACACTCGATGAATTGGTGATCCGCGAGGTGGCCTTAACCCCCTCCGAACCCTTTCCGGTCGAGTTGCTTCACTTCCGGGCGGATGTTGAAGGTAGCACAGTCGCGCTGAACTGGCGCACCGCGAGCGAATCCGGCAATGCCTACTTCTTGGTTGAACGGTCACCGGACGGTTCCAACTGGACGGACATCGAGCGCATTGAGGGGCAGGGAACAACGACCGAAGTCACCGACTACGCCACCACCGACAGCGACGGACCGGCCGGCAGCCGCTACTACCGCCTCCGGCAGGTCGATTTCGATGGTACGACCGACTACTCCGAAGCGGTCCACGTAAGCATGGCCGGCGCCGCCCCGTCCGTGTATCCCAATCCCGTAATTGGTGAGCTGCACGTAGTCGCCCCGCCCTCCGCCCTCCGCCTCTACTCGGCCAGTGGCCGGGAGATCAACGCGCCACTGCGGGCAGCCGGACCGGACCGGACCACGGTGGACTGCAGCGCCCTCCTCCCGGGTATCTACCTCCTGCGGGCGGGGGGACGGACGCACCGCTTCGTAAAGCGGTAGTGCTACCTTTGGCGGTCTATGACCGACCCGCTTACGCTTACTTATCCCGGCGACCCGTTGACCGGCCGGATCCGACTCACCGGCTCCAAATCGATCGCCAACCGGGCCCTGCTGATCCGGGCGCTGACACCGGGAGGATTCCGGATCGAGGGAATGGCCGCGGCCGACGACACCCGGCGGATGGAAGCGCTGCTGGAATCGGAGGCCGACACCCTCGACTGCGGCCCCGCCGGCACCACTTACCGCTTCCTGACCGGCTACCTCTGCCGGCGCGCGGGCACCCAGCTCCTGACCGGCAGCCAACGGATGCAGGAACGGCCCATCGGGATCCTGGTGGACGCGCTACGCACACTGGGGGCGAATATCGAGTATGCCGGAAAAGAAGGCTACCCGCCCCTGAAGATCGGCTACAGTGCGTTGGACCTTAGCGACCGGGTCACGATCGCGGCCGATACGAGCAGCCAATACATCAGCAGTCTGCTCATGCTGGCCCCAACCCTGCCGAACGGGCTCAAGCTCACCCTGGAGGGGGAGATCGTCAGCATCCCCT
>CAZKPE010000035.1:5673-23500 GCA_964554545.1 uncultured Lewinella sp.
CCCTGGCTACCCTGGCCGTTCTCCACCCGGTACGCATCGAGGATCCCGAAGTGGTAGGAAAGAGCTACCCTGATTTCTTCACCGATCTGGAGCAACTAGGTTTCGTTACCGAATAGACTGGCGATGGGACGAAAAGTAAATGAGCACCGTACTACCCTGACCCTCGAAGGGGTGCCCATTCCCATTCGGATCGTCACCGAGCGGGGGCGGCGGAACAGCTTAGCCTCGGTGCGGCAGCGGGCCGTTTACATTCGCTTGCCCTACGGACTCGCCGAAGGCGAACAGGCCCAGCGGATCGCCCAGATGCTCGACTGGGTGCGCCATACCTTCCGGCAAAAACCGGCTGCCTTTCGCCACTTCGCCCCGCCCGCGATGGCCACTGCGTACACCTTTCCCTTTCGCGACGAGCTCTACCGGATCGAAGTGACTACCGGGGATTCAGGCACCCACCGGATCGAAAGCGGAGCGGATCATTCCCTCCGCGTTCAACTCAGCACCTGCGCCCCCGCCCAAACCAAAGCCATTCCCAAGCTACTGGCGAAGTACTTTAGCGGCTGCTATCTGCCCGAGGTGGAATGCCGCGTCCGGGAACTCAATGCCCGCCACTTCGGCAAAACGATCGAGCGGGTGATGCTGAAGGATATGTACAGCCGCTGGGGGAGTTGTTCCTCCCGTGGAAACATCAATTTGGCGACCCGTCTGTTGTTGGCCCCCCCGGAGGTCATGGATGCCGTGATCGTACACGAACTGGCCCACCTCGTCGTGGCCGACCATTCCCCCCTTTTCTGGCGGGAAGTGGCCCGGGTACTGCCCGATTACCGGCGCTACGACCGTTGGCTGAAAGACCACGGGGCGGAATTGTGCTTCGATCCCACCCCGGTCGCGTAATTTTGCGGCATGCGTATAGCCGTTTCCGTCTTTCTGTTTGCCCTTATACTCTCTAGTTGCATCTCGCCGAAGAAAGCGGTCGAGCGCTACCAGCCCCGCATCGACAGTCTCGATAGCCTGGCCCGGGTCCAGGAAGATTCGATCCGCGGACTCACCCTGGCCCTGGAACGGAGCCGGGGGAGCAACGACGCTTTGGTAGCCACTCAGAGCCGGCTTCAGGACCGGCTGGCCCAGCAGGACGACCAGATCGAAGAGCTCGAACGCACCCTGAGTAACACGAGTGACGAACTGAGCGAGCAGGTCAGCCGGCTGCGCGCCCAGCTGAGCGGCAACAACGAGCGGGTGGACAGCCTGCTCCGCACCCAGTCGCGGGCCATCGGCCAATTTTCCAAGACCATGCGGCAGGTAGCGGCGCGTCTCAGCGACAGCCTGGGAATGAAGCTTGACAGTATGGACTACGAGGTCACCGAATCACCGGGCAGCGTGACCCTGAGCGTCCACGAGATGGTCATCTTCCGGCCCCGCTCGGTGGGCTACCTGGCGAAGGGGAACGAGGAGGTCCTGAAACTGGTCGCTCGGATCCTGCAAGAAAACCCCCTGCTGAAGCTGCGCATCGTCGGCCACACCGACAACCAACCCAACCCGCTGCGGGGTACCGACAACTGGCGCTACGGGGCCATGCGCGCCACCACCCTGGCCAACGAACTCACCGACGAATACTACGTCAGCCCCAACCGCATCATTGCCGCCAGCCAGGGAGAGTACGGCCCCACCCGCTCCAACGCCACCGAGGAGGGGCGGTACCGGAACCGGCGCATGGACTTCGAATTCTTTAACAACGTCGGCAATCTTTTGCGGGAACTGGACAAGCTTGCCGACATCCGCGAATAGGCTACCTTACCCGCTATGGTTCCGGAAATCGACATCACCAACGTACTCTTCCTCGACATCGAGACGGTCAGCGGGGCCGCGGCCTTCACCGACCTGGACGAGACCTTCCAGCAGCTCTGGGCCTATAAGGCCCCCTCGGCCCTGCGCCGCTACGGAGAGGAGCTGAACGAGGAGGAACTGGCCGAAGCCTACACCGAAAAGGCGGGCATCTTCGCCGAATTTGCCAAGATCGTCTGCATCAGCGTCGGGGCGGTGTACCGCGATAAGGAGCGGCATCTGAACATCCGGCTGAAGTCCTTCGCCGGCCGGGACGAAGCGGAACTCCTCCGCGACTTCAACGAGATGCTCGATCAGTACTACGGCGACCCCGCCAAGTACTACATCTGCGGCCACAATATCAAGGAATTCGACGTGCCCTTCATGTGCCGCCGCATCGTGACCAACGGGCTGCCCCTGCCGAAGCTCCTCGACATCGCCGGCAAAAAACCCTGGGAGACCAAGCACCTCGTCGATACCATGGAGCTCTGGAAATTCGGGGACCGCAAATCGTACGTTTCCCTCAAACTACTGGCCGCCGTCCTGGGTTTCCCCAGCCCGAAGGACGACATCGATGGCAGCGAAGTGGGTCGCGTCTACTGGGAAGACGACGACGTGGAGCGCATCGCGAAGTACTGCGAAAAGGATGTGCTGGCTACGGCGCAGCTGTTTTTGAAGTACCAGCGGAAGCCCTTGTTTGGGGAGGGGCAGGTGTTTCACGTTTAGCCCCTCACCGCGGAGGAGGCAGAGGTATGCGCGGAGGAATCGCGGAGGGTCAGAACGGATACCCCAAAGCCAGCTGCGGGGTGATATCCCCCAGCCGGAACCTCCGGAAATCGTACCAGTAGTCGCCTTCGGGGTAGGGCGTACCGTTGCGGGGCAGCGGCTCCCCGTTGCGGGTTTCCGCCGTTTGGGGGTAGTTGTAGCGGAGGGGGAGGGAGAGATCCAGACGAAAGACGAAATAGCTCAGGTCCAGGCGGAGGCCGAAGCCGCCCCCGACGGCCAGTTGTTTGTAGAAAGGCTGGTGGTAGAAAGCACTGCCATCCTCACTGGTGCGACGCAGGCCCCGTAGCCGGAACTGGGACCCCGGACGGTCGGGGTCTTCCTGCACCCGCCAGACGTTGCCGACATCGGTGAAGACCGCGCCCTGGAGGTAGGAAAAGAGATTGAAGCGGTACTCCAGGTTAAATTCCAGCTGCAGATCGCCCGTCTGGTAGAGATTGAGCTGATTGAACTGGTTGGTGGCCGTCAGGCTCAGGGTATCCACGAAGCCCCCCGGCCCCAGGGCGTAGGGTACCCAGGCCCGCATACTGTTCGCCCCCCCGGCGAAGAACTGCTTCACGAAGGGTACCTCCCGGTCGGAAGCGAAGGGGCGGCCGATCCCGAACAGGAAGCGGGCGGCGAGGCTGCGCAGGGGGGTGAACTGTTTGCGGTAGTGCAAATCACTCTGTACCACGGCGTACTGGGCAAAGTCATTGTCGTTGTCGATCTCCCCTACGAACTGTTCGGCCAGGAAGAGTTCGCCCCCCGTCAGCTCGAAACGACCGTTGAAGGTGATGGACCGGCCCCGCCGGTCGGGCCGCCCGGAGTGGAAATATTCCAGCTCCCGGAAGAGCAAACTTAGGAAATACTGATCGCTGATACTCAGGTTCAGCCGTTGGTTGTTGGCTAGGATGCTCCCGAATTCCGGCTCGATGGTGTAGTTCAGGATGTCGAGGGCCGCGTGGTTGATCCGGTAGCGGGTGGTGGGGGAGCGCTGGAAATCGTAACCCAACCGCGCATTGGCGATGGTATAGGTATAGAAGGTGCGCAGTAGCAGGTATTCGTAGGCGATACTGTAACGGGTACTGGCCCGCTCCCGTAGCTGGCGGTAGAAGTTATCGGAAATCAGACCGAGGCGGTTGCCAAAGCGGTAAAGGCCGAAATCTTTAAACCGCGGTAAGGCCAGCGTAGCCTCCGCCCCCAGGTCGATCGTGTTCAGGAAACTGGATAGGCTATCCGGTGCCGGGTTTACCTCCACCCCAGCTCGCAGCGCGACCGTGAGCAATTCCGCCCCGCCGAAGGTGTTTCGGTTGCGGAAGCTGGGGCTCACGCTCACCCCGATCAGGTTGTTGTTGACGGCGAAGCCGCTGTTGTCGGTATCCGGCAGGCGACTCCGGTTGGTGTAGTTGAGGTCCAGGTCCACGCCGATGGCCATCCGCTTGTCGGGGGTGAGCTGGATCTGGTAGTTCAGCACGTTCGGGCGGATGGGGTCGATCACCTGGTTGATGCGCACGAAGCGGTAGATGCCCAGCCCGTTCAGTGCCAGATTGGTCTTCTGGTAGGCTTCCAGGCTGTACAGACTATCGGTCTGTAGGTAGATGTTCGTCGCCAGCAACTCCGGCCGCATCCGGAAGGTCGGGTTAGGGGAGAGGAAGCGGATGCCGTCAACCACCGTGTCGCGGGCGTAGCCGCTGCCGTTTGCCTCCCGGGCGGGGGAGTAGTCGGCGATGACGGTGATCTCGCCCACCCGGTAGGTTTCGTACTGCTGATCCACCTGGGCGGGCAGCACGTTCAGGTAGAGATCGGCGTAGCCCTCCCGGCGGCTGGTGTCGATCTCCAGTTTGTCGAAGTAGTTATTCGAGAAGTAGGCGTAGCCAGCGTTGCGAAGCTCCTGGCTCAGGCGGGTTTTCTCGCGGTCGAAGGCCGTCAGGTCCAGGGGGGCACCGGGTTGCAACTCACTTTCTTGCCGGAAGACCTGCAGCAAACTGTCGATCGTCGGGTCGGGGCTGGCGTACCGTACTGAATCAATGAAAAAACGGGGGCCCGGGTCGACGTGATAGATCAGGTTCACCTTGCCGGGGTTACGGCGGTCGGCCTCGTGGTAGCTGCTGGCATTGAAGTAACCGCGGTAGCGCAGAAAATCGGTCATCAACCCCGCCGACCGCCGGCTGAGACTGTCGCTGTAGATCACCGGTGGCTGGCCGATGGTGTTGCGCAGGAAGCGGTCGATCCGGGTGGTGTCTTTCGGTTTATTATTGGCCAGGTAGAAGTGCTCGCGGGGGAAGAGGAAAAGGAAATTGCCGTTGGGTTCCTGTTTGGCCAGTACGTCGAGTTCGTAGAGGACGTCGTTGCGGTTCGCTACCTTGCTGCCCTTCCGCAAACTTATCCGTTGGCTGGCGAGTAGCTCCTCGTCGTCTTCCAGGTACTTGGTAACCCCGCAGCCGCTGAGTAGCAGGACGATACCCAGCAGCGGCCCGCAACGGCGCAGACCCCCGACCAGTATGCCCATCAGCTCCGGTACGATTAAGTTCATAAGCAGCCTGCGTCAGAAAAAAGTGCGGCGAAGCTACCGCAAATTCGTGGTGGAAGGCCCGCGAATGGTCGCCGAGCTTCTCGCCCAGCAGCGGTACGGCACCGAGGAGGTGTACGGACTGGCGGATGCCGGTGCCGAACTAACGTTGCCGCCGGGGGTGGCGTTCACCGAGGTGTCGGAACGGGAGTTGGGGCGGATGTCGCAGCTTACCACTCCCCACCGGGTACTGGCCGTGGCTTCCCTTCCCGCGGGGGAAACGGGCGTTCCGGATGACCTGGCCGACCACTGGTCGCTCTACCTGGACGGCGTACAATCACCCAGTAATCTCGGGGCCATCCTGCGCATTGCCGACTGGTTCGGCTTCCCCTACGTCTTCGGGGGGGCGGGCACGGCTGACCTTTACAACCCTAAGAGTTTGCAGGCGAGCATGGGCTCCTTCCTGCGGGTCGACTACCGGAAGGTCGAATTAGCGGACCTGGTCGATCGTTTCCCTGAACTTGCCGTTTACGGCGCGGACCTGGAGGGGGAAAGCATCTATGAATTTACTCCTCCCACTACCGGCATCCTGGTCGTGGGGGCCGAGGGGGCGGGCATTCGGGCGCGGACGCAGGTGCAAGTATCTGGGAAGCTCCATATCCCCCGTGCCCCCGGTCGGGACGCGGAAAGCCTGAACGTGGCGGTGGCGACGGGCATTCTCTGCAGCCGCATCGCTGACGGACATCGGATGTCTTAGACATCCGATGTCCGAGGACGACGAGTTTTTCGCTCCGGGGCAGTTTGCCGTAGTGGCGTTCCCGGTCGAAGCGATCCGCGGTTACGGTGGCCGTGGTCAGACGGTAGGTAAGGGCTGGAGAAGAAGAGTCTTAGGTACTTGCTCGTGGCGTACAACGGTATCCGTATAGCCGATCGCCGAAATCTTTATGGAGTCGATAGCGGGCGGCCAGCCGGAAGGGAAGTAGCCCGATTCGCGCCATTTTGTCAGACCTCCGATGTCTGACAAATTGTCCTATCTTTCGAGAGTGCAGCTTCCCTTTCATCTTCGGTATTGTGTTAGTGTCTTCGTATTTCCCGGTATCCTCTGCACCTGCGCGCCGCCGCCCAAATCCGCCCAAACAGAAGTAGCGGTTTATTATACCGCAACGGAGCACGCCGAAAAGCTGGAGGGCTTCTGGCTCGGGCGGTGTATCGCGAACTGGACCGGCCTCGTCACTAAAGTGGATAAAATCGGGAAGATCAGCGAGATCAAAACGGGGGCCGGGGATGGAGGCCGCCGCGCGAATGGATCGGGGAACGAAGGTTAGGCGACGAATCCCTTCATTCCCGTATCCCCCTTGCACCTGCGCCCCCGCCCAATCGTACTTTTGCCGTATGCGTCTAGTCCTGTTCTTCGTTCTTGTTTCCGGTAGCCTGCTGGCTCAATTGCCCGTAATCGGGGAATGGCAAAGCTTTCAGTCCTTCAGTCAGGGGGCGTACGTGACGGAGAGTGAGGAGAACATCATCTACAGCACCGGAAACGCGCTGTTCTACCTTGACAAGGAGGACCTGAGCTTCACGCCGCTGACCCGCACGGATGGTCTGGGAGGGGGGCGTATCAACCTGGTGAAGTACCACCGGCCGACCTCCACGCTGCTGATCATTTATGCCAACAGTACGATCGACCTGTTGCGGGACGGTACCTTCTTCACCCTGCCCCAGATCGATAACTTCAACTTCACGGGAGACAAGCGCATCTACGACGTGGCTTTCGGGGCGGACAACCTGGTGTACCTGGCCGCCGGATTCGGGGTAACCGCCCTATCACTGACCGACGAAACCTTTCGCTTCACCACCTTCACCGGAGTGCGGGTGAGAAGCGTCGCCGAACACGGGGGCCACGTATACGCCGCGACCCCGGAAGGACTATACCGGGCCTCGCAGACCGGCGTGAACCTGAATGACTTCAACCAGTGGGAGCTGCTGGGGCCGGCATACGGACTGCCGGCCGACTATTCCGCCACCGCCCTGGAAGTCTGGCGCGACGAACTGTACCTGGGCGTGAACCGGGACGTGTACCGCTGGTCGGAGGATGGCGTGGACGCTCACTACATCGCTCCCCCTCCGCCGCTGGAGAGTAATCAGCTTTACTACCTCAGCGGCGGACCCACCATGTTGCTGGCCGGTTACCGCTGCACGACGACCAACTGCTTTGGGAGGGCTGTATTCGCTTTGGGGGAAGAGGCCGGCCGGGAGCGGCGGCTGCCGGACTGCGAGTTCCGAACCAATAATGCCATCGAGGATAGCCAGGGTCGTATCTGGTACGGCGACGCCGCCGAGCGTATCCGCTACCTGACCGATGAGGAGGGGGAGTGCCGCAAATTGACCTATCCAGGCCCACCGAACGATGATACGTACCGCATTCTCCACGACGGCACCTCCTTATGGATAGCGCCGGGACAACTGGACGCCAACACCTCTCCACGCTTCGACTTCGATGGCGTATTCCGCTACACGGATGGGTCGTGGACGGTCATCGAGCGCGACAATACGCTGGCCTTCCGGGGGGCGAACGGCGTGATCGGAGGCAATGACGACGTGGCGACCATCATCGACGTGGATTACGACCCGGTGAACGACGTCACCTACCTTAGTTCCTTCTTCGAAGGCGTGATCGGTATCGATGCGACGGGAGAGGCTACTTTGTACGACGAGAGAAATAGCGCCCTTCCCCTCTCTCCCGACGCCGGACCGGGACGAATCCGAGCGGCCGGAGCGGCCACGGATGCTCAGGGCTTCACTTACTTTGCCGTTAACCGGGCGGCCCCCTCCGGCAGTATCATAACGGTGCGCAGCCCCGATGGCGAGTGGGCTTCCATCGGGAATGACTGCGAAAACAACATCGCCATCGACATCGCCGTGGACGAGAACGGGACCGTTTGGGTCGTACACCGCTCGGTGGAGCAGGGGGGGCTCAGCCTGGTCAACACGGCCGGCACCCCGATGGACCCCAGCGACGACCCGCCCTGTCGGGAACTGAGTACCAGTAACAGCGTGCTACCAACCAATGAGACCCGCAGCATTGCCGTGGACCTGGACAATCAGGTGTGGGTGGGAACCGCATCCGGCCTGGTCGTTTTCAGTTGCACCGATCCGCTGGACCCGACGAGCTGTGTCGGTATTCAACGGGCGGTAGAGTCGGAGGATGGCTTCGGCGGCTTGCTACTGGCTACCGTCGAGGCGCGTACCATTGCGGTGGACGGAGCCAATCGGAAGTGGATCGGAACGAATAATGGCGCTTATCTGCTTTCCGAAGACGGGAACGAACAAATCTTGCTGCTCGATCGGGGAAACAGCCCCCTGCTGGACGACGAGGTACGCAGTATCACCATCGATCCGAGCTCGGGAATGGTGTACTTCGCCACCCCCCTGGGCACCATCGGCTACCGGGGCGATGCCACGGCGGGGGAGGAAGTCTTCGGAGAGGACTTCGTGATCTACCCCAACCCGGTCGAGCCGGGTTACGACGGGCCGATCGCCATTGATGGGTTGGTGGCTGACTCCCGGATCAAGATCACCGACCTGAGTGGAAAACTGGTAGAGGAGGGGACGGCCAACGGGGGGCAGTTCGTGTGGTCCGGGCGGGACTATACCGGCCGCCGCGTCACTTCGGGGGTATACCTCATTTTCGCTTCCGCAACCGATTCCGGTTCCTTTGGCGTCACCGATGCCCAGCGGGCGGTGGGTAAAATTGTATTTCTGCGGTAGCGCTACGCCGGTACAGCCCCTATCTTCGCTGATCGTGATACCCGACTACCAATTTCGCGCCGACCATCCCAATCCGCGTACTACCCGCCTGCTGCATCTTCTGTTCTACCTGGGGGCGTTTTTGCTCTTCGTGGCGGCGGTGCATTCCTTCTACGTCTACTGGACCGAATGGACGGTGGGCGATGACAACAGCCATCTCTGGAACCTGGTGTTGGGAATGATCTACCTCATCGTAAGCGGACTGGTCGCTTACGCCACTTACCACCACGGGGACGGAGATGACGTAACCCCGCCGGAGCGCTACTTGCTCATCGAAGAAGGGGTGATGACCTACGAACTGGACCAGCTCAGCGGCCGGCGGGTGGTGGACCTCAGTGGACTGACTGAGGTGACCCAGCCTACCGTGCGGGAACTGCGGCTACATTTCCGCGGCGGAGAAGAGATCGCGCTGCCCATCTACCTCATCGACGAGCCCGAGAAGCAGGAGGAGTTGCTGATCACCTTACGCCAGGGAGTAGCGGGATAATCTCATCCCTTGTTCGCCAACTGCCCGCAGGCCGCGTCGATATCTTTCCCCCGGCTGCGTCGTACCGTCACCATGATGCCGCGGTCGCGCAGGTAGGTGGCGAAATCGTCGATGCGGTGCTCACTGGACTTGCGGAATGGAGCGTTGTCAATGGGGTTATACTCGATAATGTTGACCATACTGGGCACCCGCCGGCAGATCCGGTAGAGGTTCTCGGCGTCATCGAGACTGTCATTGAAATCCTGGAAGGTGATGTATTCGAAGCCGATCCGCTTCTTCGTTTTGGCGTAGAAGTACTCCAGGCTTTCGATGATGGCCTCCAGATTGTTGGTTTCGTTGATCGGCATGATCTCGTTCCGCTTGGCATCGTCGGCGGCGTGCAGACTCAGGGCCAGGTTGACTTTCGTGTCGGCATCGGCCAGTTTTTTGATCATCTTGGCGATGCCGGCGGTGGAGACCGTGAGCCGGCGGGGGGCCATGTGCAGGCCCGTGTGGCTGGTGATGCGGTCGATGCTGCCGACCACCTCCCGGAAGGCCAGTAGCGGCTCCCCCATACCCATGTAGACGATATTGGTGAGGGGCTTGCCATAGGTTTCCAGGCACTGCTTATTTACCAGGAACACCTGGTCGTAGATCTCAGCGGCCGTCAGGTTACGCAGCCGCTTCATCCGGCCCGTGGCGCAGAAGGTGCAGCTCAGGCTACAGCCCACCTGGCTCGATACGCATACCGTGAAGCGATCGTCGGCCACCACCGGAATGAGGACGGACTCGATCAGGTGGCCGTCGTGGAGGCGGAAGCGGCTCTTGAGTGTGCCGTCCGCACTTTTCTGCAGGGTATCCAGGGTGATGACCGGCAGGCGGTAGCGTTCCTTCAGCTTCTCGCGGAGGGGGAGCGAGAGGTTGGTCATCTCGTCGAAACTGCGAGCCCCCTTCTGCCAGAGCCACTCGTAGATCTGCTTAGCGCGGAATTTTTTCTCTCCCGCCAGGATCAGCTGGGAGGTCAATTCCTCCAGACTCAACGAACGGATATCGGGTAAAGTGGCGGTTAGCGGCGTAGCGGACATAAGGTGGGAAACGCCCGCCCCCCACGGGGGGTTGACTGACAACCCTTGCGCTTTCGCATCGTTCTACCTTACCTTATCGCGGACTATGTTACCACCGAATTACCTGGAATTATACGATCAGGCACTGCGCTACGACCGGGCAGGCGACCCCTACACGGCCGTCAAGTTACTGAAGAAGGTAATCCGGACCGTGCCCGACTGGCCGGATGCCTACCGCCAGCTCGGCGTCATCTACAGCCGCCGCCACGAGTGGAAACCCGCCCTGCACTACTGGAGCAAGACGGTCGCCCTGGACGCCGACGACCGCGATGCCTGGTGGCAGCTCGGCCTGGCAGCCGTACCCCTGAAGCGAATGCGGACCGCCCAGACCGTCTGGTCCAAGTTCGGCTACGACAAGCTCGATCACCTGAAGCCGCTCGGCCTGCAGCTAAACCACGAGGACGGCTTCGAAATCCTCTGGATGCAGCCCCTCGATGCCGCCCGGGGCCGGGTGGTCAGTATCCCGCATCCGGGAAGTGACCTGCGGTACCGCGACCTGATGCTCTACGACCGGCGCGGGCGGCGAGGCTACCACGTCATTGAGCGGCGGCGAGTTTCGATCTACCAGTCGGTCGATCGCCTCAAACGGTCTCCCTACCGCACCTTCAGCTGCCTGCTGCACACCGGATCGGAGGCGGCGGTGAATACGCTGGAAAAGCTGTGTTTCGAAGCAGGGCTGGGCTTCGAGGTCTGGAGCAATGCTACCCGTACCTTACAACCGAACGTAGCGCAGGCGACCGACGATGAGCGCCGCGCCTTCCCGGAATACTACAGCGATCTGCTGCCCCGCCCCGAAACGGGTACAACCATTGTCGCCCTGGCCGCCATTCACCCCGCCGAAGTGGAGCGGGTGCTCAATGACTGGCAGATCATCGCGCTGCAACAGTTTTCCGATCTGCGGTCGTACGGATAGTCTCCACCAGTCCGAGTAGGTCGTTCAGACCGACCGCGGGCCGGACGCGGGGGCGATTGGAGAAATCGTGAATGTTGAGTTGGTAGCCGGTCAGAATCAGGGTCACGTCCGGGCAGCGCTCCAGGATGTCATCGACCAATTGCTCGGCCGGTCGGGCCACGAAGGTGGTCGACAGCTGGGTCAGCAGGTAAGAGATCGGGCGGAGCTGGCAAATATCGGCCAGGGCTTCGGCCCCGATATCCGTACCGAGGTAGATCACGTCAAGCTCCCGTTTTCGCAGCAGGTACTGCACGAATAGCATACTCAACTCCTGCCGTTCCCCGGTGGGCAGAAAGAGGGCGATCGTCGGTACATCCTGGTGGGATAGGGTGGGCAGGGCATCGGTAGCGGCCAGTATTTTCTGACGGATCAGCGCGCTGACGAACGATTCCTGCACGGGGGTGACCGCGCCGGTGAAGTAAAGCAGACCGAGCTTGTCAAGAAAGGGGTACACCACCTGCATCATGGTCTCCTCGAAGCCCCGCTGCTCGATGTTCGCGTCCAGGATCAGCTCCAGCCGGTGGGCGTCGAGTTCGGCCACGGCCAGGGTCAGCACGTCGAGTTCCACGCCGGCCTGCACGTCCAAATTGGAAAGCTCGGCCACCTTCTGATTGCGCTCGGCGGCGGACATGGCCACGATCTTGCTGATGCGGTGGCCGTGGCGGTTGAGCAGGGCTACGGTATAAATTTTTCGCAGGTCGTCATCGCGGTAACAGCGGGCATTCGCCGCGTCGCGGTGGGGGGTCACCAGGTCGTAACGCTGCTCCCAGGCCCGCAGCGTGGTGGGCCGGATGCCGGTAAGTTCTGCGATGTCCGATATGGAATAAACGGCCACGGGCGGAGGGGTGAGCGGGAGAATTTGGAAGCCGGGGGACTAACGCCGGCTTACCTAAATGGTTTAGCGGTCCATCCGCCGCGGGTTCGGGGCCTTTATGGTATTTTTCGGCCCATGCGCAGCTCCTTTCTCCTGGCCTTCTCCTTCCTACTGTCGATCCAACTGGCCGGCCAGGATTGCTTCTACCAACTCCGGCTCGAAGACAGTGGTGGGGACGGCTTCACCGGCGGCGTGGTCACCGTTACCGTGGCCGGCGTACCCACGACCTATACCCTGAATGCCACCAATGACGATGGTAGGCGGCGCGACTTCTTTTTCCCCGTCACCAACGGTGATCTTATCACGGTCGGCTACGTGGCGGGGGCCTTCCCCGGGGAGGTCAGCCTGTCGGTACTCAACAACAACGACAGTCTCCTCTTCGCCAGCACGGCACCTGCGACCGCGCCCGTCCTGACGACCCTTACCGCATCCTGCGTCTCCTGCGCTCCGCCGCCCCTTTCCTCCATCGAGCTGTTCCGGGTACGCTTCAATTCCGTGGACATTCGCTTCCGGAGCCTACCGGCCAGCGTGAATCCCACCTACCGGATCGAGTACGGGCCCGGCGATTTCGACCCGGCGGTGGATGAGGGAACGACGGTGACGAGCCAGGATACCATGCTGCGGATCACCGGACTGGCATCAGACTCCACCTACAGCTTCTACATTTCCACCCTCTGCGACCCCGCCGCCGCCACTACCATCCGCCGCGGCCCCTTCCGCATCCGCACCCAGCGGCAGAATGATGTCGGCATCACCGCCCTGCGGCGGCCAGTAGACGGCTGCGTGACGGACCGACAGGATTCCGTGATCGTCGGGATCACCAACTTCGGGGGGGCGGCCCAGCAATTTTTTCGGGTGGACTTCACCGTAAACGGCCAGCCCGGGGGGGTGAATTTCCCCTTCGACGGCATCTATACCGGCGTGGTGGGCGTGGACAGTACCGAATTCTTTGCCTTTGACGTGCAGGCCGACCTGCGGGAGCCCGGTTTCTACACCTTCGAGATCGAGACCCAGTTGGCGGAAGACGAGAATTCATCCAACGACGCCTTCACCACTACCGTCGTCCGCCGGCCGGTGATCAGCCAGCTACCCTACACCGAAAATTTCGAGGGGGGTGAAGGGTTCTGGCTACCCGAGCAACTGGGGCGGGGACCGAGTTCCTGGGCCCGCGGCCGGCCTCGCGGTAGCCGGATCGACCGGGCGGCCTCCGGCTCCTTCGCTTACGTGACTAACCCCCGCGGCAGCTACAACGACCGTGAACGCAGCGTCCTCCGCTCCCCCTGCTTCGACTTTTCCGGAATGGCGGATGACCCCGTGCTGTCCTTCTCCCTCTTCGTGGATACCGAGCCGGAATTCGACCGCCTCTACCTGGAAAGCTCCACCGACGGGGGGCGGAACTGGCGGACCGTCGAGCGCAACGCCACCGGAATCAACTGGTACAATAACGGCGTAGCCCAGGCGTGGGATGGAGACGGCGGCTTCGGCGGTGGCTATGCCCGGGTCAGTCAGCAACTGCGCGGGCTGGCCGGAGAAGGAGACGTGCAACTCCGCTTTGTCTTCGAATCCGACGGGGATACCCGGCGGGAAGGCATTGCCATCGACGACATCCGCATCACCGAGCAGGCGGAGATCGATATCGCGGCCGTGGAACTGGAATTTCCCGTTACGGGAGGCTGCTTCGGGCTGGACACCATTCTGTTCACCTACGTCGATGTGGGTCGGCAGCGGGTGGATAGCCTCACCATCAACTACGCCGGCGGTCCCGTGCGGGTAGCGGCCCCGACAGTGAGGGGGCAGCAGCGCACGGTGGCCCTGCCGGTGGATATTGCCGGCCCCCCGCCGGGTCCGTTAACGGTCGCAGAATTTGTCGTTTCTATCGAAGTCGCGGGCGACGGGCAGCCCGACAACGACACCATCCGGGGCCTTTTCGATATCATTCGGGAGTCTCCCTTCCTGGTCGACTTCGAGGATGGTCGTCTGCCGTCCGGGTACCGCGTGGGGCCCGGAACGATCATTGGGCAGCGGAGCGGGCAGTCCTCCGTTACGCTCTACCGAAACCTTTCCTCGGGTGATGATGGTCTCACGGTGATTACTCCCTTCTATGGCCCCCTTACGGATGGGGATACGCTCACCTTTCGGGCGGGCATCGACCCGGTAGCGGCCGGTGGGGAGGCTTCCGCCCGCCTGACCGTCCTCTTCGAGGAGGGCTGCGCCGACCGTATCGATACACTCTTTCAAACGGAGTTGGGAGATCTCCGGGAATACCAAATCCCCCTCTCCGCAGTGACCGCCGACACGGGCATCTTCACCTTCGTAGTCGAGTACCTGGCGGGCGACTTCTTTGTCGACCTGGATGACATCGCCGTCCGGGGGGGGTGTCCGGCCAATTTGGACGTACGCATCTCCACCTCACCGCCCGCCGGCATCTTCGCCGACGACGGGGAAGCCTTTGCCCAGGTTTTTGGCGGGGTAGGGCCCTACACCTTTTCCTGGACCAACGGGGACAGCGGCGCCTCGGCCGACAGCCTGAGCGTGGAAACCTATTCGGTAACCGTAACCGACGCCCTGGGATGTCAGGAGACGAAGACCTTCGATGTTGGTCTCCAGCCCACTAGTCTGACCGACCCGGAGGGCATTCTTTCCGATTTGCGCCTCTTCCCCAATCCGACCGGCGGGCGGGTGACGCTGCAGGTAGACTTACCCCATGTTGTAACCGTGGCGTGGGAGCTGTACGACCTCCGGGGGCGGCGGCGCGCGGGTGCAATGCCGGCTAGTCAACGAAACTGGACCGAGGACATCGACCTGAGCGAGCTACCGGCGGGGATGTACCTACTACGGGTGAGGGCAGGAGATGCCTTGCGTACCCTACGGGTGATTCGAAACTAGCGAATACCCCGCTTACGGAGGTTGGCCGCGTAGATGGCCCGGTTGCGGGCGTGCCCCCCGAGCGTTTCGGCGAAGTTGTGGAGGCCACTGCCGTCGCCGCGGGCGCAGAAGTAGATGAAGTCGTGCCCCTCGGGATTCAGGACGGCATCGATACTGCCGACGCTGGCCATGGTGATCGGCCCCGGGGGCAGCCCCGCGTACACGTAAGTATTGTAGGGACTGTCGAACTCGATGTGGCGGTAGAGTACCCGACTGATGCCGAACTCCCGGGTAGCGAAGACGGCGGTCGGGTCGGCCTGGAGGGGGATGCCCCGGTTCAGCCGGTTCAGGTAGACACCGGCAATGCGGGGGCGCTCGCTGGCCTGCAGGCTTTCCTTTTCGACGATGCTGGCCAGGGTGTAGACCTCGGCGGGGGTCATTCCCAGCGCGCGTGCCTTATCGCGGCGGTCATTGCTCTCCCAGAAGCGCTGGTGCTCCTTCACCATCCGGGCGACGAACTCCCGGGGCGTGGCGTTCCAGTACATCTCGTAGGTATTCGGGATGAAGAGCGTGTGGAGGGTCTCCTTGCTGTAGCCCAGGCTATCGAGGTAAGCCTCATTCTGGAACAGGCGGACGAAGTCGGTGCTGTCGGGCTCCAGGAAGCGGGCCACTTTGGCTGCGACGTTCATCGATTCCCGTTCGGTGGTCAGGATCACATCGACGGTGGCCTGGGTGCCGCTGCGCAATTTGCGGATCAGACCGACGCTGCTCAGCCCGGGTGTCAGCGTAAACCGTCCCGAACGCATGGGGTCGCGCCGAAAGCCCATGCGTGCGGCCAGCGGATCGAAAAAGGTGCGGCTGGGCCGGATGCCGTGGGCGGCCAGCGTATCGATCACCCCTTCGTAGGTGCTGCCGGAGGGGATCTCGATCGTGACCGGCTCACCACCTTCGGGCACCACCGGTACGACCATGGTCTGGTAGTAGGCGTAGGAGGCGATGGCTGCTCCGAGAATAAGTATAAGTAGGAGAACTTTTTTCATGCGGTATTCCCTCACCCCCGGCCCCTCTCCGGGGGAGAGGGGAGGAGCGCATCAAAATAAATGATGATTTTGTCTGGTACTATTCTTCATAGTCGGGTCAGTACTGTTCCTTGTCGTTCGGGAAGTCTCTGGCTTTAACGTCCGATACGTAGGCCGCGGTTGCTTCCCGGATGGTTTCGTATAGATCGGCGTAGCGACGCAGGAAGCGGGGGTGGAAATCCTTCGTGATGCCGAGCATATCCTGGGTCACCAGCACCTGCCCGTCGCATTCGGGCCCGCCGCCGATCCCGATGGTGGGAATGTCGATGGTCTGACTGACCTGAGCCGACAGATCGGCGGGTATCTTTTCGAGGACCAGCCCGAAGCAGCCCAGTTCGTCCAGCAGCTTGGCATCTTTGAGCAGGCGACGAGCCTCGGCCTCCTGGCGGGCCCGAACGGTATAGGTGCCGAACTTATAGATGCTCTGGGGGGTAAGTCCGAGGTGGCCCATCACCGGGATGCCCGCCTTCAGGATGCGGCGGATGCTTTCGGAAACCTCCTCGCCCCCCTCCAACTTCACGGCGTGGGCGCCGCTCTCCTTCATAATCCGGATGCTGGACTTCAGTGCCATCTTGCTGTCGCCCTGGTAGGTGCCGAAGGGCAGATCGACGATTACCAGGGCCCGCTGCACCCCACGCACGACGCTGGAGGCGTGGTAGATCATCTGATCCAGGGTGATGGGCAGGGTGGTTTCGTGGCCGGCCATCACGTTGCTTGCGCTGTCGCCGACCAGCAACACGTCCGCTCCACCGGCGTCGAGGATACGGGCCATCGAGTAGTCGTAGGCCGTCAGCATGGCGATCTTTTCGCCGGCCTGCTTCATGGCCTGGAGGGTGTGGGTGGTGACGCGCTTGACGTCGCTGACCTGGTGTACGCTCATGGGGTAAAGGTAGGAAGTGAGGTTGGCAACCCTATTGCTGCCGGATCAACCTGCGGTGGTGGTTGTCGCCGTTTCGGTCCCGCAGGCGCAAGAGATAGCTGCCGGCGGGCCAGTCGCCGGTCTGTAGCTCGGCCCGGGTCTGGCCGGAAGTGAGTTGTCGCTCGGTCAGGGTCTGGCCAGTTAGGCTAAATACCGTAAGGGTAAGGGGCCGAAGCCGCTCGGGCCAGCTAACGACTATCCGGGCAGTAGCGGGGTTAGGGTAAATAGTAAGGGGAGAAGCAACGGATTCATACGCGGTGGACACCGGATCATCGCACGCCCGCACTAGCGATTCCATGGCAGTACCGATATCGAGCGCCCGGCCGGTTACGGTTTCTCCAGCCAGACTGGTCAGGGGCCGGCCCGAGTTGAGTAAAATATCCCGGACGTAGCGGGCCGCCCCCGCCGGGTCTTCCAGTAGCAAATCACCGAAGGAGCGGCAGGGGGCGGCATAGAGCAGGGCGGCCGCCCCCGTCACCGCCGGGGTGGCAAAGGAGGTGCCGTTGACGGTGCCGTAGTTGTTTTGGTCCAGGGTGGTGAATACATCCGTACCGTATGCGGCCAAGTCGACCGAGCGGGCACCGTAGGCGGCGTCACCGGGGCGGCGGTCTTGTCGGTCGAGCTTGGTGGCGGTGATGAGGTAGTCGGAGGGGCAGAG
>CAZKPE010000035.1:23583-24211 GCA_964554545.1 uncultured Lewinella sp.
GTAGGCCCCCTCCCGGCCCCCGGTGGCGTCATAGCGGCGGCGGGCGGCCAGCACGTAGCCGTAGGCTTCCATCACTTCCGACTCCAGGGGGTCGAAGTCATTGGTGACGTGCATGACGCGGGCCTGCCAGTTGATACCGGCTACCCCGATGCCATTGTCTCCCCGGGCGGCCAGTTGCCCCATGACGGGGGTGCCGTGCTGCCCGCCGCCGGCCTCCACGTCCGGGTTGTCGAGGGCCGTGTTCCAGCCGTAGGTGTCATCGATGTAGCCATTGGTGTCGTCGTCGATGCCATCCAGTGATTGGCGGCCAGGTCTTCGTGGTCGAGGTCGATGCCGCTGTCGATGGAGGCGATGACGATGCTGTCGCCGTTGATGGTCACGCCGCCGGTGGTGTAGTCCCAGGCGGTTTCGACGTTGTAGTCATGATCTGGTTGCTCGGGGTTACGTAATTGCCACTGACGGGCGTAGAGTGGATCGTCGGGAATCCGGCGGAGACTGAGCCGGTGATTGTACTGTACGTGGACAAGCCCGGGTTCCTTACGGTAGCGGCGGTAGAGGTCGTCCAGGCTTGCCTGCTCCGTAGTCAGAGAAAGCAGGAGGAGGTGGGGTCGCTGACTGAGCGTACGCG
>CAZKPE010000036.1:0-19582 GCA_964554545.1 uncultured Lewinella sp.
GCCGGGCAAATATTACAAATTGTTTTACAAATTGCAAGCCTGTTTGAAATAACTTCCGCCCTCGGGTCTGCATCCCTTCATCTATAGTCGAAATTATACTCAATCCTTTGAACCTCGCCCCCCATCCGTTATTTTAGCCCCACGATGGGCAACCGCTTCTGGAACCGACAGATCGCCCGGATCGAACGAGCCGGCAACGACGATTTTCTCCTCATCCTGACGGGGGGCGCCAGTGCCTATGCCACCTACGAGCTGCACCACCTGCTAAGGCGCTTGCGCCTGGAGTCCATTCGTCTGCGGGAGCTCCACCGCCTGATCTTCCGGTTGGGCACCTGCATTCCCATTATGCTGGTCACGGCCACCGTCGCCGCCCTGCTCGGGCTGGTCCCGGTAGTCTACGGCACCCTGGCGGCCCTGGGCATCCTGACTCTGGCCTTTGCGATCGCGGTCACCTACACCCGCGGGCGGTTTCGTTGTCACGACCGCGGCAAGCGGCTACGGCACATCATTCAACAGGAGCTGGAACGGCGGCGCAAGGACGTGGGAGCGGTTTAAACACTGCTTTGGGGCGCAGGCGCAGGTGCAAGGTGAATCGGGAAACCGGAGTCAGTAAACGAAGGTTGCAGTAACTTCGTTAGACGAAAAAACGCTTACCCTATGCTTATCCGAAACTTGACCGCCGTCCTGGCGGTCCTCTTCGTGGGACTTTCTTCCCTTTCCGCCCAGACCACCGACATTGATTTCACCCGCTACACCCTCGACAACGGGCTGAAGGTGATCCTGCACCAGGATAATACGACCCCGATCGTGGCCATCAATATCATGTACCAGGTCGGCGGCAAGGATAGCTTCGAAGGGCGTACCGGTTTTGCCCACTTTTTCGAGCACCTGCTTTTCGAAGGAAGCGAAAACCTCGGCCGCGGCGAGATCGACGATTACATCCAGGGGGCCGGTGGCCTCATGAACGCGGGCACCAGCAACGACTATACGGTGTATTACGAAGTGCTTCCCAGCAACCAACTCGCGCTCGGCCTGTGGATCGAGAGCGAGCGTCTGCTCCACGCGAAGGTGCAGCAGGTGGGTGTCGAGACCCAGCGGGAGGTCGTCAAGGAAGAGCGGCGCGAACGCTACGAGAACCAGCCCTACGGCACCATCCAACTCGAGCTCGGCCAGCGCGCCTTCAAGGTGCATCCTTATAAGGACCCCAACATCGGCTACATGGAAGACCTCAATAATGCCACCGAGGCCGACTATAAGCGCTTTTATGAAACCTTTTACGTCCCCAACAATGCCGTACTCAGCATCGCCGGAGACCTCGACATCGAAGAAACCAAGGCCCTGGTCGAGAAGTACTTCGCCGGCATCCCGAGCGGAGCCGAGCCTCCCCGCGTGACCGTCGTCGAGCCCCCCCTGGGCGGAGAAGTCCGCGATACCGTCTACGATAAAGTGCCCCTGCCCGCCCTCATCATGGGCTACCGGCTGACGGGCCGCGACGACGCGGACTACTACGCCATCAGTATGCTCAACAAAGTTCTCAGCCAGGGGCAAAGTAGCCGGCTGACCAAGGCCCTGGTCGACGAAAAGCAACTAGCCGTTCAGGTAGGCAGCTCCCCAGGTAATAGCGAAGACCCGGGCGTCGCCCTGGCGTATGCGATCACCCGCCCCGGCACCACCGACCTGCGCGCCGTGGAGGATGCATTCGATGAGGAAGTCGAACGCCTACAAACCGATCTGATCAGCGACAAGGAGTACCAGAAGCTCCGCAACCAGATAGAGGTGGATGCCATCAGCGGCTACGGCAGCGTGGCCAGCATCGCGCGTAGTCTGGCCTACTACGAAATGTGGTTAGGGGACGCCGACCTCATCAATACCGAGACCCAGCGCTACCTGGACGTGACCAAGGAGGACATCCGCCGGGTAGCCCGCGAATACTACACCCCCGAAAACCGCGTCGTCCTGTACTGGCTTCCCGAGCCCGCCAGTAAATAGCCTGACCACCCGATAAAACCAACGATCTATGTCTTCCCATCTGAATGGCCTGTTGGCCCTGTTCCTGCTGCTTCTTATTTCCTGCGGGACGCCTAAACCGTCCACTTCACCAAGTACCTCCGCACCTGCGCCCCCGCCCACCGTTACGTCCGACCCCAGCCAGGACGAGTTCCGGAGAACGGCCCCCGAGCCTGGCCCCGCCCCCGAGATCAAACTCGGCGACTTCGAGGATTTCACCCTCGATAATGGCCTGAAGGTCGTCCTGGTCGAAAACCACAAACTCCCCCGCGTCAGCTACCAGCTCTACGTGGACGTACCTCCCCACCTGGAAGGGGACTACGCCGGTGCCCAGCAGCTGCTCGGCGGTATGCTGCGGCGGGCCACCTCCACGATGAGCAAGGAGGAGATCGATGAGGCCATTGAATTCATCGGCGCGAACATCAGCACCAGCGGATCGGGTGCCTATGCCTCTACGATCAGTAAGTACAAAGAGGATGTCATCGAACTCATGGCCGACATTATCCTGGACGCGCGCTTCCCCGAAGACGAGTGGCAGAAGGTGAAGGAGGACACGAAGGCCGGACTGGCGCAGCAACTATCCAACCCCCAGGCCATTGCCAGCCGGGTGCGGCAGGTGCTGACCTACGGCGCGAACCACCCCTACGGCGAGCAGGTCACCGAAGCCACTCTGGACAGCGTCACCCTGGAAATCGTCAAAGAGGTATACGACACCTACTTCGTTCCCAACCGCAGCTACCTCGTCATGGTGGGCGACCTTACGCCGCAGGATGCCCGCTGGCTGGCCGAAAAGCACTTCGGCAACTGGGAGCGGAAGGCGGTTCCCGTACCGACCTTCCCCACTCCCGCCCGTCCGGATGGCGTACGCGTGGCCTTCGTACCCCGCGCCGGTGCCGTGCAGTCGAATGTCGTTCTGGCCCAGACGATCGAACTGGAGCCCGGAACCAAAGAGGCCGTACGGGCCGGTCTGCTCGACGTCATTCTGGGTGGTGGCTTCAACGGTCGGCTATTCGCCAATCTGCGTGAGGACAAAGGGTACACCTACGGAGCCTACAGCAGTTTTAACGACGACCCCTACGTGGGTAGCTTCCAGGCCTACGCCAACGTGCGCAACGAAGTGACGGACTCGGCCGTGACCGAGTTCGTCTACGAGCTGGACCGGCTGGTGGCCAATACCATTACCGAGGAGGAACTGGACTTCGCCACCGCCCAGACCTACGGTAATTTCGGCCGCGCACTGGAGAGCCCCCAGCGGATCGCCGGCTACGCCCTGAACACGGTGCGCTACGACCTGGACCGCGACTACTACCCCGAGTACTTGCAGACGGTAGAGGCCACCAGCGTCAACGACATGCACGAGATCGCCCGCGACCTGCTCGATCCGGAGCGCATGTACATCATCGTGGTCGGCGATAAAGCCATTGCCGATAAACTGGCCCGTTTCGCCAGCAGCGGGGAGGTGGAATACTTCGACGTGAACGGCATGCCCGTCGAGGAATCCACGGCGGCGGTACCGGAAGACCTGACCGCCGGCCAAGTCATTGAGCAGTACGTGGACGCTATCGGCGGACAGGACGCCCTGGAGAAGATCGAGAACTACCGCATCGTAATGGAAGCTTCCGTACAGGGGCAAACCATCACCCAAACCATGGTGAAGTCCGGTGGCGACCGTATGAGCAGTCAAACCAGTATGGGCCCCATGGTACTGGCCGACCAGCGCTACGACCGCGGTCAGACAAAAGTGGTTGCTCAGGGGCAGACGGTACCCCAGAGCGACGAATTGGTTGCCGCGCTGAAGGATCAGGCGCAGCTTTTCCCCGTCGCTTCACTCGTGGACCGGGCCAACGAACTTACGCTGGAGGGGACGGAAGACGTGAACGGGACGGCGGCCTACGTCGTACGCCAACCCAGCGGGACCCGCCACTACTTCGACCCCGAGACCGGTCTGCAGATCCGCATGGTACAGAGCCAGGGCGAGGGCGGCCCCAGCGTGACCATGGACCTGGGGGACTACCAAGAACTCAATGGTGTCCTATTCCCCTACTCCATGACGATGGTTGGTATGGCCCCCTTCCCCATCGAAATGAAGGTGACGGAGGCGGTGGTGAATGCGGAGGTTGATGAAAGTCTGTTCTCGGTGGAATAAGGGTTAGCCCACAGAGCGCCCCTTAGGCGAGCACAGAGTTTGGCACGGAGTTGCACGGAGGCGTTGGAGCGGGCGTACTCTGTGGAACTCTGTGCCCCCTCCGTGATAGGCCGAAGGCCCTCTGTGGGCAAAAAAAATTACACCCCATACTTCACGATACACCAGATCGCCCGCACCCCATCCCGCCAGCCGATCTTCTTGCCTTCCTCGTAGGTGCGCCCGTAGTAGCTGATGCCGACCTCGTAAATGCGGATGCCGGGAATGCGGCTGATCTTGGCCGTCACCTCGGGCTCGAAGCCGAAGCGTTGCTCTTTCAGGTGCAGGGACTGCAGGTGACGGGTACGGAAGAGTTTATAGCAGGTCTCCATATCCGTCAGATTGAGGTTATTGAAGGCGTTGCTGAGGGTAGTCAGGAAACGGTTGCCGATGGTGTGCCAGAAGAAGAGGATGCGGTGGGGTTTACTACCCTGAAAGCGACTGCCGTAGACGACGTCGGCGTGGCCTTCCAGTAGTGGAGGCAAGAGATCGTTGATCTCGCGGGGGTCGTACTCCAGGTCGGCGTCTTGTATGATGAGGTAGTCGCCGGTGGCCTGGGCAATGCCCGTATGCAGGGCCGCTCCCTTGCCCCGGTTGGCGGAATGTCGGAAGTAGCTCAGTTCCAGATCGGGATGGTCGGACTGGTAGCGATGGACCACCCCGCCGGTGTCGTCGGTGGAGGCATCGTCGACGACGATCACTTCCCGGTCGAGCCCATTGACGAACACTACCGTTCGCAGTCGGTCCAGCACCCGGGCGATAGTGGTCGCCTCATTATAGGCGGGAACGACGATGCTGATCTTGGGGGGGGCAACCATCTGCCCCAAAGGTAGGGACGGGGTCGGAAAAACTTAGCCGAAAAGGAGCGCGATGAGAAGGAGGACGAGGAAAACCTTGCCGAGTAATTGATCTAATTTCATAATGCTATGGTGAAAGAACGGATAGGGTTAAGCATTTCCCGAGCGTGGATAACCGGGAGTGCAATGAACGAATGTTAGATACTGGTCAAAAGACTTTCTATCCAGGCACGCTTGATTAACTATCGTATCCCGCCCGGTGTTCGGTGCACGCTACCTCAATTTCTTTCCGAACGCCCTTATGTCCGTCATTCTTTTCGCCAAGGCCCTTCACGTCGTCGGCTTCATCAGTTGGTTCGCTGGCCTGTTCTTCCTGGGTCGATTGCTGGTCAATCATGCCGAGACCGATACGGTGGCCGATGCTGACGATCCCCTGGCGGACGTCCGGGCCGAGGTGCTCCGGCAAGAGTACCGGGGCATGGAAGATCGCGTATACCGCATCATCACGAACCCGGCGATGATGATCACCTGGGTCGGCGGGGTGCTGATGGTGGGCTGGAACCCCGCCTACTTTCAGTCCGGCACCCCGGGCTGGCTACACCTGAAACTTGCGGCGGTCGTACTGCTGGTCGGCTACCAGCTCTACACTAAGTACCGGATCATGCTACCGATGCAGGCCGGAGCGCGGCCACTTTCGGCCTGGCAACTCCGCTTGTGGAACGAAGTGCCTACCTTCTTTCTCGTTACCATCGTATTTACCGCGGTCTACGGCCGGGTGGGAGAGTTGAGTTATCTGTACCTTGGGGCGGGCGTACTGCTGTTCTGCCTGCTTGTGTACCGGGGGGCCGTCGCCTACCGCAACCGTCGGGCCGCTGAAGTCTAAAGCAACCATCCTATGATCCACCTGGGTATAATCGAGGACGAACCCATCATGCTGGCCAGCATCGCCGAATGCTTCGAAGGCAACCGGGAGGTGAGCATCGTCCGGGCGACCACTTCCGTGGAGGAATTCCTGGAGAAGGTTGCCGCCGGGACCGAACTCACGACCCTGCTGCTTGACATCATGCTGCCTGGCATGAACGGCATCGCGGGCATCCCCCGCCTCCTGGATCGCTGGCCCGATCTGGACATCATCATGCTGACCAACAGCGACGACAGCGACAACATCTTCCGGGCCCTGCAGGCCGGGGCGGTCAGCTACATCAGCAAGCGGCGCGTCAATCCCACCATCATCCGCGATGCGGTCATCACCGTCCACCGTGGCGGCAGCTACATGAGCCCCAGTATCGCCCGCCAGGTGGTGGCCCACCACAATCAGCAACGCCGGAAGCAACGCATCGCGCCGGCCAATCAGCTCACCGCCCGCCAACTCGACATCGTCCAGGGCCTCGTCGACAACCTGTCCTACCGCGAGATCGGGGAGCGCCTCAACATCAGTATCGAGACCGTACGGGACCACATCAAGAATATCTACCGGAAGCTACGCGTCAACTCTAAAATGGAGGTGGTCCACAAAAAGCTGAAGGGGGAAATATGAAAGCCGTTATCCCCGTAGCCGGGGCGGGCATGCGGTTGCGGCCGCTGACCTACACCCAGCCTAAGCCGCTCATTCCCGTAGCCGGCAAGCCCATCCTCAGCTTTATCGTCGACCAGCTGGTGGGCCTGGGGGTGCGCGAGTTCGTCTTCATCATCGGTTACCTCGGCGATAAGATACGGGCCTACGTGGAGCGGGTTTATCCCCAGCTATCCACCACCTTCGTCACCCAGGAAGAACGGCTGGGTTCGGCTCACGCCCTCCACCTGGCCCGCGACCACTACGCGGATGCCGATGAGATCATCATCTTTTTCGGGGACGCCATCATCGATGCCGACCTGAGCGAGTTCATCGATTCGCCGGTCAGCTGCCTGGGCGTGAAGACGGTCGAGGACCCCCGGCAGTTCGGGGTGGTGGAGCGGGACCGCGACGGCAATATCCGGGGGCTGATCGAGAAGCCCGTCATCCCGAAATCCAACCTGGCCATGGTGGGCTGCTACAAGATCCGGGAGGTCAGCCAGTTTATCGAAGCCTGCGAGCACAATCTGCGGGAGGGGATTCGCAGCATCGGCGAATACCCCCTCACCGATGCCCTGGCCAGAATGCTGGAATGGGGGACCGAGCTACGCACCATCCGGGTGGATAACTGGTTCGACTGCGGCCGCCGGGAGGTGCTGCTACAGACCAATGCCATCTTTCTGGACCGGCCCGGCTTCGCCACCGACGATCCGCCGCCCTACGACAACAGCATCATTATCCATCCTGTCCACATCGGCCCGGAGTGCGACATCAGCAACTCGATCGTGGGGCCCCACGTGACGGTCGGTGCCAATACGCGGCTGGAAAACGCCATCGTTTCCGATTCCATCATCGGGGACTACGCCCGCATCTACGACATCGTTTTGCGGCAGTCGGTAGTCGGTAACGATGCCAGTATCGGCGGCATGCGCCACAGCCTCAATATCGGGGACAACACCGAAATTGACTTCAGCGGATGATGCTGGCCCTGGCCATTATTGCCTGTCTCCTGCTTTCGGCCCTGTTCAGCGGCTCGGAGATCGCCTACGTCTCGGCGAATAAGCTGCGGGTCGAGCTGAAAAAGAAGCGCAACAACACCCGCAGTCGCATCCTGACGCGCTGGTTCGAGCGGCCGGCCCAGTTCCTCAGTACGATGCTGGTGGGCAACAACATCGCCCTGGTTGCCTTCACTTCCCTGATCACCGTTCCCCTCACTTACCTTTTTGCCTCCTACCTGGGCATCAGCTCGGAGTTGGTCCTACTCCTGATCAACACCCTCACGATCACCCTCATTGTACTGATCTTCGGGGAGTACGTCCCCAAGACCATCTTCCGGATGTACTCCGACAACGCCCTCTACTTCTGGGCCCTGCCGCTTCGATTCCTGCAGGCGCTTTTGTACCTGCCCAGCGTCATTATGACCACGGTCAGCGACTGGGTGCTGCGGCTTTTCTTCAAACGCCCCAGCGAGGAACTCGACACCGTACTGACGCGACTGGACCTGGAAAACTTCGTCAACCGCAGCCAGACCAGCGAGGAGCAGGAGGCGGCCATCGACACCAAACTCTTCGGCAATGCGCTCAACCTGGCCGACGTCCGTATCCGCGATTGCATGGTGCCCCGCACGGAAATTGAGACCATCGATGTAAGCGCCACCGTAGCCGAACTCGAACAAAAGATCATCGACACCCACCTGAGTCGCATCATCGTCATCGACGGGGATGCCGACAACGTGCTGGGCTACGTCCACCACCAGCAGCTGCTGGAATTTCCCGAAACCGTCCGCCAGTGTATCCTGGAGCTCACCTTCATCCCCGAAGTGGCCCGGGTCGCCGACGTGCTGGACCGCGCCGTGAAGGAGCAGCTGAGCATCGCCTGCGTGGTCGACGAGTTCGGCAATATCGCCGGCATCGTCACTATGGAAGATCTGCTGGAAGAGATTTTCGGGGAGATCGAGGATGAGTACGACGAAGACGACTACGTGGAGGTCGACGAGGGCAATGGCTACTATAAGTTCAGCGGCCGCCTCGAGATCAGCTACCTCAACGATAAGTACGAGATCGGCCTGCCGGAAGGAGACTACCAGACACTCTCCGGCTTTATCGTCACCACGGCCGAGCGAGTGCCCGACCAGGACGAAAGCCTGGAATTGGAGGGCTTCAATTTTCGGATGCTGGAGGTCAGTAACACCCGCATCGAGGTCGTTCACCTGCACGTCCTGCCCCCGGAAGAACGGGAGTGAGCGAACCGCGGTCGGGCTCCCTCGTTCCTCCCTTTTGACGAAGCCCGAATGACTGATGAACGAGATTACCGAATACATCTACGCTACCCCCCTGTTCATCCAAATGGCCATCCTGCTGGGGGTTGCTCTGCTGATCTCCACCGTGGCCACGCTGGTCATCTTCACGGTTCTGCGTAAGACGGTCCGACTAACGGAGAATTTTACCCTGGACAAGCTTGCCAAACGCGCACGCAACGCCTTCTTCTGGTTCCTCACCCTGGCCCTGACGGTCACTTTCTGGGGCGGTCTGCGGGAGGTCGACGCCGAGGGGATAAGCCTCGACCCCTGGTACCTGGATGTCGGTATCGCCGTAGCCCGTACGATCCTCTATATCTGCGGCGGGCTGCTACTCATTCGTGTCGTGAGTATCGGGGCCGATACGGTACGCCATCGCTACGGCATCGATGATACGGTCAATTTTCACGAGCGCAAGGTGCTCACCCAGCTGCAGTACATCGAGCGCATCATCGGCATCGTGGTCTTCATCGTTACGGCAGCCTTCATCCTGTTGCAGTTCGACGCCGTGCGCAGTATCGGTACCGGCTTGCTCACTTCGGCGGGGGTCGGCGGCATCATCATCGGCTTCGCCGCCCAGAAATCGATCGCTAACCTCCTGGCCGGCTTCCAGATCGCCTTCACCCAACCCATCCGGATCAACGACGCGCTGATCGTGAACGGGGAATTCGGCATCGTCGAGGAGATCACCCTCACCTATGTGACCCTACGCATCTGGGACCTCCGCCGCCTGATCGTGCCCCTGAACACCTTCATCGACGACAGCTTCCAAAACTGGACCCGCTCCACCACCCAACTCATCGGCAGCGTCTTCATGTACGTCGATTACACCTTTCCGGTGGCCGCCCTGCGCGAGGAAGCCAAACGCTTCGTCGAAGAGCAGGAACTCTGGGACAAGGAGGTTTTCGGGGTGGCCGTGACCGACAACAACGCTGACGTCATGACCATCCGAATCATCGCCAGTGGGGCCAATTCCGGCAACACCTTCAACCTGCGCTGCGCCGTCCGCGAACATCTCATCGCCTGGATCCAGGAGCACTATCCCGAGCACCTGCCCAAGACCCGCCTGGAAATGAGCCCGACTCCCGAGACAACGGGGGTCCCTACCCCCAACTCAGCGGAGCTCCGCCCGCAGGAAGGCGAGCGCGAGTAAGGTGGCCGGCTCCACCATTCCGCCGTGGTTGAAGCCTTCGAGTTCGTGCAGTTCCACCCGCGGATGGCCGCTCAGTTGCAGCATCCGCCAGTAGTAGGCATTCTCTTCGTAGCGACCATACAGCTCCAGCTCCCGGTCCCCGGTGATCAAGAGCAGCGGGGGTGTGCTCGCCCAGTCCTTGTTCGATAAGTGCCAGATCGGCGCATACCGATCCACCCGCACGTCGTTCCAGTCCAGCCCGGCTTCCTTGCGCGGGGTGAAGTGGCTGATGGTATGCCCGCTGAAGGGGATCAGGCCGGCCAGGCTGTCGGGGTGGTGGCCGTATTCGGCGAGGTAGCTCGTATCGAGCCCGATCATGCTGGTCAGGTAGCCGCCGGCCGAATGACCGCTGACGAAGATCTTTCCCGGGTCACCCCCATACTCCGCGATGTGCTCCATCACCCAGGCCACGGCGGCGGCGGCGTCGCGGGTGTAGGTCGGATTTCGCACATGAGGGTGGAGGCGGTAATTCGGCGCGACGACGGCGATCCCGCTCTCCCGCCAGGCCTCCGGAATGTACTTGCCACCACCGCTCAGTCCGCCACCGTGGAAGAAGATCATCGTCGCAAAACCGCTGCTGTCGGTGGGGTGGTAGAGGTCGAGTACGCAACGTTCCCGGATGTAGGCCTCCGTACTGTCGGCCCGGTAGCTCAAATTTTCAATCGTCCGGTAGGCTTCCTGGGCGCGGGCGCAGGTGCAAGCGATGACGGGTAGTAAAACAAGAAAAATACGCATAGGGGGGAAGGTACGAGAAGTAACCTTCGGTTTGACACTATTCCCACAACCATCACTACCCCCTCCGGTTACTTTGCCAAAGACCAAAACCCATCTTCCCCATGAGCAAACGAGCGGCTATCGTCTGGTTTCGGCGCGACTTGCGGCTACACGACAACGAAGCCCTCACCGACGCCCTCAAGCACGGCGACGAGATCCTGCCCGTGTACATTTTCGATCCCCGCGAGTGGCAGGGCACCCTCGATCACACTGGCCTGCCAAAGATCGGCCCCCACCGGGCCCGCTTCGTGCTGGAGAGCGTCGCCGACCTACGGCGTAACCTCCGCGACCGCGGTGCCGATCTGGTAGTACGCACCGGCTATCCCGAGGACATCCTCCCCGAACTGAGCCAGTCAGCGCGCGGCAGCTGGGTCTTCTGTAATCGGGAACGCACCAGCGAGGAACTCCGGATACAAAACGCCGTCGAGCAGAACCTCTGGGCCATCGGCCGCGAAGTCTACTACTCCCGCGGCAAGCTCCTTTACTACACCTCCGACCTCCCCTTCCCGATCACCCAGACGCCGGATACCTTCACCCAGTTCCGCAAGGAAACCGAACGCTTGACCCCGGTACGTGAACCCCTGCCGACCCCCACCCGGATACCTTGCGTGGAAGATAGCGGCATCGCCCCCGGAGAGATCCCCACGCTGGCCGACTTCGGCATCCCCGAACCCGTGGAGGATAAACGGGCGGCCATCAACTGGAAGGGCGGAGAAACCGCCGGCCTGGATCGACTGGCCTACTACCTCTTCGACAGTCACGCCGTCGCTACGTATAAGGAAACCCGCAATGGACTGATCGGCAGCGACTACAGCACCAAATTTAGCGCCTGGCTGGCCCAGGGGTGCCTCAGCCCCAAGCGCATCTACGCCGAGGTGAAAGCTTACGAGGCTAAGAATGGGGCCAACGACAGCACCTACTGGGTCATCTTCGAACTCCTCTGGCGGGACTTCTTCCGGCTCATGGGCAAAAAGCACGGCAACCGCATCTTCCACCGCAACGGTTTCCGCGAAAGCGGCGGCGATCGCCCGGAGTGGAATCAGGACGCGGGGCTGTTCCGCCGCTGGGTGGACGGGCAGACCGGCACCCCCTTCATCGACGCCAACATGCGTGAGATCGCCCGTACCGGCTTCATGAGCAACCGCGGCCGGCAGAACGTGGCCAGCTACCTCGTCAAAGACCTGAAGGTCGACTGGCGGATGGGGGCCGAATACTTCGAGCACATCCTGATCGACTACGACGTGACCAGCAACTGGTGCAACTGGAATTACGTAGCCGGCGTCGGTACCGATCCGCGCGAGAATCGCTACTTCAATATCCTCAGTCAGGCCGAACGCTACGATCCAGAAGGGGAGTACGTCAAACTTTGGTGCCCGGAACTCCGCGAAGTCCCCACCGACCATATTCACCGCCCGGACACCCTCTCCGATGCCGAGCAGTCGCGCTACGATCTGCGACTCGGGGCCAGCTACCCTACCCCACTGGTCCCGGCCCGGAAATGGGCGGAGAAGAAAGGGCAACAGGGCGGGCGTGGACGGGGCCGGGGGCGCGGACGACGGAGAACGGCATAGAATCTTTATCGTAATTTCGCCGCCGGCCCCAACCGGACCACTTTCCTATGGCGAAAACGAAAAAATCAGGTAACCAACTCGGGCTCCGGATGGGGTTGCGGGACGAGCGTATCCCGAAGCTGTTCGGCCTGTTGCTGCTGTTCCTGTCCGTCTACCTCTGCATCGCCTTCGTCAGCTACCTTTTCACCTGGAAGATCGACCAGGACCGAGTGCTGCGCTTCAGCTGGAAGCTGCTGAGTGAGGATGCTGCCACGGTCGATAACTGGCTCGGGCGGCTGGGGGCCTTCCTGAGCAACTTCTTCATCTATTTCTGCTTCGGGCTGCCGAGCTTCATCGTGGTGTACTTCCTGGCGCGGCTGGGCCTGAACCGGCTGCGTAGGTCCTCGTTGAAGCCGATGGCCAACCTGTTCGTCAAGCTGATGCTGCTCACGATCGGGATGTCGGTGTTGCTGAGCTTCTTCTTCGGAGCCTGGACGGACTTCCCCATCGGCGGCGGCGTGGGCGACTACCTGGTCAGCCACCTCAGCGGAGTGCTTGGTGGTTTTGGGGTCATTCTGCTGCTGTTGCTTTTGTTCGGACTGTACCTCATCTTCGAGGCCCGCATCGATTTCAACGGTTCCCCCCGACAAATCCGCAACGACGTAGTGGACCACTTTTCGGAGCTGTTCCGCCTTGGAAGGAAGTCCGCCCGAAGTTCTTCCGCTAAGCCCGCACCTGCGTCCGCGCCCTCCCCTCCCCTTGCAAGTAGCCGCAACGAGCCCGCCGCCCGCAGAGCCCTGCAACCCGGCGATAACAGTGACTTCGAGGTGGCCGGCCCCAAAACGCTCTCCGAACAGGGAAAAGAGCAGACCCGTGGCGACCAGATTCAAATCCCGCTGGAGAGCGTCGGCGACCTCACCCTGGTAAGCAAAGACCCCCTGGCCCCCGGCGGCGACAACCTGACCGTGGCCGACGGCGACGATGGCATCGACACCAGCCTGGCCGTCACCGAAGAGAACGCCGACCACAGCGAGCCCTACGACCCGACCCTGGACCTGCCCAGCTACGAAAAGCCCCACTTGCAACTGCTGGCCGACCACGACAGCGGCAAGGAGCAGGAAGTCGACCGCGCCGAACTGGAAGCCAATAAGGACCAGATCATCGAGACGCTGCTCAACTACAAGATCGAGATCACCAAGATCCGGGCCACTATCGGGCCGACCGTGACGCTCTACGAGATCGTGCCCGCCCCCGGCGTACGCATCTCGAAGATCAAGAACCTGGAGGACGACATCGCCCTCTCCCTGGCCGCCCTGGGCATCCGCATCATCGCGCCCATCCCCGGCCGGGGCACCATCGGTATCGAAGTACCGAACAAGAATCCCCAGATGGTGAGCATGCGGGAGGTGATCGAATCGGAGAAATTCCGGAACGCCAAGATGGACCTGCCGCTGGCCCTCGGTAAGACCATCAAGAACGAGGTGCTCATCGCCGACCTGGCCAAAATGCCCCACCTGCTGGTGGCCGGCGCGACGGGGCAGGGAAAGTCGGTCGGGATCAACTCGATCATCATGTCGATCCTGTACAAGAAGCACCCCAGCCAGGTGAAGCTCGTCATGATCGACCCGAAGAAGGTCGAACTCTTCCCCTACGCCAAGCTGGAGGCTCATTTTTTAGCCTTTTTGCCCGGACAAACCGAGCCCATCACCACCGAGACGACCAGCGTCATCCACATCCTGAACTCGCTCTGCATCGAGATGGACCAGCGCTACGACCTGCTCAAGAAGGCCGCGGCGCGCAACATCAAGGAGTACAACGAGAAGTTCGTGGCCCGGCGGCTGAACCCCGAGAAGGGACATAAATTTTTGCCCTTCATCGTGCTCATCATCGATGAATTCGCCGACCTCATCATGACGGCCGGTAAGGAAGTCGAGATGCCGATCGCGCGGCTGGCCCAGCTTTCGCGGGCGGTGGGTATTCACCTGGTGATTGCTACCCAGCGGCCCTCGGTCAACATCATCACCGGGGTCATCAAGGCCAACTTCCCGGCCCGGGTGGCCTATAAGGTCACGGCCAAGGTCGACAGCCGCACCATACTGGACGCCGGGGGGGCCGACCAGCTCATCGGGCGCGGCGATATGCTGCTGAGCAACGGCGGCGACGTGGTGCGCCTGCAGGGGGCCTTCGTGGATACCCCCGAGGTGGAGGAGGTCATCGACTTCATCGGCAACCAGCGGGGCTACGTAGAGCCCTACCTGCTGCCCGAATACAATACCGACGAGGAGATGGCCGGTTCGGGTGCCTTGAGCTACGCCGACCTGGACGATATGTTCGAGGACGCCAGCCGGCTGATCATCTCCCAGCAGCACGGCTCCACCTCCATGATCCAGCGCCGCCTGAAACTCGGCTACAACCGCGCCGGCCGCATCATGGACCAGATGGAGCAGCTCGGCATCGTGGGGCCGAGCCAGGGCAGCAAGCCGCGGGAGGTGCTGGTGTACGACGAGATGGAGCTGACGCGCTTTATTGATGAGTTGCGGAATCGGGGGTAAGTGTTAAGGCATACTATGCAGCGATATAGATGAGTTAAATACTTGATAATCAGTAGATAATAATCTGCTACAGTATTTAACATCACTAAAATCATGCTCTCTCGTTTTCTGGTAGCCGCCTTCCACAGCAAGTGGGTCATTGCCGGCTCGATCGTTTTCCGTTCGCTGTATCCTGACTTTAGCCAGTACGATGCGGCCCGTTTCGCGGCGGCGCTCGATCCCCTTACGATCGCTTCCCATTACGTGAACTACCAGCCGGCGACAGAGCACTTGTCTACCGCCGCGGATATGGCTCCCCGCCTGGTGCTACGGAAAAAAGAGCAACGACTCTTCGGCTAGAGTGTAGCCGCCACCCCGAACTGAAGATACTCCATCCACCCTAAAAGCGCGCCCGCATCTCCGTCCGAGTAGCGTTTACCCACCGTCCCGATTATTGCGGTATACTGAATAGAAACCTGGAGATAGGAGGTCAGTTCGTACCCTAGCCGACTGTCCAAATAAACTTGGTACCGCTTTAGCGCATTCGCAACGAAATAAGTCTCTTGCAAATCTGGCCGGCTTGGGCTCCAACGGGTGATCCGACCGTCCGCCAGCAAAAACTGGTCTGAGTCGAATAGACCGAAGGGTCCCAGCTGCTCCCCATCCAGCGACTGTTCGTACCACTCTATCGTCGGGCTCCGCCGCTGGTTTCGTATCACGCCCACCCCCCCACTCCCCCGCAACCGGGGCCAGCGATCCACGAAGAACGGCCCTTCTAGGGCCACCCCTAACGAAATGCTGCGGTAATCGGGAACGTAGGCCCGCAAACTTACTATCGTCGGGGGGTCTCCGATTTCGAACGGATCCACGACCTCGTTGAAGTGGCGCACGCTCACCAGCCCACCGGTTCGGTGATAGGCGGCGGTGAGCCGTAGCTGATCAAAGAATCGGCTTTTGACGGCATACAGCAGGGAAACCCCAAGGGAAGTTTTGTTGCCCCACGTGTCGGGGCCCGGCCCGTCTTCTATGGCGGCGCCGTAAGCCGTTTCTACCGCTACGGAAAGCTGGGCCGTCAGGACGGGAAAATACGTTATCGCCAATAGGGAAAAGAGGATACGCGTTCGCATTGGGATCATGGGTTACCGCGGTTTGTAAATGAAGCCGAGGGAAAGGCCGGTTTCCCACAGTTCCTCCGTCGGATCGACCGGGGGGAGATCCTCCCGTAGGGGAAGCAGGTAATTATCTACCGCCGGGCGGATATCGTCGGTGAACTCAATCTTCCGCAGCTGGTAGCGGGGAACATCCCCCCTAACCTCCTTGCCCAGCGTCAGCCCACCCCGCACGCTGATGTACGCCCCCAGCTGAATGGCGAAGCGCTGATCGACCCAGTAGGCGTAGGCCAGCTGGCTCCGTGCTCCGGTCTGCCATACCGGACCGTAGTGCAGCGTCGCCGATCCGAAGAGCCCCCGGGGCGGAAGCACCTGCGTTCCCCTTCGCCGCAGCTCGAGATCCCCGGCCGAGACGACGTCCCGGAAGAAGTCAGGGCCGAAATTCCCGGTCAATTGCAGGCTGAGGTCACCGCGACCGATCCGCAGGTTCACCTGCCCGCCCAGTCCCAGATAGTAGCGCCGCCACTGCCGGTTGACGCCCGGGAATGACCGGGTAGTGATGTCGCCTCCGTCCGATCCCGGTGGCCGGGTTACGGGTAGGGGCAGATCCGTGCCGTAGATAGCCCGGTCGGTGCGCTTTTCCGTTCCTACGGTCCCAATCCAACTGAATCCCCTGCCGACGCGGGCCTCTACGTTTAGCGAAATGCCCGGATTGTAATTCGCAGTGATCGCATCCTGAAAGTAGGGGCTGACGTACAATCCGGGCTGCCAGACCGTGAGCCCGTAGGTGAGCTGGAATGCAGGCAGGGTGTCGGTCGACTGCCCCGTCAGTCCTAGGGAGTACAGGGCCAAAATCGGGATTGTAAGGAGATTTCGCATGATTGGCTCAGTTTCGGATCCGGGTAGGGGGATAATAGTCGGCGGCGGAGCCTTTACGCTCACTTGGTGGGTCGACCTTCAACTGTTTCACGCGCCAGTCAGCGGTTTGGGAAACGACCGGGAAGGGCGGATTGACGAGCGGTAGCTGGGGTATCATACGTGCGGCGGGGCGGCGGGGCGCGGGTGCAATCTCGACCGAAACTTCCGTAGCGACCTCAACGGCAACCGAAACCGGGGGAGGGGAAGCAGGCCGAATCGGCGGAGGTGCAATTCGGGGTAAGGGATCGACGAGTACGGGCTCCGGCGGGGGCGGGGCGGTGACCGTAACTTCCTCCCGCGGTTCCGGGACGGGGTCGTCTGTAAACAGAACGTATCCGGCCACCGCAATCAGCACCGGCACAAGCAGCCAGTAACCCCAGCTTCCGCCACCGGGGGTCGACCCGGGCAGCGGGGGCTGCGACAGGACGTTCCGCATTTCCAGCCAGTCGGCATCGCTGGCTTCCGGGCGGTAATCCTGCAGCCGTTCCCGCCACTTCGTTTCGTAGTTCGCTTGGCTCATAGGGCAGATTCTTGTTCGCCGTGCGTCTGGCGGTAGTGACCGCGGAGTAGCTCGCGCGCTTTCTTCAGCCGGTAGCGGCTCGCCGTTTCCGCGATCGCCAGCTCCCGGGCTACCTCGGCGTGCGTATAGCCGTCGAAGACCACCAGGTTGAACACCACCCGCAGGTGATCCGGCAGCCGGTGCAGTAGTTTTAGGATATCAGCGACGGCCAGCTCCGACAGGGCCCGATTCGGAACCGAGGCGGGCCAGGTGAAACTGCGGTCGAGGGTGCTGCGTTGGGCCCGTCGCTCGTCGCGGATGTAGGTCAGGATCGTCCGGCGCATGATAGTGGTCAGCCAGCCTTCCAGTTTACCCTCTTCCCGGTAATTCGGCAGCAGGCGAAAGACCTTCAGCATGGCCTGGTTGAGTACGCTTACCGCCGTGGCTCGGTCGCCCAGATACCGTAGGCCCACTGGCAACAGTACCGGAAAGCAGGCCCGGTAGACTTCTTCCTGTGCCCGGATGTCACCCCGCCGGCAGGCGGCCAGTACATCCGGGGGGAATTGTAGAGGGACGGTCACGGTAAAAAGTACGTGGTTTTATCCCTTTAGCTCCGGTCAGCGGGGAGGTGTGAGTTACCACGCCAAATTATTTCCAAAAATTTGCTGCCGTGTAGAGTATTTCCCCCTGCGATCCGTCTACCCTGATCCATGTACCCCGAGCCCGGACACGAAGAATGGACCCGCCACTACGCGCGCTACGCCCACGAAATTTCTGACTTCGTCGGCACCCGCGTCCCCGCCCCCGAGCGCGACGATATTTTGCAGGAACTGTGGGCTTCCCTCGCCACTACCCTGGCCAGCCAACATCTGACCGACCCCCGCGCCTGGCTGTACCGCGCCGCCCGCAACCGCCTGACGGACCACTACCGCCACCGCGCCCGCCGCCCCGACTTCCTGGACGTAAGCGAACAGACCGAACCGGCAACCGAACTACCCGACGCGCGCGACCCCGATGACCTAATGGACGAGATCGACGAAGCCCTCGCCTTCCTCCCGGAAACCCAGCGGGAGGTATTCGTCCGTAACGAACTGGAGGGGGAGACCCTACGCGAGATCGCTGACGATCTGGGTGTTCCCCTCAAAACGGCGATCTCCCGTAAGGGCTACGCCCGCCGTCGCCTCCGGGACTTGCTGTCGGATACCTACGCGGATTATTTCGGCCCGGAATAGAGTAATGACCTTCCGGTCGCGTCTACCCCAACAAAATACCCAAACATGCACCAGCACATATCCGGTCGCGGCCGTCGCCGCCGCCCCCAGTACGGCCCCCGCCGCCCTAAACACAACGTACCGGTAAACATTGCCGAGACGGAGACGGGCTTCCGCGCCCACGTTTTTTGCGTCGGCTTCGCGAAAGAGAACGTCCGTATCGCCCTGACCGGCAACCACATCTACATCAGCGGCACCCGCACCCCGGAGGAGGACCGCCCCGACTTCCTCCTGCAGGAGTACCCCATCAAAAGCTTCGAGCGGTGGTTCGAACTGAGTGAGCGGGTAGACCAGTCCGCCATCACCGCCCGCTTCGCCGACGGCATCCTCGTCATCGACGCCCCGAAGACCGCCGCGGCCCGTGGCCCGGAACGGGAGGTGAAGATCGACTAACCTTTTGCCGCCCGCTTGTTTATAGGGCTATGGATATACGCTTCGTACCCCAGGCCGAGATCGACAAGCAGCTCTACAATAGTTGCGTGCACTTCGCCACTAACGGCAGTCTGTACGGCTACGACTGGTTCCTCAACGCCACGGCCAAAGAATGGGACCTGCTGGTCGAGGGCGACAATTACGTCTCGGCCATGCCCCTGCCCCACCGCAAGAACTGGCTCGGCCGTAGCCTGCTGCAGCAGCCGACGTTGGTCCCCGATCTGGCGGTCTATAGTGTCAAGCCCCTGAGCCCCAAGCGCATCCAGTCGTTCTGGGATGCCATACCCGATCGCTTCCGCGGCGGCGAACTGACCGTCGAGCCCGCCTCGGTACCGAAGGATAGCGGCCGCTTCGACATTACTACGGCTAGGGGAGACGCCCTCTTTCTGAATAAACCCTACGAGGAGATCACCGACGACTTTCCCCCGGCCTACTACGAGCGCATGGCCCGCGCCGAAGCCGCCGACCTGCT
>CAZKPE010000036.1:19682-23316 GCA_964554545.1 uncultured Lewinella sp.
AGTATGAAGTATGAAGTACGAAGTCGGAAGTCGGAAGTCTCGCAATCACCTGCATACTTCCGACTTCATACTACAAGACTTCAAAAACACCGATATTGTAATTTTTAAGCTAACTAGCACATCAAACTCCCCCTCCCCGATGACCGACCACCAGAATACTAAGATCGTTGCGACCGTAGGCCCGGCCTGTAGCTCCTACGACGGATTGATGAGCCTGGTGGAAGCCGGCGTCGATATTTTTCGGCTCAATTTCAGCCATGGGAACCATGAATACCATAAGAACGTCGTCGACCGCATCCTGCGCATTAATGAGGAACGCAACGTTCATATCGGTATCCTGGCCGATCTGCAGGGGCCGAAATTGCGGGTAGGGCAAATGGAAGGCGACGGGCTGGAACTGAAGGAGGGACAGATCGTGACCTTCGTGAATGAAGAGTGTGTCGGTAATGCCGAGCGGGTGTACATGAGCTATGCCCAATTTGCCCAGGATGTGACGGTGGGCGAGCGTGTGCTCGTAGACGACGGCACCCTGGTCTTCGAAGTAGTCGATACCAACGCCCGTGACACCGTCAAACTGAAGGCCCTCTATCCCGGCACCCTCAAATCGAACAAGGGGGTCAACCTGCCGAATACCAAGATCAGCCTGCCCAGCCTGACGGAAAAGGACATGGAGGACCTGCAGTACATCCTCACCATCCCGCAGATCAACTGGATCGCGCTGAGCTTCGTGCGCCACCCTCAGGATTGCAAGGAGCTGCGCCAGCATATCGACCGGGCCGGCCACCAGGCCAAGATCATCTCCAAGATCGAAAAGCCCGAGGCGATCGACAACATCGACAAGATCATCAAGCACTCCAACGGTATCATGGTAGCCCGCGGCGACCTCGGAATCGAGATGCCGATGGAGCGGCTCCCCATCATCCAGAAGGACATCATCAAGAAGTGCATCCAGCGGGCCCGCCCCGTCATCGTGGCCACCCAGATGATGGACTCCATGATCACCAACCCCGGCCCCACCCGCGCCGAAGTCACCGACGTGGCCAATGCCGTACTGGACGGTACGGACGCCGTCATGCTCAGCGGGGAAACCAGCGTAGGCGCCCACCCCGCCCTGGTCGTGAAGTGGATGAATAGCATCATCGAGGAGGCGGAGAAGGTCTATGAGATCGGCACCAAGCGCCCCAAATCGAATGCGAAGAGCGGTACCTTCATCAGCGACGTGGTCACCTCCGCCGCCGCCTGGGCCGCCCAGAACGTCGGGGCACGCGCCATCACCGGACTGACGCGCACGGGATATACCGCCTTCAAGCTCTCCAGCTTCCGGCCCAGCTCGAAAATCTACATCTTCTCGGACCTGCCCGAAATCCTCAGCACCCTTAACCTGTGCTGGGGCGTTCGCTGCTTCTACTACGACGGCTTCGTAGGTACCGACGAAACGGTGGAGGACGTGACCAATATCCTGCGCGACAAAGGCCACGTACAGAGTGGCGATATGATCGTCAATACCGGCAGTATGCCGCTGGAAAAGCGCGGCCGGCTGAATATGATGAAGATCACGGTGGTCGACTGAGCACAATGGCATCCGGGCCGAGTAAACTACCGAGCCCCCCCCGAACGTTAGCAAGTTCATGCGCCTGCTTCTTCCCCTGCTGCTTCTGACGACTACTACCCTCTTCGCCCAGGGAGAGACCTCCGCCGCCGCGGTAAACGCCCAAAAAGCTTTCATCGAGGCCAAGCGGGAGGCGCTGCTGGGCAAGACCGACGCGGCCATCGCCATGTTCCGGGAAATCACGGAAGGCGACCCCCGCAACGATCCCGCTTTCTTCGAGCTGGCCCGCCTTCAACACGCCGCCGGACGTAGCCCGGAAGCGATCTCGGCCATGGAACGCGCCTTCGAACTGCGGGAAAACGAGGTGTACGCCGCTTTTTTAGCCGAACTCTACCGCTCGGCCGGCAAGTACGAGGAGGGGGCCGAACTCTACGGCCGACTGATCAAGACCTACCCGACCGAAGCCGAACTCTACCTGGAGCGAGCCGCCTTCCAGGTTCGAGACCAGGACATCAGGGGCGCTCTGGCCACCTACAACGAACTGGAAGAGCGCATCGGCGTAAACGCCGAACTGGCCCGCCGCAAACACGCCCTCTACCTCGGCAGCGGGGATCAAAAACGGGCGGAACGGGAACTGGTGCGCCTGATCGAGGCCTTCCCCCGTCAGCTGGACTACCGCCACCTGCTGGCCGGTTACTACGCCAGCCAGGATGAGGAGAAAGAGGCCCGCCGCGTCTACGAAACTATTCTGGAGATCGAACCGGCCGACGTGCGCGCCCAATTGGCCCTTCAGGGTTCGACACCGTCAGGTGACGCCCCCACGGCTAACGACGATGCCGAACTATTGGCTATCCTATCCCGCACCGACGTCGACCTCGATCTGAAAGTCGGTCGCCTGCTCCCCCTCATTCAGCAGGTAGCCAGTAGCGGGGATCGGAAGCTGGCCGACCGCGCCCTCCGCCTGGCCGCCGAGCTCCGACGCGTCCATCCCGATGCCGCCAAGGCTACCGCTATTTCCGGCGACCTCTATTACCACTCCGGTCGCCTGCCCGAAGCCATCGACGCCTACCGGACCACGCTGGAGCTCGACGATACCGTCTACCCCGTTTGGGAGCAACTATTGGGAAGCCTCTACCTGGACAACCAGATCGTGGCCCTGCGGGAATACGCCGAGGAAGCCTTGGACATCTTCCCCAACCGCCCGGCCGTTTATGTCCACTATGCGCTGGGCGAGGCGTTCCGCGCCAACTTTGCGGAAGCGGAAAGTCTGCTGGACCAGGCCAGCCTAATGGTCAGCGGTAGCCCGGAATCCACCGCCGCCCTCGCCGAAATCGGCACCGCCCTCGACCAACTAAAGAACGGAGGAGAAGACGCGATCAACCTGACCCTGCTCCCCGGTGGACAGCAAGGCCCCTTGGCGGTGCTCCTCGACCCAGCCGGCACCCGCGTCCGCGCCCTCGACCATCCCCGCAATACGAACGCGCTCTTGCTCGAATACCTGGGTGACCAGGAACGGGAGAAGGGCAAGCCCGCCGAAGCCGCCGAACTCTACCGCCGCGCCCGCTCGGCCGGCAGCAAATCTTCGACCCTGGCCGCTAAACTGGCGCAGGTCAAAAGCTAAATTACCTCCATGCGTCTATTCTTCCTGGCCCTGCTGGCCGTCCTGACCCTGGCCACCTGCAACCGCAAGGTCGCCGGTCCGAATGCCGGCACCGCCACCAAAAAGACCCGGCTGCGGGTAGCGGAAGTCCTGCGCGAGGTGGAGGCCAACCGCACCACCGCCGAATGGCTGGATGCCCGCGCTAAGGTCGACGTGGCCAGCGACGACCTGAACATCGGCGGCAACGCCTACCTGCGCCTGCACCGCGACGACGCCATCTGGATGAGCGTGAAGAAATTTGGCTTCGAGGGGGCCCGGGCACTGATCCGCACCGACTCCTTCTTCCTGTACAACCGATTGGAGGGGGAGTACATCGCCGAGCCGCTGAGCTACATCGAGGAGAAATACGACATCCCCGCCCGCTTCGATCTGCTGCAGGAGATTTTCTTCGGTAACCCGGCCTTCCTGACCGATGAACTCGACCT
>CAZKPE010000037.1:0-4408 GCA_964554545.1 uncultured Lewinella sp.
GATCGATGGTGTGGCTGTATTTCTCACCGTCGACTTCGTAGTAGTTCAGGTAGTTGCCGCTGGTGGCGATGGCCCGGCCGTCGCTCAGGGGCAGGTAGCCGGCGGCGGCCACTTCCTCGGCATCTTCCTCCGGCAACCGGATGGCGACCCGCCAGGGCTCCCCATTCTTACTGCCCCCTCCCCGCATCTCGCCACCGACGTCCACGAGGTGGTTCGGCCGGCCGCGCTCGGTCAGCATGCGGCTGATCAGGTCGACCCCGTAGCCCTTGGCGCTGGCGTTCAGGTCCAGCTCGACCCCGGCGCGTGCCTTGGTCAGTGAGTCGCCGTACCTGATCAGTTCGAAGCCGACGTTATCCCGGATCACATTCAGTTCCGTCGTATCGACCGCGCTGCTGGTCCGCCGCTCCCCCGTTCCGAAACCCCAGTAGCGGACCAGGGGGCCCACGGTAGGGTCGAAGGCGCCTCCGGTCCGTTCGACCACCTTGGCGGCCAGTTCCAGATTGGGGATGAAGTGTTCGGTCCCGGTCAGGGGCACCCCGTCCTCGCTCCGGTTAAAGTTCGAGATCACGCTCTCTTCCACCCAGGGCGACAATTCCAGATTGTAGGCTTCCAGCAGGCTGTCAACGCTCTCCTGCAGTCCGGGCAGCCGGTCCCCCAGATACGTCACCCGGTAATAGCTACCCATGGCTTCCCCCTGGATGCGGTGGGCGGGCTGGTAGCTATCGTCTCCGGGCGGGTCGCAGGCTAACAGTAGCAAGAGGAAGAAGAGGGCGGGGGCGCAGGTGCGGAGGGGCATGGGGGGAGTTCGGTAGTCGGAAGTATGAAGTCGGAAGTGTGGAGTCGGAAGTATGAAGTCGGAAGTGTGGAGTCGGAAGTGTGGAGTCGGAAGTGTGAAGTCGGAAGTATGAAGTCGGAAGTATGAAGTCGGAAGTATGAAGTCGGAAGTATGAAGTCGAAAGTACACTATCGTCGCTAGTACTTTCGACTTCATACTTCTATACTTCCGACTTCTGCACTTCATACTTCCATACTTCCATACTTCCATACTTCACACTCCCTACCACCCCGGCAACAAATTCACCCCAAAGTTCCAGCTCCCACCCTGCACCAGCGGCCGCGCCACATACGGTTCCACCACGAGTTGGCCGAAGACGTTGACCCGGCTGCTCACGCCTGCGGTGAAGATGGGTTGGGCGACAGGACCGGCACCTTCCTCCTCCGGCCGCAATTCGCGGTAGTTCGTGAAGGCCAGACCGCCGTCGATGAAGAAGTTGAGATCGGAGAAGAGGAATTTGGACTTGATCAGGGCGATCGCCTTCGGGCCGGTGAAGGGGATCCGCAGCTCCAGGTTGGAAACGAAGAGCTTGCTGCCCAGCAGGTCGTTGATGTCGCGACCGGCATTTTCAAGCTGACCGACGATGCCGTTGCCATTCAGTCCGCGCATGTACCAGGGGCTGCCGATGTAGAGCGGGAAGAGGTCGTTGCCCTGCTGCCCGTACCGCCCGTAGTGGATGCCGCGGAAGGCCACCGCCCCCTTGCCGAACCAGAGGTAGCGGCGGTAGTCGAGGTTTGCCACCGTGAAGTTGAAGTCCCCCAGGTACTGCTCAACCCCGAAGCGGAAGCGCTGCCCCCGGATCGGAGAAGTCAGCCCGGAACTACTGTTATCCCCCACCAACGCCACTCCGGTATTGACGAGGCTGAAGCTCTCCCCCTCCAGATCGCGCCGCCGCTCGGGCTGGACGTTGGCCTGGATCGGGAACCCGGTCACGGGGTTGAAGTAGCGGTTGTACTGATCCACCCGGTCGTTGTAATGGCTGAAGCTCAGGCTCCCCTCTAGTCGCAGCTCGGTGGTGAATGGCAGACTGGCGAAGGCCCCCACCTGGTTCTGGTAGAGCCGCCGGATGAGATAGGGGGCGTTGATCAGTTCGGCGTAGGTTTCGTCGCCCACCAGTACGCTGTCCATGTAGGGCTGTAGGGTTCCGAAGTTGCGAAAAGGCACCCGCCCGGCGCTGAAGCCGTAGTTGATGCGCGACTTGCGGTTCACCCAGGCCACGCTACCCCCGAGGTCGGTGATTTCTCCGTTCAGACTCAGTCCGGCAAAGAGCTGATTATCGCCCAGGATGTCGCTGAACAGCATCTGTACGCCTCCCGCCATGCCAGTGGTGGTGCCGAAGGCCTGACTGGTACCGACGCCTACGCCCGTTCCGCCGCTTACGTAGTCGAGCTTGAACTTGGGCTGGTACGCCAGTTCGGTAATTTGGTCGGAGGTAATGACCGCTTCCTTATCCATGGCCGTCAGTAGGTGGTCTACCACCAGCGGGGCGCGGGGGTTGAGCCGCGGCAGAGTGGCCGGCGTCAGGTCTACGCTGTCCTTATCCACCGGGCGGGCCTCCATATTGCGTACCGGCGTACCGTAGATCCGGTAGCCCTTCTGGTTGAAGTAGGTGTACACCAGCCGGTTCTGCCGCCGGTCGATACTCATGGCCGGCGCGTAGTGGGTGATGCCGGATACGCCGGTGATGAGGTCGGTGAGTTGGGCGACGCTATCGGTGACCGGCTGGTAGCGGTATATGTTGCGGTAACCGTCGCGGTTGCTGAGGAAGTAGAGCTCACCGTCCACGCCCTCTACGGGGTTGAGGTTATCGGCACCGGGGAACACGTCCAGGTTGCGGCTTTCGCGGCTGGCTACGTCCAGGGCGGCCAGATTGAAGCGGGCAGCCCCGTGCGGGCGATCGCCGAGCTGCATACTCCGCGCGTCGGTGCTGAAGTAGATCGTCTTCCCGTCGGCCGACCAGCTGGGATGGATCTCGCTGTACAGGTCGTTGGTCAACTGCGTCACCCGCTCGCTACGCAGGTCGATCAGGTAGAGGTCAGACTGCCCCTCCCGCAATCCCGATACCACGACCGACCGGCCGTCCGGCGACCAAGTCGGGAAGGTGAAGGCAGGCAGTTCCTTCGGACGGATTTCCCGTTCGGCCTTCCCCTTTTCCACGTCGGCGATAACCAGAATATTCTGCCCCTTCGAAGTCGCCACGTAGGCAAACTGCCGACTGTCAGGGCTCCAGCTACCGCTGTTCTCGATGTAGCTCAGTTCGTCGACGTGGCCACGTAGGGTGCTGGTGCGGATCTTGCGGATGGTCTCCCCCGTGCGGGCATCCGCCAGGAAGAGGTCAATACTGAAGAGGTCTTTTTCCGAGAGATAGATCATGTACTTCCCGTTCGGACTGATCTCCGGCGCGATGTTGATCCGGCCGCCGTCCTTATCGGGCCCGACCAACAATTTGCCCTCGAAGCGGTCCTGCTTGGCCCCGTTGATCTGCGGGCCGTAAGTTTTACGCAGGGCATCTTCCCAGAGCTTGCTCAGCTCGTCCAGCTTGTAGCCCAGTACGAGCTCCGTAGCCCGTTCCATGCCCCACTTAGCCGTTCCGCGGAAGTAGGGGTTGATGATGTCATCCCCCTTCAGCCCCGTCACGAAAGCCCAGAAGGCCTGTCCGTAGCGGTAAGGGAAGTAGCGACCGCTGTTCAATTCCTTCAGGCTCGGCACGTCGTCATTCAGCACGGCATCCCGCATCCACATGGCCGTGAAGGGATCTACGCTACCAATGCTGAGGTATTCGGCCAGCCCCTCCACCATCCAGAGAGGTAATTTTTGCAGGTCCTGCAGTTTGGTGCTATCGCCCCGGATTACCATATCGTACTGGAAGGCGTGTACTAACTCGTGTCCCAGTACGTGGTGCGTCTGGGCGTTCGTATGGGCGATCGGCATTACGACCCGGTTTTTGAAGGCCTCGGTCACCCCGCCCGTTCCACTACCGATCGCGCCGCTGATGGCATTGGTCTGTTGGAAGTCGGCGTGGTTGGCGTAGATGATGAGGGGGTTGCGAAAGTCGATCGTATCGTTGAGCACGTACTGGTGTACCCGGTACCATTCCTCGCTGGCGTTGAGGAAGTTTTTGCGCCATTCTTCGTTGTCGATGTAGCTGTACAGCTCGAAGTGGGGCGAGTGGTGCACCTCGAAGTCAAAGCGCTCGTAGTGGGGCTTGTTGCGTCCGAAGTTGTTGAATCCCTGGGCCGGCAGCACGGTAGGCACTACTAGCAGCAGCAGGGCGAGTTTGAGTAGGTTGGTCATTTGGTCCGTCACTTGAATAGGGCATGTCGTCACCCTATAAAACACCTGACGGACGTTCCTTCCCCCAACCTTCGCTGGTGGTATGGACTTAAATTATTGTTAGGATTTTTCTAAGGTCGAGGGGCTCCGCCCCGAGTGTATTCATGCACCGCAGATCTAACGCGGATTGCTGTGCGGCTCTGCTCCCGATGCTTTATTTAACGACGGACGTGGCACGGATTTACTGGTCGAGCCGTTGTACGGCGAGCTCGTTACTCACCGCAGATTGCCGCGGATTTG
>CAZKPE010000037.1:4508-8294 GCA_964554545.1 uncultured Lewinella sp.
TCCACCCCCTCCCACGTCATCTTCACCTCCTCGATCCGCCCCTCCGCATCAAAGTACATCCGGTCGATGCAGCTCACCCGGTGGTCCCGCCCCTCATTCGGTATCGGGCGGCGGTGGTACACGATATACCAATCGTCCGTTCCCGGCGTGTTGATGACCGAGTGGTGCCCCGCCCCCGTTGCCAGCCCCTCTTCCGACTGTAGGATGGTCCCGATCCGCTCGAAGGGCCCTAGCGGGTTATCCGCCATCGCGTAGGCCACCCGGTAGCTGTCGTTCGTCCACCCCCCTTCCGACCACATGAAGTAGTAGGTACCGTTGCGGATAAACATCGTCGGCCCCTCCACGTAGCCCGCCGGCGTAACGTCATGAAAGAGCTGCCCGTCTTCCCAGGGAATAAAGCCGGTATAGTCGGCATTCAATTTTCCCACATTGCACTTCCCCCAGCCGCCGTAGAACATATAGTCCGTCCCGTCCACGTCCCGGAACACGAACTGATCGATGGGCTGGGCGTCGTGGTAGAAGGTATCGATCAGGGGTTTGCCCAGGTAATCGCGGTACGGCCCGCCCGGTGCATCGGCTACCGCCACCCCGATGCCGCCAAAGTGATTTATGTCGTTATCCGGGTCGTAGCAGCACGTCCGCGAAGGCCGCTGCACGTCATTCCCCCCGAAAAACAGGTAGTACTTCCCGTCTTTTTCGATCGCCGCCGGGGCCCACATGGCCTGCCGCACCCACTTCACGATGCTGGTATCCAGAATGCGCGGGTGCTTTTCCCAGTATACCAGGTCCTTCGACGAGAACGCATCCAGAAACAACTGATCCTCGAAGGCCGCCGAGTAGGTTGGAAACACCCAGTACGTATCCCCGAAAACTACTCCCTCGGGGTCGGCGTACCACCCTTCAAAGATGGGGTTACCGGAGGTTTCAGTAGTCGTATTGGCGGAGGAGGAAGCGGGCGGCGGCGCGCAGGTGCAAGCAAAACCGGCAAGTAAGATCAAAGAGGACAGACGGACGAAGTTCATCCGCGCAATATACGGTCGAGGGCTTCCAGCCCGAGCATAGACTAGTTTCCGATCGCGATCCCGAGCCCCACCGTAAACCCATTCACCTTATAGATATCGCCATTGATCACATTGGTAATGGCATCCTCAAACTCCACGTCCCGGTTCCACAGGCTGACGTGCAGAGCAATGGCTCGGTAAGCGACCCCCACCGTCAGGGTACTGGGTGCCAGATTGGTCGGCTCGCCCAGGGTAGCGGGGAAATAATCGGAATCCTCGTCCACGATCGTGGTCAGATTCCCCACCGGTATGCGGTAATCGGCCATGATGGCTAACTGCCCGGCACGCAGCGCTACCCCGGGGTTTAGGAACACGTTCAGGCTCCCCTCCCCGTTCTCGGTCTGGTCGATGTATAGCCCGATCGCGTCGGCCCCGATCAGCAACCGCGGCACCAATTTGAGTTGGTCCGAGTTCACGGCGTAGAAGTTAGCCCCGGCCCCGACGAAGGGGCGAACCATTAAAAAACCACTCTTCCCCCCGTCTTCTTCGGCCCCGTAGGAAGCCGCCCCACCCAGAGAAAGCGCGGGCCGCACGGCTCCTTCACCGAAGGCTACGTTCGCTACCCCCACCAGTCCGTACCCCGGTCCAATCCCCCGCGTGGCCGCTTCGGAATCCGCCGTATTATACGTTACCCCGAAGTAGGTGCGCCAGGCACTACCGTCCATCTGGGCCAGTACCGCGGTCTGCGAGCTCAGTAGAATGAATAACGATAGCAGGAGCGTTCTCCACGTTGAGGCAGGGGCGGCTTGGGTCATGGGTTCCATAAGGACGACATTACATTCAGACGGTATCCGGATGCGGCATACCGCAGCTTGAACGCCCCTTTCCGCATTTCAGTGCACTTTACCAGCCCCTTATTTCTATCGCCGGAAAGCGGAACCTATCCGCCCCTGCCCCGTTCGCAACTGCAATGACTGCCACGAACTCCACCCCCTCCCGGGTATCCGCCGATTATCCCGACCGCTACCTGCCCATCGAGGAGTATGGCATCATCGGCAACCTGCACACCACGGCCCTGGTCAGCGTAACCGGCAGTATCGACTTCATGTGCCTGCCACGCTTCGACTCGCCCACCGTTTTCGGCCGCATCCTGGATGCCGACAAGGGGGGGCACTTCAGCCTCGACTGCCTGGACGGACAAACCAAATACAAACAACTTTACCTCCCCGGCACCAATATCCTCATCACCCGCTACCTGAGCGAGGAGGGCATTGCCGAACTCACCGACTTCATGCCGGTCGTAGATGGAGAGCAAGATTTTGCAGTCTTCCGCCGACTAAAGGGGGTGTACGGCCACCACCGGATCCGCGTGAATGTCCGCCCCCGCTTCGGCTACGGCAAACGAGGTTGCCGGGTGGAGCGCAACCCCGACGGGAAGGGCTACCTCATCCGCGACCCCGAGGGCGAACAGCCGACTATGCTCCTGTTGACGGAGGTGGAGATGGAAATAAATGACAACGGACTATCCGCCGTTGTGGACCTCCATCGGGGGGATAATATCGATTTCGTGCTCACCCTGAATGAGGGAGCGGACTATGATATCGACTGGATGGACTGCTTCACCGAATGCCGGAATTACTGGAATGAGTGGACGGCCCGCTGCCAGTACGAAGGCTTCTGGCGCGAAGCCGTAGTGCGCTCCGTACTCACCCTGAAGCTCCTTACCTCGGCCCGCTACGGCAGCACGGTTGCCGCCGCCACCTTCGGCCTACCGGAGCAGATGGGTGGTAGCCGCAACTGGGACTACCGCTACACCTGGATCCGCGACTCGGCTTTCACCATGTATGCCTTCCTCCGTCTGGGCTACCGGCAGGAGGCCGAGCACTTCATGGACTGGATCCGCGAAAAGTGTGTCGACTGCCTCCAACTGATGTACGCCGTAGACGGGGAAACGGAATTGCCCGAAAAGGAACTCGACCACCTGGAAGGCTACCGCGGCAGCCAGCCCGTCCGCATTGGCAATGGCGCCTACGACCAGAAGCAGATGGATATCTACGGTGAGCTCATCGATACCATCTACTTGTACAACAAGGCCGGCGGTAGCATCACCCACAAATTCTGGACTTCGATCTCCGCCCTCGTTGAATTCGTCATCGAGCACTGGAAGGATAAAGACCATGGCATCTGGGAAGTACGTAGTGGCAAACAACGCTTCCTGCACTCCGCCGTCTGCTGCTGGGTAGCCATCGATCGGGCCATGAAGATCGCCGAAGACAGGAGCCTTCCCTGTGATATGGCCCGCTGGCGCAAGGTCCGCGATGAAATGTACCTCGACATCTACGAAAACTTCTGGAACGAGGAGCTCCAAACCTACGTACAGTTCAAGGGCAGCGATACCATCGACGCCAGCGCCCTCCTGATGCCCCTCCTCCGCTTTTGCTCCAGTCAGGAGCCCCGCTGGCTCAAAACCTTCGCGGCCATTGAGGAAAAGCTGTCAGCCGACGTCCTTATCTTCCGCTACAAACAGGAACACGGTGCCACCGACGGACTGGAGGGAGATGAGGGGGCCTTCGCCATCTGCTCCTTCTGGTACGTCGAGTGCCTGGCCCGCATCGGGCACGTAGACAAGGCCACGGTCGTCTTCGAAAAAATGCTCGGCTACGCCAACCACCTCGGCCTGATGAGCGAGGAGATCGGACTACACGGGGAGCAATTGGGCAATTTTCCGCAAGCTTTTTCCCACCTCAGTCTCATTTCCGCCGCCTTCCAGATCGATAAAAAAGGA
>CAZKPE010000037.1:8394-10196 GCA_964554545.1 uncultured Lewinella sp.
TCCTCGTGGCTCCCCTCTTCCACCAACCCCCCGTACTCCAAGAAGAGGATATGATCCGCCATCCGCACCGTACTGAATCGATGGGAGATCAGGACCGCCGTCTTCCCCTCGATCAGGGCCGTAAAGCGCTGAAAGACCTCATACTCCGCCCGGGCGTCCAGCGCGGAGGTCGGCTCGTCCAGGATCAGGAGCTGGGCATCCCGCATATAGGCCCGGGCAAGACCGATCTTCTGCCACTGTCCGCCACTCAGATCGACGGCACCCGCGAACCGCCGCCCCAGTAATTGGTCGTACCCCTCTCCCAGTCCTTCGACCACTTCCGCCGCCAGCGATTTTCGCGCACTGTTCTCGATGCGCTCCTGGTTGTCGCTTTCTTCGATCCGGCCGATGGCAATGTTCTCCCGCGCCGTAAGTTGGTAGCGGAAGAAGTCCTGAAAAATCACGCCGACATTATCCCGCAACGAACTGAGCTCATACTCCTTCAGGTCGCGGCCATCCAGCAGGATACGCCCTTCGCTGGGTTCATAGAGCCGGGCCAGCAGCTTGACCAGCGTGGTCTTGCCGGCACCGTTCTCCCCGACCAGGGCCACCTTCTCCCCCACCGGCAGTTTAAAGGACAAATTCCGGATGGCGTAGGTCTCACTATTTGGGTAGGCAAAGCTGACGTTTTCGAACTCCCACCCCTGCTGAATATCCTTCGGAAAAGGGATGGCACCTGCGTTATCCGCAATACGCGGCCGAATGGCAAAGAAATCGAATAAATCCTGTAGGTAAAGCGCATTCTCCCCGATGGTGCTGAAGCGGGATAAAATGGTCTGCAGCCCCTGCTGCATCCGCCGGAAGGCTCCGGAAAGGAAAGTAAGCGACCCCACGGTGATGACGCCGTTAATCGTCTGAAATATGATGAGCACGTAGGCCCCGTAGTAGGTCAGGGAACTGATCGCCGAGAAAAAAGCGCCCCAGCCGGCCCGCCTTACCGCAATGTCCCGGTTGGCGTAGTAGTACTTCATACTCAGCGTGCGGAAGCGATTCGTGATGAAGTCCGCCAGCCCGAAGATCTTGACCTCCTTGGCGGTTATGTCGCTGGCCCCGATGTAGCGCAGGTAGTCCAGCTCCCGCCGCTCGGGGGTCCAGCTGCGGGTGAGGCTGTATACTTTTTGATTGAAGTAGTTCTCCTGGATGAAGCTGGGAATGACGGCCACCACCAATAATAGAATGAGCCAGGGATTGAAGGCCGCCACGCTCACCCCCAGCACGATCAGGGTCACCGTACTCTGAAACTGCGCCAGCAACTGCGACATCAACGTACTCCGGCTGGTCGTCTGTCGCCGCGCCCGCTCCATTTTGTCGTAAAACTCCGAATCCTCGAAGTGGTAAAGATCGAGCGTAGCCGCGTGCCGCATCAGGTCCACACTGGTCTGATTGGTGTAGAGGTCACCGAGTAGTCCATCCACCAGACTTATTCCTCGACTCAGCAGGTCCGAAGCCAATGCCAGGATCAACTCCAGGACGATAATTTGCCACAGAAAGCCCGTGTTGCCCGTACCCTCAATGATCAGCAGGACCTCATCGATGATCAGCTTCCCCACATATAGAATAGCCGTTGGCAATGCCGCCTGGATGAGTCGCAGGACAACGTTGGTAATCGTCAGCGAGGGGCTCGTCCGGTAGATCAGCCGGAAGAAGGGGGGGATGTTCTGGAGGGCGGAGAGTTGGTCGCGCCAGGTTTTTTCTTCCGCTTCGGGGGGGGTGGGTCGGCTTCTGCCCTTGGCCATAGGTTAAGTGGGGGTTAGATGGGCTTC
>CAZKPE010000037.1:10296-16381 GCA_964554545.1 uncultured Lewinella sp.
GGGTGGGTCGGCTTCTGCCCTTGGCCATAGGTTAAGTGGGGGTTAGATGGGCTTCGCCCGGGTGGTGGCACTTCGTGCGGGGATGGAGGCCGCTCCGCGGATGGACGCTCCGCCCGGCCACGCCGTCCATCCGCGGAGCGGCCTCCATCCCGGGCTCTGCCCGTCTACCCTGGCCGTAGGCCCCTAATCATCCTTCTTTTTAAAGTCTCCCCGTTTCCAACCATCAAAAAACTGTTTCCAGGCCACCGGACTGAAGATATTCATCGGCGGCCGCTGCCCCAGGTAGTAGGTCTTGCGGGCTTGCTGGCGCAGGTAGGCGCTTCCGTTCTCGGCACCGCTGCGGGGAACAGTCTCGGCAAGGCGTTCGAGTTTATCGGCACTCAGGTTGGCACTGGCGCGGCTCTGTAGCTCGGGGGTGACGTCCATGGCCAGAAACTCCAGTTTGAAGTGCTCGCGGCTGGGCCAGGGGAAGACGACGGCTTCCGGCAGGTCGATGGAATTGTAGGTCATCAGCTGGACCAGGCTGTATTTGTCGTCCTCCAGTTCGGGGTCGATGATGAACTCTACTTCATCGTATCCTAGGGCGGAGAAGACGATCGTGTCCCCCTTGTGTGCGACGATGCTGAAAAAGCCCTCCAGGTTGGCGTAGGTACCCCGTCCGTCGCTCTTGATCAGCACGGTCGCGTAGGGCACCGGCCGCAGTTGACTGTCCGTACCGTCGAGCACCATTCCGGAGAACTGCACCAGCGGCTCCCCGTACTGATCGACCAACTGGGCCGAAAGGGTCGAGCCGATTCCAAAGGTAAAAAACAGAAAAAACAGGTACTTCATGGGCGCGGGGGGGCGTAGTCATCCTAAAGACAAGGAAGGGACCGTCTCGGTTGGCCCGCCGGCTAACTTAACCGGCCCTTAACCGACTAACCGGGTTGCAGCGCCCGGTCCAGCACCTCCGCCATCGTATCGACGTAGGTGATCGCCATCCCTTCCAGGTAGCGGGCCTCGATCTCCCGCACGTGGCGTTCATTACTCTTGCTCAGGATGACTTCCTTCATCCCGGCCCGCCGGGCGGCCAGGAGCTTTTCCTTGATGCCACCCACCGGAAGCACCCGCCCCCGCAGGGTGATCTCGCCCGACATGGCCAGGTAGGGCCGCACGGGCCGGCCGGTATAGGCACTGGCCATCGCCGAAAGCATGGTGATACCGGCGCTGGGGCCGTCCTTCGGCGTCGCTCCCTCCGGTACGTGAATGTGTAAGTCCTTATCCTTCAGGTCTCCGGGCTCGACACCGAAGCGCTCGGCATTTGCCTTCAGAAAGGAGCGGGCCGTGGTGGCGCTTTCCTTCATCACCGAGCCCAGGTTGCCGGTTTGCTGCAGTCCGCCCTTCCCGGGACTCAGACTGGCCTCCACGAACAGGATCTCACCCCCCACCTGCGTCCACGCCATGCCGATCGCCACGCCACTCTGCTTTCCGACCCGGTAGGGCTCCCGTTCGAAGATGCGCGGCCCGAGGATATCCTCGAGCATATCCTTCTTGACGCTGGCGGACTCCTCCCCCTCCATCGCGATCTGCTTGGCGGCATACCGCATGAGGGCGGCGATCTGCCGGTCCAGCGCCCGTACGCCACTCTCCCGGGTGTATCCCTCGATGAGTTCGCGCAGGGTCGCCACGCCGATCTTGATTTGCCGGCTTTTCAGTCCGTGCGCTTCCCGCTGTTTCGGGATGAGATGGCGGCGGGCAATCTCTAGTTTCTCCTCCGTGCTGTAGCCGGCCAGGCGGATGATCTCCATGCGGTCGCGGAGGGCGGGCTGGACGGTCTGCATGGTGTTCGCTGTGGCAATAAAGAGCACCTTACTCAGGTCCACGTCCAGGTCGAGGTAGTTGTCGTGGAAGGTAGTGTTCTGCTCCGGGTCGAGCACCTCCAGCAGGGCCGAACTCGGGTCGCCGCGGTGGCTCTGCCCGATCTTATCGATCTCGTCGAGGATGAAAACGGGATTGGCGCTACCTACCTTTTTCAGGCTCTGCACGATGCGACCCGGCATGGCCCCAATGTAGGTCTTGCGGTGGCCGCGAATCTCGCTCTCGTCGTGCAGCCCTCCCAGACTGATACGAACGAACTTCCGCCCCAGTGCCCGTGCGATGCTTTTTCCCAGACTGGTCTTGCCAACGCCGGGGGGGCCGAGCAGCATCAGGATAGGTGCCTTCATGTCCCCCTTCAGTTTCAGGACGGAAAGGTGGCCCAGAATGCGGTCCTTTACCTTTTCCAGCCCGTAGTGGTCGTCGTCGAGCACCTTGGCGACGGCCTGTAGGTCGAAATTGTCGTCGGTGTAGTCCTGCCAGGGCAGGTCCAGCAGCATTTCCAGGTAGGAAAGCTGCACGCTGAACTCGGCCACCTGGGGGTTCATCCGCTTTAAGCGCAGCAGCTCGCGCTCGAAGGTTTTGGCGACGTATTCCGGCCAGGCTTTGTTCTCCGCCCGGGCTTCCAGTTCGGTAATTTGCTGATCGTTGGGGTTTTCGCCGAGCTCGTCCTGGATGGCCTTGATCTGCTGATTGAGGAAGTACTGCCGCTGTTGCTGCTCGATGTCGCCGCGGGTTTTGTTCTCGATCTGGTCCCGCAGTTCCAGGATATGGAGTTCCCGCTGTAGCTCGGTCAGTACGCCCTCGGCCTTCCCGGTCAGGTCGTCGTTTTCGAGCAATTCCTGTTTCACCCGCAATTCGCCGTTCAAATTGCTGGCGATGAAGTTGAGGAGCTGACTGGGCCGGCCGATGTTATCCAGCATCACCTTAGCCTCGGTGGGGATATTTGGGCTCAGCTCCACCACCCGTCCGGCAATGTCGCGGATGCTGTCGACCGCCGCCTCGAAGGCCATTTCCTCCGTCGGGGCGGCATAGCTCAGGGGTTCGATGATTCCTTCCAAAAAAGGAACTTCGGCAGTGATGGCCGTGCGCCGGATGCGCTGTCCGCCCCGCAGAACCGCGGTCAGGCTGCCATCGGGCATCCGCAGCATCTTCAGGATACGGGCCAGGGTTCCGACTTCGTAGAGATCCTCGCCCGCAGGCTGCTCCACCTTCAGGTCGCGTTGGGCGAAAACCGCGATCACCCGCTTACCGCTCATTGCCTGATTGACGGCGCTGATGCTGCGGTCGCGCCCGATGTTGATGGGCGTCACGATGGTCGGAAACAGCACCGCGTTCTTCAGCGCCAAAATGGGGATGGGGCTGGGCGTTTCGCCATCCACTTGTTCCTCATCACCATCTTCCAGCCCGATAAAGGGCAGCAGTTCGGGGTCGTCGTCGTATCCTCGGTTGTCCATTGGCGGGGGCTTTCGGCCGGCCCAAAATAGCCAGCAGCGAATAACCAACGTGCAAATACCGTACCATTCGCCGCAATCCGGGGGGTAGAGCGCTTCTAGCCCGGGCGATTTCAATAACCGCAGCAATCACCCTATCCGCCTCACTTCCTCTGCCCTCACCCCCTTACCTCGTGGATCATTCATTGCGCATACCACCCAGTTGACGTGAATCCGCCGGGGGGAGCGGGTATTCACGCAATTGCCGTTTGTTCGCCGGTGTAGCCGCAGGTCGGTGTCGGGCGGCGGCGCGCAGGTGCAGGGGGAATACCTACTTAAAGAAAGCCGGGCAACCGGAATCCACCCAGTCGGTCCCAGCCACTTACGTCCATGGAGCGGGCCTGCCGGAACAGTTCGGTCCAGGTCTCCGGCGGGACCTCGTCTGGCAAAATTTGGGTCAGCCCCATTTTCTCCAAAGCCCGCATCTTACAGACTTGCTCGTCGAACGGTCGCGGCTCTGGCCGGCTCAGGAAGGGGACCCGGGCTGCCCCTACCTCCATCATAGTATTGGTCCCCCCGCTACCGACTACCACGTCGGCGGCCTTCAGATAAGGGAAAGTGTCGGAAACAAAGCCTACGTACCTTAGATTTGGCAGTTCGGTTCCCTTCCCGTCCAGGCGGCCCACTAGCAGGAAATCGAGTTGCGGATTAGTCCGGGCGGCCGCCTCCCAGCACCCTTCCACCTGCGCTCCGCCGCCCTCCCCGTTGATTACGGTGATGACCCCATTGGTGGCCGGTAAACCCAGGGCGGCCCGACATGCTGCCCGAGTCTCCCGGCGACCGTCGTAGCGGCTGAACGCACCCAGATAGTGCGTTTTTTCCCTGACCCACCGCGGAGTATGCGCATCCTCCAGCTCCTCCGGAAAGGGGGCAATGAGATGGTCGGCCAGCCGGAATGCCGAGGCGTGGGCCCGGTCGCCCCGGTGACCATGCAGGCGTACAAGGGCGGTCCGCACCCCACACAATCGGGTGAAGAGGGCCACTTCGACGCTCAGATCGATCACGAACAGTCGCGGCCGACGATCGGCAATCCAGGCGGACAAAGTGGCCATTCGGCGCTGCAAATTCGGCAGATCGACCGGGCCGTAGTGGATGACCTGATCGTTTAGCAAATCCTGCCGCGGATCGCGGTCGGGTCCGACATCGGGGGGAAGGGCCGTCACCCCGCCTCCAGACCAGCCAGCAAAGCGGGCGGGGGCGGAAGTGAACACTTGAATGGGAGCATCAATCGTCTTGGCGGCAGCTAATAGTTTGGTCCGGTTGGCGTGCCCGCCCCCGTGGTGGTGAACGTACCAGCCGACGGGCGCGCTAGGCGACGACACCTACGCTGCTTCTGATTGCCGGCCCGGCCTTTACGCCAGTGCGGGCCGGCAACTGGGGAGCCAGCTTTTCGTACAACTTCTCGTAGTCGGCGATCATACGGTGAATGGGAAACTGGGTTTCGGCGCGGTGGCGACAGTCGGCGCGATTGAGGGCGGCGGCCCGGTCCATGGCGGCGGCCATCGCACTTACGTCCTCTTTAGGCACGATGATGCCGCTGCGATCGTCCAGTACCTCACCGGCCGCTCCGCTGTCAAAAGAGACTACGGGGGTGCCGCAGGCGAGGAATTCGGGAAGCACCAGACCAAAGGGCTCATCCCAAGTGGAGGTGAACAGGCCGACGGCAGCTCGGCCGGCTTCCCGGCAGATTCCGTCGTGATCGAGGTGGCCGATGTATTCGATACCGTGGCCCAGTAGGGGCTCCACTACCCGGTCAAAGTAGGCCTGATCGTAGATCGATCCCGCCAGCCGTAGGCGATAACCGGCTTGGCGGGCCGCCTGAATGGCGAAGTGCGGCCCCTTTTCCGGACAAAATCGCCCGAACCAGAAGGCAGTCCCGGCCTGCCCCTGCTCGCTATAGCGCCAGCGTTCGATTTGTATACCATTGTGGATGACCCGGCAATGGGTGATATCGTTTTCCCAGTGCCGGGCGAGGCTATGACTTACCGAGACAAATTGGTTGCCCAGGTAGGGCCGGGCCAGAATGACTCCGCTCCTCAAACTCGCGAATGGCGGACAGTGCAGCGTCGTGACCATCGGGCAACCCAGGGTATGGGCGATCGCGAGCGGTAGGAAATGAAGGCTGTTGTTATGGACGATGTCGAAATCTCCCCGCTGAATGGTCGTCAGCACGTCCATGTAGGCGTGAAACTTGTTGACAAAATCACGTCCAAACCCGGGTTCCTCCTCGAATAGGTCGATCCCGCCCTTACGGGAAATAGCATTGAGTTCGGGTTCGATGACATGAAATTCGGGGTCGGAGTCTTCGAGGGCGAATAGCGTCACCTCGTGCCCGCGTCGCATCAGTTCCTGGGTAAGGCAGTGGGTATGCATCTCCAGTCCGCCGTGAAAGGGTTGGCTGATCGGAAATTTCAAATGGGCGATTAGGGCAATTTTCATCTGGCTGGGTTAAGGGCGGGGCGGAAACTTGCTTAGATTTGAGAAACAAACCATTAATTGGCTAACTGCAACTTTTTGGGTGGTGTTCCTGGGTGTTAGAACTTTCTTAAAATAATTTCACCCGCCGTCGGCATCCCAACCCGCTCCCAACCTCCCGGCCGACGACTGCCCCCCTTTCGACTACTGGACTTCCGACTACTAGACTTCCAACCACTGGACTATTAGACTATTCGACTATCACCCTCCCTCCTTCGTCGATATTCCTCCCTCCCGGTAATCCTCTGGCGTACTCAAGCGGT
>CAZKPE010000037.1:16481-22628 GCA_964554545.1 uncultured Lewinella sp.
CCCTCCTTCGTCGATATTCCTCCCTCCCGGTAATCCTCTGGCGTACTCAAGCGGTTAATCAGACAAACCCCTTCTCCATGATCTCCATCTTCCCCCTTTCGCAACCGAATATGCTTGGCTTTACCCTGGATGGGAAGGTCGACGAGGAAGGAATGCGCAAGTTGCTCATGGCGGTGGAAGCCAAGGTGGTCACCCACGGGCGGCTCCGCTTGCTCGGGAACATCAAAAACCTGGGGGGCGTAGATAGCTATCAGGCATTCTGGGACGTGCTGAAAACCAAGAAGCAACTACTCGACAAGATCGAGAAGTACGCTATCCTGACCGACCATGGCTGGCTCACTACCCTGGTAGAAGGCATCGACTGGCTGACCCCCCGGATGGAGGTGCGCACCTTCCCCCTGGCCGGTGGCGAAACCGCGCATGAGTGGCTACGTACCGACCCCGAACCTGTCGTTTCAGAATCCTTGAAGAAGATCGATCTGGGAAACAACCGCCTATTGGGCATCGCCATCACCGGCAAGCTGAATACGGCCGACTACGACCGGCTGAACGTATTGGTGGAGGAACAGGTCAAACACCACGGCCGGGTCCGGATGCTGCTCGAGATCATCAGTACGGATGGCATCAACGCCCGCACGCTATGGGAGGATCTGAAGGCAAGCATCCGCCTGTACAAGGACCTCGACCGGGTAGCGATCATCGGCGACCAAAGCTGGCTGAAGACCAGCATCAAACTGAGTGACTTGCTGACCCCCGGACTGGAACTGGCCGCCTTCAGTACCGTAGAGCGGGCCCGGGCGATCGCCTGGCTCGACTAGCTCGGTACCCGGTGGGGTTTGATGATCAGCCGCAAGCTCTGGTTGTAATTGATGTAGTTGTACAACCAGTTCAGGAAGACGAATATCTTGTTGCGGGTGCCTAAAATAGCGAAGAGGTGCACCAGCAGCCAGACGAGCCAGGCCAGCAGTCCGCCGAAGTGAAGGTCAGGCTTCGGGATGTCGACGACCGCCCGGGCACGCCCGATAGTTGCCATACTCCCCTTGTCGCGGTAGTGAAACGGCTCCCATTCTTCCCCCCGCAGGTGGCGCAGCCGGAGATTCTTCGCGAGGTGAGCGCCCATCTGAATAGCCACCTGGGCCACCTGGGGATGCCCCTTCGGGAAATCCGGTTCTTCCATGTAGGCGACATCTCCGACGGCGTAGATGCAGTCCGTCCCCTTCACCCGATTGAAGCGGTCCACCGACAGTCGGTTGCCGTAGGTGATGGCCGCTTCCGGCAGGCCCGGTAGCGGCTGCCCCTTGATGCCCGCCGCCCAGATCACCTTTTGGGTCGGAATGCTCCGGCCATCGTCGAAGGTGACTTTGCTACCGTCGAAATCGGTGACCCGGCTGTTCAAGAGCACCTTCACGCCGAGCTCTTCCAGGTACTTCAGGGCCTTGCCGCTGCTTTCCTCGCTCATCCCTTTCAGGAGGGCATCCCCGGACTGGACCAGGTAAATGTCAACTTCCTCCTCGACGTGAAGTTCCGGGTAATCTTTCGGGAGCACGTGGGTCTTCATTTCGGCCAGGCTGCCGGCCAGTTCCACCCCGGTGGCGCCCCCACCGACGATCACGATGTCGACCAACTCCTGGCGATCGGCATAAGCCGGGGTGGTGAGGGCGTCTTCGTAGTCGTCCAGGATGGAATTGCGGAGGTAAAGGGCCTCCGAGACGGACTTCATGGGCAGGGTCAGCCGCTCCAGGTCTTTGTTTCCGTAGTAATTCGTGTCGGCCCCGGTGGCTACGATCAGGTGGTCGTAGTTGCAGTGACCGAGGGGCGTCTGTAGCTGCTTGGCGACCGGGTCCACGTGGGTTACTTCGGCCATGCGGATGTACATATCCTTCCGCCCCTGAAAGAGCTTCCGGAAGGGAAAGACGATGCTGCTGGGCTCCAGTCCGGCCATGGCGACCTGATAAAAGAGGGGCTGAAACTGGTGGTAGTTGTTGCGGTCGATCAAGACGACCTGGAAATTGGATTTGGCCAGTTTGCGGGCCAGTTGCAAGCCGCCAAAGCCCCCGCCGACGATCACGACGCGTTCCAGTGCACTCTCGGGGATGTTGATCTTCGTGGTCGCGTCCATACCCGGATAAAGAGTGGGTGGCCCGGTTTAGTTCGCCGCCGGCTGACGGACCGGCAAAATCAGGATTACTTACTACCTTAAGCGCCCGAATATAAGACCGATCATGTCCGAGAAATATACTCCTACCAACCGCCGCAAATTCCTTCGCACCGCCGCCACCGCCGCGGCCGGATTCACCATCGTCCCCCGCCACGTGCTGGGCGGCAAGGGCTTCAAGGCTCCGAGCGATACGCTGAATATCGCGGCCATCGGTGCCGGTGGTAAAGCCAACGGGACCCTTAAGGCACTGTCGAGCCAGAATATCGTGGCCCTCTGCGACGTCGACGACGAGCGCGCCAAGGAAAGCCGGGAGCGCTTTCCGAAGGCGACCTACGATCACGATTTTCGTCAGATGCTCGACAAATACGGCAAGGACATCGATGCCGTCGTGGTCACCACTCCCGACCACACCCACGCCGTCGCCGGGCTGGCCGCCATGGGCATGGATAAGCACCTCTACATCGAAAAGCCATTGGCCCGCACGATCAGTGAGGTTCGCGCCCTGACGGAAATGGCCAAGGCCAAGCCCCAGCTCGTCACCCAGATGGGCAACCAGGGGGCCAGCGGTGAGGGCATCCGCAAGACCCAGGAGCTCTACGAGGCCGGCATCATCGGCGACGTACACACGATCTACGCCTGGACCAACCGCCCCATCTGGCCCCAGGGCGGCGCGCTTCCACAGGGTACCGACCCCATTCCCTCCGGTTTCGACTGGAACCTGTGGCTCGGTCCGGCCAAGATGCGCCCCCACAATAAGGCTTACTATCCCTTCGCCTGGCGGGGGTACTGGGACTTCGGCACCGGTGCCCTGGGGGATATGGGCTGCCACATTCTCGATACCCCCTTCTACATCCTGGAACTGGGCTACCCCGATAGCGCCGAGGCCAGCGTGGTGCAGGTATTCAGCCAGAACTGGAACGCCGACTACACCCCCGAGACCTGCCCCCCGGCTTCCAAGATTCACGTCAAGTTCCCGGCCCGCGGTGAAAAGCCCCCCGTCGAACTGATCTGGACCGACGGCGGTATCCTGCCCGGCCGCCCCGAAGAACTGGGCGTCGAGGAGATCATGGGCGACGGCGGCAGCGGCATCATCATGGTCGGTACCGAGGGCAAACTGATGGCCGACACCTACGGCCGCAACCCGCGCGTCCTGCCCACCTCCAAGATGGAGTACCTGAACGTACCGGAAACCCTGCCCCGCGTGACCACCTCCCACGAAATGGACTGGGTGAACGGCATCAAGGAAGGCTACCAGCCCAGCAGCCACCTGGCGAAGGCCGGCCCCCTCACCGAGACCATCCTGATGGGTAACCTGGCCGTCCGCGGCTACGACTACCGCTTCCCCAAAGCAAGTGGTAAGGAGGACGAGTACGAAGTCCGCGGCCGCACCCGCCTGCTCTGGGATGGCAAGGAGATGAAGGTCACCAATGTGGACATTATGAATGAGTTCGTCTACCCCCAGTACGAGCGGAGCTTTTAAATTCTCAATCCAACAGCCTCCAGCTTGCGCCCAGGCGCAGCGACCCATCTGCATACGGGTGCTCGGCGGTCAGGTACAGCAGCCGGTCGGTAAGCAGGGTCTGCGCCTGAATGAACTGCACGAAGAAGCGGAAGCGGGTTACCCGCAGGCTGAAGAAGGGATCGACCTGGACGTAAAAGTCGGTACGCTGCTCGTCCTGCAACTGGAATTGCTGGAGCACGGGATTGTAGTAGTAGGGCTGAAAACCGGAAGCGTAGCGGACATCCACCCCCACGTTCACGTTCAGTACGCCAAACCACTTGCCGGCGTAGTAGAGACTGTGCTCCCCGTACAGCCGGGGCAGGCGGAACACGCTCTGATCGGCTTCCTGTAGTAAAATGCGGTTGTCAATGCGGTAATTCCCGATCCGGAAGTTGCGCTCGGCGGTCAACTGGAGGATGCTGCTCACTCCATTCTGTTGCTGGGGCAGGCCATCCTCGTCGAAGTAAACATAGTCCGTGAGCAGGCTGTAGGCTAGTCCGGCACGGATACCGATAAAGGGCAGGGTGTAGGCGCCTTCCACCCGGGCTTCCAGGGTTTTGGCGAAGTCGCGGTCGTATATTTCGGTGCCGTTCAGAATGTAGTTCCGCTGCAGCAGGTCGGCGGTATAGAGTTGGTTGAGGGCTTGAATCTCGAGCTTGCCGGCTTTGCCCAGGTCCAGTTCCCCTTCCGCGGCCAGTCGGTAGTCGCCTACCTGCCCGACCAGGTTCAGCTGGCCATCGATCAGGAGTTGCAGGCGGTCGCTGGGCCGCAAACCGACGCGAGCTTGTCCGAGGATGAAGTTGGCGGTGCTGTCCCCCGTTTCCCGGCCGAGCCGGTGGTACTGATGGATGACGCTGACCTCGAGCAAATCCTTCTGTACCGTCTCCTGGGCGGCGGAGCGGGAGCGGCGAAAGGTGGACAGCCCGATCTCGTTGCTGACCAGGTCATGGGTGAGGTAGCTGCGGGATCCCCGGGGGTCGACCGATAGCCCGGGGTAGCGGCGATAAAAGGCCGTGTCGGCTTCTCCCTCCCTAATACTCGACATCCGGTACGTTTGCCGGTCGATCCGGAGTTGATGCTTAACTGTGAAGGCCCGCCGCTCCCGCCCGGTCAGGGTATCGGTGGCCGCGCCGAACTGGAGGTACTGGGTAGCGGCAATTTCCCGGTAGGCGTGGCGCAGGCGGGTTTCCTGCAGGTAGGGCAGGGCATTATCTCCGGTATCGAAAACATCGCCTACATCATCCCGAAAACTTACGATCCCCCCATTTTGCTGCTGCTCGAAGGTATTGGCGGCGTAGCTGAAGTAGCCGCTCCAGCGACTTCCCGGTGGGCGAATGGAAAGGCCGGTAATCACGTGGGTATTTCGCACCGCCGAGCTGGGATACTGGTAGCGCTGCCCGACCTGGAAGATGCGGTCGTAGTCCAGCAGCAGGTTCACCCCATCGGCGAAATTGCGGCTGAACTGAGCGGTCAGCCGGCCGTCGTTCTGTTCGCTGCCGCGGAGGTAGCGCAGGTAGGTGAAGGGCCGTTCGAGGCGGAAGAAATCGAGATTCCGGCTATTGCGCTTATAGAGATCGAACTGGCGCAGACCGATCTCGAGTCCGCGGCGGTACACCGGCTGGTAGCGCAGGGGATAGGCGGCCGAGCCGAGTTGACCGAGCGTGGCGTAGTCGAAGTCCACCCGGCGATCGGGCTCGAAACGCTGGAAGCCCTGTAGCAAGCTGTCGGTAAATTGCCGTTCCCGGTTGGGGTTGTCGGCGCGGTAGAGATAGATGCCGAAAGTGTCCGGCGCGATCACCCGCTGGTCCTGGGGACGACCACGGCGGGCGGAGGCGGCGTCGTAGTCCGGGTCCTCGGGGTCCAACTGCCCACGGTCGCTGGGATCTAAGACCTGGGCGCGGACGCAGGTGCAGGCTAGGCAGAGGATTAGGAGGAGGGGGGGATGCATTTTTGGAAGTCGGAAGTATGTAGTCGGGAGTATGAAGTATGAAGTCGGAAGTATGAAGTTGGAAGTTGGTTAGCCGTCGGCCGGGAGGTTGGAAGCGGAGCGACCTTCCCCCGTCCGCCGGCGGGTGATGGATGGTCTGGTCAAGGCGTTGGACGCCGGGGGGTAACAAAGGTAGGATACGCTATCTCCGGAGATCGTCCGCTGATGCGCTTATTACCTTTCTGTTAACTAGAAAAGCTCGGGGTGGAGCCCCTCGACCTTTATGTTCCTATTCCCCTTGCACCTGCGCGCCGCCGCCCCCTACTGAATGAGGGCCGGGTTCATGCCCATGGCCGAGAAGCCGCCGTCGTGGTAGAGGTTCTGCATGGTGACGTAGCGGCTGTGGTCGCTGAAGAGCAAGGCGCAGTACTGTCCGCAGGCCCGGGCCGGGGCATTGCCGAGGGGCGACATCTTGTCGGCGTAGCCGAAGAACTCATCGAAGCCCTTGACGCCCTTACCGGCCGTGGTCATGGTGGGTGACTGGCTGACGGTATTGACGCG
>CAZKPE010000038.1:0-22530 GCA_964554545.1 uncultured Lewinella sp.
CCCATTTCCCGGCAGGTCCGGATGATGCGCAGGGCGATCTCACCGCGGTTGGCGATGAGGACTTTCTTGAATTTTTCGGCCATGACTTAAGACGGGTCGACGAGGAAAAGCGGTTGGTCGTACTCGATCGGCTGGGCATCCTCTACGAGCACCTTGACGATCTTGCCGGCCACCTCGGCCTCGATTTCGTTGAATAACTTCATGGCCTCCACCACGCAGACGGTATCTCCCTTAGCAATGGTGTCACCTACCTTCACGTAGGGCGGTTTGTCGGGGGAAGAAGAGCGATAGAAGGTACCAATCATCGGGCTCTTGACCTCGATCAGCTTACTGCTTTCGGCGGAATTTCCACCCTGCTGCTCGTTCTGACCGGCGGCGGGGGGTGGGGGCGGGGACGCAGGTGCGGGCGGAGCGGTGGCGGCGGGGTAAGCCGGGGCCACGGTCGGAGCTGGTACGCTGATGAGAGATGGACCGGCGGGCGAGGCCGAACTGGAGGAACCCCCGCCGCGGGAATAGGACTTTCCGCGAATGTGGAGGGCGGTGTTTTCGTCCTTGTACTTGAATTCGGTGAGCTCGGTCTTGGCGACGAGTTTGATCAGTTCCTGGATCTCCTTTAGCGTCATAACGGTGCGGGGTTGGTTTAAACGCGGCTTACGTACGAGCCGCTGCGGGTGTCAATCTTGATTTTATCGCCGGTGTTCACAAAGAGGGGGACGCGAACTTCGCTACCCGTTTCGATCGTGGCCGGTTTAAGGGTGTTGGTGGCCGTGTCGCCCTTGATTCCCGGCTCGGTGTAGGTGATCTCCATCTCCACGTACTGCGGCAGGTCGACGGTCAGGGGGGTATTGTCCTCGGTATTGTACAGCACTTCTATGGTATCGCCCTCCCGGATGAAGCCGGGGTTGTCGATCATCGCCTCCTGTATGGTGGCCTGCTCGTAGGTTTCGGCGTTCATAAAGTGGTAGCCCATATCATCCTTATAAAGGTACTGCATCTTGTGCCGCTCCACCCGTACCTCGTCCACCTTATGGCCGGAAGGGAAGGTTTCACTCAGGACGCGGCCGGTGGAAAGGCTCTTGATCTTAGTGCGCACGAAGGCGGCACCTTTCCCGGGCTTGACGTGCTGAAATTCAACGACGCTGTAGATATCGTGGTTGTGGCGGAACGTGAATCCGTTCCGGATGTCCGAGGTGGAGGCCATGCGGTTTTATTTGGTGGGGCGAAGATATAGTTTTCACCCTGGATGATCGTCCTCGCCTTCCAGAAGCTGATGATCGGCGAAGCTATAGTAGCGATGGCCGGCTACGATGAGGTGGTCGAGTACGTGGAGGTCAAGGTGGCGGGCCGCCCGGCTTAGCTTAGCCGTCAGTCTGACGTCAGCGGTACTCGGGTGGGCCTGGCCGCTGGGATGATTGTGGGCCAGCACCAGGGAGGTCACGCTACCGTGGCGCAGGGCGGTGCGGAAGATCCGTTTGGCGTCGGCCACGGTGCCGGTGGTGCCGCCGCGGCTGATGACGTGGGCGCCCAGCAAACGGTTGGCGCGATTGAGGCAGAGTACGTGAAACTCCTCGTGGCAGAGATCGCCCAGGCGGGGGCGCAGGTAGCGGAAGCAACTCTCGCTGCTGGTCAGCAGGGGCTTTTCGCGGGGCATCTTGCTTTCCCGGCGGCGACCCAGTTCGAGTGCGGCGGCGATCTGCATGGCCTTCACCGGCCCCACCGCGGGAATGCGCGTGAGGTCCGACCACTGTAAGCGGGCCAGTTGGTGGAGATCGTGGTCGACCGAACGGAGGATAGCGCGGCCCAGTTCGACGGCGGACTGCCCGGCCCCGCCCGTCCGCAGCAGGATGGCCAGGAGTTCGGCGTCGGAAAGGGCATCCGGGCCGCCGGCTTGAAATTTTTCCCGGGGCTGCTCGGCGGCGGCCAGGTCGCGAATACGTAAGGCTGTCATGAAAACCGGTTAGCGGGAACCGGAGTGGGAACAACGGGCCACACCGGGCCCGGCAACACGGCTAAGGTAGGTTTATTTGTCCATTTCGGAGTAGATGCGGCCCCGGTTGTACTCCCGAAAGACGTGTCGGACGGTCGGCGTCAGGTTAGGCGGCAACTGTCCGTAGGGGTGCCACTCCACCCGCTCGAATTTCTTGCGCTCCTTGCTTTTCGGCTCCCCTTCGTAGTGGTGGGCCCGGAAATAAAGGACGATCCGGTGCGCCTTCTTATACCGCTTGTGCAGTACGTGCACGAGGTGGAGGTCAGCCGGGGTGAGCACGACGCCGGCCTCCTCGAAACTTTCGCGGATCAGGGTTTCGGCGGCGTACTCCCGCTTTTCGATCGTACCGCCAATGAGGCTGTAGCGACCGCCGTTGGGTTTGGTCTGCTTCAGCAGAAGGGTGCGACCACGGTCTTCGAGGATAAGACGGGCTTTGAGTGAAACGGGGAATTTGGGCATAGCGGGTGAGAGCGGGGTCAGGCCCAAAGAAAGTACACCGCCCGCGAAACACCGCCCGGTCGGAAGATCGTACTTTACCACCCCAAACGATTGGCAACGCCATGCGTTTACCCACCGAGTCGGTATACGGCACGGCCGCAGCCGCTCGATTAGTCCACATTCACCCATTACTATGCCGCACGCTAGTATCCTTGACGCCATCGGTAACACCCCCCTGGTCCGTCTCGACCGTATCTGTGGAAGCCGGATTCCGGCCACGGTCTACGGAAAGCTGGAAAGCATGAACCCCGGGCAGTCGGCCAAGGACCGTGCCGCCCTGTACATGATCGAACAGGCGGAGCGCAAGGGCCGTATTCAGCCGGGAGCCACCCTGATCGAAGCAACCAGTGGAAACACCGGTTTCAGCATCGCCATGATCGCCGCCGTGAAGGGCTATAAGTGTATCCTCACGCTTACCGACAAGGCCGGCCCGGAAAAGCAGGCCCTGCTCACGGCCCTGGGGGCTAAGATCGTCCTCTGCCCCAAAGATGCCGCTCCCGAAGACCCGGAGTCCTACTACAGCCGGGCCGAGGAACTGGCCGGCACCATCCCGAACAGCTTCTACCTGCGGCAGAACTGGAACCTGGACAATAGCGGGGCCCACTACCACAGCACGGGCCCCGAAATCTGGGAGGAAACGGACCGGCGCATCACCCACTACGTCTGCTGCGCGGGTACGGGCGGCACCCTGTCCGGAACGGCCCGCTACCTGAAGGAGCAGAACCCTGACGTAAAGGTGGTAGGCGTGGATGCCTACGGTTCGGTACTGAAGAAGTACTGGCAAACGGGGGTTTTTGACCCGGAGGAGATATTCAGTTGGAAGGTAGAGGGCCTGGGTAAAACCATCATTCCGGATAACGTAGCCTTCGACCTGATCGACGAATTCATCAAGGTCGGCGACCGGGCCGCCGCGCTGCGGGTCCGCGAACTGGCGCACCGGGAAGGATTACTGCTGGGTTACAGTAGCGGGGCGGCCCTCGAAGCGGTGTTCTCCATTCGCAAGCAGCTGACCCCGGACGACGTCGTGGTCGTTCTCTTTCCCGACCACGGCAGCAAATACCTGGGCAAAGTCTTCAACGACGCCTGGATGCAGGAGCAGGGCTACCTGAAGCCGAATGGGGAGCCGGCCACCTACAGCGTGAAGCACCTCCAGCGGATGTACCGGGTATACAAACGGATGTACGGCCGCAAGTTGAAGCAGCGGTTTAACTTAGTGTAGAGATGAGAGCCAAGACCCAAAAATTCAAATCAAACGCGGAGGTATCCCCTCCCATGTTCGAGAACAAGGTGCTGAACCGGTTGACGCAGACCCACATCGCCACACCGATCGTGATCTTCTTCGTGTACGCCATCGGTTTGCTCGTTTACACGGAGGTCAGGACGGATATTCCCCCGCTAACGGTGCTGTTGATGTTCCTGGCCGGGACGCTAGTCTTCACCTTCATGGAGTATGCCGTTCACCGCTGGTTGTATCACCCCCCTGCCTGGGCTTCCGAAGGCTACAAGCGGGCAACTTACAAGATGCACGGCATGCACCACGACTACCCGAAGGATAAGAAGCGGCTGGCCATGCCTCCGGTCGTAGCGGTGTTGCTGGCCACCAGTTTGCTGTTCCTCTTCGAGATGATTCTGGGGCAGTACGCTTTCTCCTTCCTGGCCGGCTTCGTAGTCGGGTACGCCCTCTACCTGGTCGTCCATTACGTCGTGCATATGTACGCCCCGCCCCGCAATTTCCTGCGTGCGCTCTGGGTCAATCATTCGATCCACCACTACAGCGAGAATGACATCCTCTTCGGGGTCAGCCAGCCGCTCTGGGACTACGTATTCGGTACACTGCCCAAGACGGACGGGGACCGCCGGATGGCCCGAGAAATCCACCGTTAGGCGTGGCGGGCCGGTACATTCAGGACGTTCACGACGTGACGCGAATGGTGCCGCCGGGCCGGGTAACCACCTACGGCGCCATCGCCGATTTTCTAACGCTGGGCAGTGCGCGGATGGTCGGCTGGGCTTTGTTGCAATCTCTCGGATCAGATGACGTACCCGCCCACCGGGTCGTAAACCGGAAGGGCGAGCTCAGTGGCCGCAATCACTTTGCCACCCCCACCCTGATGCAGGAACGGCTGGAAGCCGAAGGCGTATGCGTGATAGGTGATACGGTACGCGATTTTGAGCGGCTGTTCTGGTCACCAACGGAGGTGTTGCGATGACGGAATTATTGGTGGAGACCGCCACGGAGGTGTGTTCAGTGGCCGTTGCCCGCGATGGCCGGCTCCTGTCGGAGGTGACCGCCACCGAAGTCCACCAGCACGCCAGCCACCTGACCCGCTTCATCCGGGCAGCGGTTGACCAAGCCGGTATCCGGTTGGATCGGCTAGACGAGATCGTCCTGAGCGACGGGCCCGGAAGCTATACCAGTCTGCGGGTGGGGGCGGCCACCGTGAAGGGACTCTGTCTGGCCCTTCCGGGGGTGACATTTAGCACCGTATCTACTCTCGATGCACTGGCCGCTGCCGCCTCCCTTCCCCGACAGCGGGTGCTGGCGACCATACGGAGTCGGCGGGGGGAGGTTTTCGGACGGGTGTACGATGAAAACACCCGGCCGCTGACCAACGTCCTGAACGTTCGTCTGACTGACCCAAGGTGGCGGGGCCAGCTGCTGAATGGGGAAGGCTTGGGAAAAATACGTGTCTGCGGCCCAGGCCGGGAACGCATCCGGGAGGCCGTACCCGATGACAATGCCTTCACCTACGGCGGACCGGAAACCTGCGCCGCCCGGTATTTGCTTGCACCTGCGCGCCGCCGCCCCGAGCTGGCGAGTTACGAGCCTTTTTATTTGAACCCCCCCTTCGTGACCCGTACCAAAAAGCGTAGCCTGCTATGAACTCGTCCCGCTACCTGCTCTGGCTGGCCTACCGGGGGACGGCCTACGCCGGATGGCAGCGACAGCCTAATGCGATGAGCGTGGAGGAAACCGTCGACACCGCGCTGAGTATGGTGCTGGGAGAGTCCATCAAGCTGGTAGGCTGTGGACGGACCGACGCCGGGGTACACGCCAGCACCTACGCCGCTCACTTTGACTTCGGCGGGGAATTGCCCGGGCGCGTACTCGGAAGGCTCAATCGCTACCTGCCCGAAGATATCGCCCTGCGTGCCCTCTACCGGATACCGCGGGAAGTGCACGCCCGTTTTAGTCCCACGGAGCGCGGCTACCGTTACGAGCTCAGCCTGCGGAAAGATCCGTTCCGACCCGACACCGTGACCTGGCTGCCGAGGCTGGCCGAACTCGACCGGGAGAAGATGGCCGCCGCCGCCGCCCTGCTGCTGGAGTACGAGGAGTTTGCGCCGTTTTGTAAGAGTAATGCGGACAATTACACCATGCGCTGCATACTGCGCGAAAGTAAATGGACGTTCGGGGAGCAGACGTTCACCTACCACGTCACCGCCGACCGTTTCCTGAGGGGGATGGTGCGACTGATCGTGGGCATGTGCCTGCGGGTAGGGTGGGGGAAGGTGAACCTGGACGACGTGCGGCGGTCACTGGACCGGCAGGAGCGTATGTCCAGGCCCCTTAGTGCCCCGGCGGCGGGGCTTTATTTATGCAAAGTTAACTTCGGTGCGCGAACCAGCTGGACGGACACCGCGTAGGCATACCGAAAGGTCGTATCTTTGCGCCGCCCGGTTTTGGTTTGTACCGAAAAGCCCATCAACACCTGCGTATGTTCGTATTTATACTTAGCTTCCTACTCTCCTTTGCCCTAGTTTTCGCGATCATGCCGAACGTGATCCGCATCGCCATCAAAAAGCGACTGGTGGCTATCCCGGAGGGGCGCAGCAGCCACGACCGTATCACGCCCTGTCTGGGAGGCATTCCCATCTTTCTCGGCATCCTCTTCTGTAGCCTTCTGCTGACCCCGACGGAGCAGTACCACGGGTTACAGTACATCATGAGTGCCCTGGTCATCGTCTTCATGATTGGCACGAAGGATGATATTATGGATTTATCGGCGGGCAAGAAAACGGCCGGACTGATGGTCGCGATTGCTATTCTGGTGACCCGGGGCGGGATTCGGCTGGAAAGCCTGTACGGGCTATTCGGTTTCACGGGGGAGCTCCCCTACTGGTTCAGCATCATGGCGACCGCCTTTACGCTGCTGGTGATTACCAATGCCTTCAACCTGATCGACGGGATCGACGGGCTGGCGGGCACCGTCGGTACGATCGCCATGCTCAGTTTCGGTACCTGGTTCTTCGTGGTGGGCATGACCCACCTGGGCATCGTGGCGCTGGCCGCCGCCGGGGGGTTGCTGGCTTTTCTCTACTACAACATCTCCAAGACGACCAAGACCTTCATGGGGGATACCGGGGCCCTGGTAATCGGTATGCTGCTCGGCATCATGACGGTGGAGTTCATCCATGTGTGCTCTACCGGCCCCGTTCCGGCCGTGTACCAGTTCACCCATCCCATCGGGGTGGCCGTCGGCATTCTGATCCTGCCCCTTTTCGATACCATCCGGGTATTCATTACCCGGGCGATCAAGGGGGTCAGCCCCATGAAACCCGACCGCCGGCACATCCACCACTTATTGATCGACGGCGGCTTGTCGCACGTGCAGGCCACCTTCGTGCTCGCCATGGTCAACCTGATGTTCATCAGTTTGGCCCTTCTGCTGGACCCGCTGATGGACATTCACCTCATCCTGGTCATTGAGATCGGGCTTGCGATCGTACTGACGTACCTCGCCCGCCGGCACGCTAAACAGATCAAGCGCGGTAAACAACTGCCACTGCAACAGCCGGCGTGACCGCCGTCTGGGTCTTCACCGGTGGGGGCCTTGGCGCGCTGGCCCGCTACGGGCTGAGCCGCTGGATCGGGGTGCCCGACCTGAGCGCTGGAGCGTTTCCCTGGGCGACGCTAAGCGCCAACCTGCTGGCTTGCGCCGTACTGGGAATCGGTATAGCTTACCTGGCGGATGGCCGGCTTTCGCGATCCGCACAACTGGTGTTGCTTACGGGCTTCTGCGGGGGCTTTTCCACCTTTTCCACCTACGCGCAGGAAGGACTGGACCTCGCCCGGTACGGGCACACCTCGACGGCCGTTCTCTACATCGGACTAAGCCTCATCAGCGGGATGGCGGTCCTCTGGCTTGCTGCGCAGATCGTCCTTCTCCGGAGCTGAGCTCCCAATGGATACGACTACGGCCAGGCTCAGGAAGAAGAGGCTTCCCATCTTATCGGTTTCCAGTACATCGTTGATCAGACTGAAGGCGTCGACCACCACTAGACACAACAGACCGGCCATGATGGCAGCGCGCTTTTCCGGATCATGGTGGCGGTGATAGAGGCGTTCGCCAAGCAGGAGACTTCCGAAAAGCAGGGCGAGTAGGATAAGCAGACCGGGGTAGCCCTGTTCCACTAGCGTCATCAGGTAATAGTTGTGGATGCCGCTGCGCTCGGGGTTATCACTAACGTAGGTCTCGAAGTTGTTGTTGGTGAAGCCCCGGTAGCGCTCGACGAAGTTCCCGGGGCCGAAGCCAGTCCAGGGGCGGTAGGGAACCATATTTCCACCGGCCACCCAACGGTACAAGCGCTCCATCGTGCTGACGTCTTCAAGCTGATAGGTAGCCGAGATGAGATCGTCGAATTCGTAGTGACTGACGGTGGTCTCGTAATTTGGCGCGAACTCCAGGTAGCGGTCACCCCTGACGAAGTAGACCGCCGTAGCGAACAGCACCAGTATTGCCACGCCCACGGCGGGTACCATGAGGCGGGCCCGGATCAGCAGGTAGGCCGTAGCGGCCAGAAGTAGCGTGACATAGGCAGCCCGGGTGTAACTGAGAAAGATTGCCAGCAACCAGACCGATCCCAACCCGTAAAGTATCCACCGATACGACCGGCCCCGCCGCCGCCGCCGCCAGATCAGGAAGCCGAACCAGGGGGTGAAGGCCGTCAGGCAACCCGCGTAACTCACGTGGTTGCGCATAAAGGGATGCATCGTGCGGAACTGGTCGGCAAAGCTAAAGCCGTACATCCCGTGCCGTATCAGTGTCTGAACAGCTACGAAGAGCAGCGGCCAGAAAATACAATGGACGAACAGGGCAACCCGGTCGCTGCGGTCCAGTATCAGGAGAGGCAGCAGAAAAAAGGCTCCGACGTACCAGAGCTTAGCCGCCGAGAACTTCAGGCTGATCAACAGGCCGGTGCTGAAAACCGTACTGAACAGAATCCAGCAGACATGGCCGTATAGCAGCAACGCGATGGGATGCAGAAAGGCCCGCGCCCGGTAGTCGGGCCAGTAACGGGCGGCGTGGATGAAAAACACCCCGGTAAGCCCGATGGCCAGCGGTTCGGTGGGCAGGTCGGTGCCGAGTCCTCCGGGTAGCGCGACTTCCGTACCCAGAGGGATACAAACCAGCAGGAGCCAGAACAGCGGGCGAAAGTTGAGCACCGTCTGCCCCGCCAGCAGGATCAGCAGCGGCAGCCCCGCCACCCAGTACTGTCGGCTCACCCAGGCGGCGGTCAGGCAGGCAATGACCCCGAGTGCGTAAACGAGATAGATGCGCAGCGGAAGGCTCACCGGGTGATCCGTTGCCAATCGTAACGGCGTCCGCTATCGACCAACAAGACCCCCACGACCGCGAAGAAGAAGGCAAGCAGGGTACTGACGACGACGATCAGCCACCGGATCGGCCAGCTTTTCACGAGGGGGGGCTTGGCGCGTTCCAGCACTTCGATGGTCCGCCGGTCGCCAGCAAGCACGGTCGCGTACTGTTTGAATCGCGTTCGGTTCTCGGTCAGGGATTCGTTGGTCTGCAGCCGTTCCTCCTCCAGGTTCTCGATGCGGCCCACGTTGGCGTTCAGCCGTTCCAGTTGCCGGTCGAGCGCGTCCCGGGTTTTCTCCAGTCCAATAAGATTTACGGAAAGGGTACGGATGCTGTCGCGAAGATTTTGCTGCCGAAAGGCCGCGAGGCGGGCCTGGGTGGTGGCCAGCCGCTGGTCGAGCGAACTCGAGGCCACCGCCAGAGCCTCCCGTTGCCCTTCGGTGTCGTAGATGCCCGACTCCTGTCGGATCGTGCTCAACCGGAGGTTAAGCTCCTCCAGCAGCGCCTCACTGGCCACGATTTCCCGTTGCAGCCCGGAGGCGTTGCGCTGGTGGGTAGCCCGGATAAGCGCCAGATTGATCGCGTCGATGCGCTCACGGGCCGCGTTCGCCATCTCGGCAGCCCGCCTGGGGTTAGCGTCCTCGACGGTCAGCTCCAGGATATCGCGCGGCGTACGCTCCACCTCGTAGTGGCTCAAAAATTCCTCGCGAACGTGGACGGGCCCCTTCCGGGTGGTGGAATCGATGTCGTAGACCTGGTACAGGTTAAAGCGGTCGACCATGAAGTCGATGACTTCGTTGCTCTCGGCGATACTGAGCGTACGGTCGATATCATCGGAACTACCGTAGAATTGAATGCGGCCCCCATTCGTCCCGAAGGTGCTCTCGATACTGACCTGTTCGGGGCTAATGACCAAGAAAGAAGTCAGACCGGTGTAGTAGACTGGAAGGAGTAGCGATACCGCCACCGAAAGTAGCGCACCCGCCAGCGTAGTGAGGATGATGGGCTTGCGCCACTGCCAGAGCGTGCGGAGCACACCGATCAGGTGAGAAGGGGGAGCGGAGGTGGGCGACATAAGCGGGACTAAGGGCCGCAAAGGTAAACCGGCACGGGAAAGCCCCCATCCGGAGCTACGAATGGGGGCTTGTTAGTTACCGGCTCGTGGAAGTCGAAACGTGGTGGGATACGGCCTACTGCAGGACGATCTGTTTCTCCTCGATCATCTTCCGCATATTGATCAGGGCGTAGCGCATGCGACCAAGGGCGGTATTGATGCTCACCCGGGTAAGTTTGGCGATCTCCTTAAAGCTCATGTCGGCGTAGTGCCGCAGGATCACCACCTCGCGCTGCTCGGCGGGTAGGGCGTCTACGAGCTTGCGCACCTTGTCGTGGGTCTGGCTGCGGATCATCCCCTGCTCGGCGTTAGCTTCGGGCGACTGTAGGACGTCAAAGATGTTGAAGGTTTCGGTCTGCCCGACCATGGGGCGACGCTTGTTGCGGCGAAAGGAGTCAACGCACATATTGTAGCTGATGCGCATGGCCCACTGCAGGAACTTGCCCTCGTGATTGTACTTGCCACGCCGCAGCGTGTCGATGATTTTGATGAACACCTCCTGGAAGATATCTTCCGCTTTGCTGTGGTCCTTCGTGAAAAGGTAGATGGAGGTGTAGATTTTTTGCTGGTGACGACCGAGTAATTCTTCGAATGCGCGGTCGGTTCCAGAAAGGTAAAGGTTGATCAGTTCCTGATCGCAAAGGCTCTTAACGTCCATAACTAACAAGTTTCAGAATTGGGATTATCCCCGAAGCGGGAGCTGGCGCGGATGCACGAGCACAGTTAGTGTAGACGTAGACGAATAGGCAGACTTTAGAGAAAAAAGATCGATGAAAGCGGGAGTGCAATCCCTTCGATGCCTCAAATATATGGAGGACGGCAGGACACTACCAAAAAAATCTCAATTCTGTATTGAGTCTTAGCGCTTTTTTAACGCGAGCTTTAACGCTTCTACCCGTCCAAAAATGGATGTAGCGACACTTTTGGGCTATTAATTGCCGAATCACGTACAAATTCTTAAAATTAGCAGATACGAAAATTTTATGCCGCTGATCGGATAAATTTTACGGCCATGGGGTGTTTTCAGACCCCATGGCCGTATTTTATTTGTCCGGCACCGGGTTGCTTGCTCTTCGCGCATCCGTCAAACTTTGCATGAAGGCAACGAGGTCCGTCGATTCGTCGGGGGTAAGACTAAGGGAGTCGAAGGGTAACGTCTGATGGGGTAATTCGATCCCGATCCCGCTTCCGCCCCCCAGATTGTAGAATCGCACCACCTGCTCCAGGCTGTCGTATACGCCATTGTGCATATACGGCCCGGTTAGTTCCACGTTGCGCACGGTCGGTGTTTTAAAGGAAAAGCGATACAGTTCGGATTCGTCCCGCGGCCGGCCGCTACCGTAGCGCCCCGGGTCCGGATCGATCGTCGCTTCCGACCATCGCGCGGTAGCCGGCACCCCCAGTACCTCCGTTTCGTTTTCCCGGTAATAGGGAGGAAGCAGGCCGCTGAAGGTCGGGGGAAAGTGACAACTGCCGCAGGCCGCCTTTCCCATGAACAGGTTGAAGCCCCGCCGGGCGGCCTCGTCTACCTCCGTCGTCTCACCCCGAGCGTAGCGGTCGAAGGGGCTGTCGAAGCTACGCAGCGAACGCACGTAATGACCCAGCGCATCGCCCACGCTCCAGGCACTCAACGCGTAGCCTCCCTGCTCGCCGTAGGCCTGGTCGAATAAGGTCCGGTAGCTCTCTTCCGCCCGTAGCCGGCCGAGCAAGCGCACGGGATCGGTGTCGAATTCCTCCGCGTCGGCGATCACGTGGCGGGCCTGACGGTCCAGGTGGGCTTCCCGCAAGTCGTAGAAAAAGTCAGCGGAAAAAACGCTGTTGATCAGCGTCGGGGCGTTGCGGCGTACGCTTTTTCGCTTGCCGTCGGTGAAGGCCAATTCCGGTTGGTGGCAAGTCGCGCAACTCATGCGTCCGCTTTCGCTCAGGCGGGTATCGAAGAACAGTCGCTCGCCGAGTCGCCGCCGCGCTTCCCCCTGATCGGAGGGAGATAGGCGGGCATAGAAGTCCGCATTCAGAAAGTCAGCCGCGAAAAGGGATGTGGCCAGGGGGTTCAACGGGCGCGGTAGGGGTCCGTCATCCGCCGTCTCGATGCCGAGTAGCCGCTGGGCGCGCGGGAGGCCGGCAAGCAGGGGGTCGATGCTTCGCCGCAGGAATTCCAGGCGGTCGAAGGTGTCGAAGTCAGCACCCGTCAACATTTTTCTTGCCTCCGAAAAAGCGTCCTGGTTCCGCCGATCAAGGGCCGCATCCCGCTCCGCGACCGCCCCGGAGTAGCGCCGGTAGGCCCCCTCGATACGGTCGAGCGCGTAGGCGGCTTCGTCCACCGCGGCGACCGAGCCCGGGGTGTCGAAACCGGTCACACCCAGAGTGAAAACGCGAATCACCCCCTGCCGCATTCCTTCGAACACGTGGCGGTGTTGCAGGCTCACCCCGGATAGATAGGTAGAGATCCGCTTCAGGTCCTGCTCCAGCTGTTGGGTCAGTTGTCGTGCTTCGGTACCATCGTAGGCACCCCGGAAAAGCAGCTCGTCCAACGTTTGAAGGCCCCGGGGAGGGCGGATGACGATTTCCGGTACGTTGGGCTCGAGGCGGGGCAGGGGAGCACCGTTCACGAAACGAGTCACCGCGGCCGGCTGCAGAAAGGCCAGCAGGAACTCGCAGTGTTTGAATTTTTTGCGCGTACGCAGGTGCAGGCGTTGCAGGGAATCTAAATGAAGGTCCGCGACTACCCCTTCCCGGTAATCCTCAACGGCTTCCCGCAGCTCCGTCAAGTCTCTTCGAAATTGCAGCTCCGTTTCCCGCAGGGCCTCGGACGGCGGTCGGGGCGTGGGTTGCCAACCGGAGGCAAATACGCTGAGGAGGATGAGAAGGACGAGGGGAATGAATCGCATGGGAGGGAGGAGGAATGAAAAGGGCCGGCGGACGAAAGGTCCGACCGGCCCGCAAGCTGGGAAATGAAGATTATTGTTTAATGAGCTTAATTACCTGACCTTCAGCACTCCGTACGAAGTAGGTGCCGGCCGGGTAGCCGCTTACGTCGATCTGCTTCACCCCGCGGTATACCCGCAGCCGCTGCCCGGAAAGGTTGTACAGCGCCACGTCCTGGGCTTCGTTCAGGAAGACCGTCTGAAGCGTCGGGTTAGGGTAAAGGGTGAAGGGGGCATCCCGCTCCCCGATCGGTGGCGGGGCCAGCGCCGTGGTTTCCAGGTCGTCAAAGCCGTGAATCGCGAAGGTCAGGGAGTGGTTGAAGGGAAACGGGTTGGCATTGGAAGGGTGCTGGCTGTTAACCAGGATACTCTTGCCATCGGGAGTAGGCTGGGCACCGGTGATCTCAGCCCCGACCGGAGTAGCCGTGAGGCGGATCAGGTCATCTACGGTCGCCGAATCCACGCTCAGCGGAAGGAGGTAAAGCTCGCACATCCGGTTCTCGACACCGGCCCCGTCCTCGTTGTTCTCCAGCGGCATCCGCCCGAAGTCTTCCCCATTGAGGTCTTCGCAGATGATCAAAAATTGCTCCCCGTCGATGGTCATTACGTTCAGCCCGTCAGGGTTGGAAAGGTGCTTGTCGGGGTAGTTCATCTGACTGGGGCTTTCGGCGAAGTAGGGCCCGCCCTCGATGGTCACCGATACTTCCTCCGTCTCCGGGTCGTACTGCATGACGCGCCCGTAGTAGTCCCAGTAATCATCGCTCAGCGCGGTGACGGTATCGCCCTGGGCGGCGGCCCGAGCCGCGTGATGGGGGGCAATCACCGCGCCGGCCTCCGCCTCATCGGCCCAGCGCCGGGAGGGGTTGTCGCGCCCGGTCTCGGTCCAGTATACGATGCCGGTCACGGTGTCGATGGCGACCCATTCGTTCCGGTTGTACATGGTAGCACCTGCGGCCACGGCCAGGTCCGACAGGTTGAGCACGTTCTCGGTGGTGGAGTTGTCTAGCACCACCCATTTCTGCTCGGCATCGTGTTTGTAGACGGCCAGGGTGCCCTGGGTGAAATCGCCCGGTGTGTCGGCCTCAAAGCGCAGGAAGAAAGCCGGGGTGGCATCCACTCCGAGGTAGATAAATTTATTATCCGCGCTCACGACCCCACCCTCGAAGCCCTGCCGGCCCCAGTTATACTGCTTGCGGATGGCTACGGCCTGACGGGGATCAATCTCGACCATCCAATTGAAGTTCTCGAATTTCTGAAGAGTGTCCCCGTGGATGAAGGGAAACTCCGCGGCATCGACGGCCCAGGGGCGTAGATCGCGGACACCCTGGTTGACCGGGTTGCCCTGACTGTTCGCATCGAAGCCGACCGCGCTGGGGAAATCATCCGGCTGGGGGTCAAAGCGATTGTAATTCGAGAAACGGCCGTTGTTGATGTCGGTATTGTCGTTGCGGAACCACTCCTCTGCCGTCCAGATGCGCCCGTCGACGACCGATGAGATCCCGCCGCAGTTCATACCGGTCTCTCCGACGGTGTTCGCAAAGTCGACGTTGAAGAATTTACCCGCGCGCCCGTCGGCCAGGCTTTGATCCACCACGTTCAGGTCGCCGGAAATATCGTCTCGCTCTACGCGGAAGACGGTCATGCCGCCCCCGTCGCCGATCCGGTCGTCCCGGTAGATGGCTTCGTGGTTGACGGATACCCAACCGAGGCTTTGTCCGCTGGTATCGGGGGTAAAGCCGATGAAATCATGCCACTCCTTGGCGTGGGTCTGGCTGGCTTCGTTGCCGTAGGTCGCCGTGGTCTGTACCATGTCGACGCCGCCTACGAACAGGACCTGCAGCCGCAGGGGGCTGCCGGGCATCAGAATCTCGGTATTCGCGTAATCATCCGGGGCGTCGATCTCCGTAGGAAAGATCAGTTGGGCCGGAAGCAGAGCCGTAAGGGCAAAGCAACATATAAGGTAGTAAATGCGCATAAGAATGGGTTTGAATGATAGCCGTAAAGGTCATTCGGGTCCATTAAGCGTAGATTAGGGGGGAGCTAAGCGTAGGTAAGATTTGCCCCGCTCCATATTAAGCGTAGCATAAGTGAAGGGTAACCGGGCGCATAAAAATTAACACCAACGAAAAACCAGATATCTCAATAATAAAAATATGTTAACAAATTTTTATATTATTCATTGCCATATGTATTAGCTTATGGTGATAAGCTAGTTACTCCCTTGCGTAATCCGTTCATATGATCGGATTATCCTGAGTCGATTCGACCGGGAGCCACCGTAGCGGGTATGTTCGGGTATGCAAACTGAATCCGCCAACCGCGCCGACATCGCCGAACTCTCCCGCCGCATCGCCGACTACCGCCAGGGTCGGGAGGATGAAGACCGCTTCAAGCACTACCGCCTTACCCGTGGGGTCTACGGACAACGGCAACCGGGCGTCCACATGTTCCGGACCAAAATCCCTTACGGTAAGATCAGTCCCGATCAGCTCGTCACGCTGGCCGACATCAGCGAGCGCTACACCAACGGCCGGCTGCACCTTACCACCCGGCAGAACGTACAGCTGCACTACGTAAAGTTGGCCGACAGTCCCACCATTTGGGAAGAACTGGTCGCCGCCGGCATGACGGCCCGGGAGGCCTGCGGCAACACGGTACGCAACATCACGGCCAGCCCGCTGGCGGGGGTCGACCCCGAAGAGCCCTTCGACGTGAGCCCCTATGTGCAGGCCACTTTCGAATACTTCCTGCGCAACCCGATCTGCCAGGAAATGGGCCGCAAGATCAAACCGGCCTTCAGCAGCAGTGAGCGGGACAGCGCCTTCACCTACTTCCACGATTTCGGTTTCATCCCCCGGATGCGGGAGGGGGTACGGGGCTTTAAGGTCGTGGTGGGCGGCGGCCTCGGTGCCGTCTCAATGGTCGCCCAAACGGCCTTCGAGTTTCTGCCGGCCGACCAAATCTTGCCCTTCCAGGAGGCCGCCCTCCGGGTCTTCGATCGCTACGGCGAACGGGAAAAGCGGATGAAGGCCCGCATGAAATTCCTGATCAAGCAACTCGGCTTCGACCGCTTCCTGGAACTGGTGCACGAGGAGTGGGCCGCCCTGGAACACCAGCGTATCGCCATACCGACACCTGATTACCCACCCGCTACGGGATTCCGGGTGCCTTCAGATACCTTCGCCAACTTTGCACCTGCGTCCGCGCCCACCTACGTCGACTGGCTGAAAACCAACGTGCGGGGGCAGAAGCAAGCCGGCTACCACAGCGTCGCCGTCCGCGTTCCCCTGGGTAACCTGGAGGCCGAGCAGACCCGCTTACTGGCCGGCATCATCCGCACCTACGCCAGCGACGACGTCCGCCTGAGCGTACAGCAGGGAATGATCCTGCGCTTCGTGCCCCCCACGGCCCTGCCGCACCTCTTCACCGCCCTGAACAGCATCGGGCTGGGGAGCGCCGGCTACGATACCACCGCCGACATCACCGCCTGCCCGGGTACCGACACCTGTGCGCTAGGGGTGACCAACTCTACCGGACTGGCCCGGGTGCTGGAAACGCTGGTGCGCGACGAATACCCCGAACTGGTCACCGACGACGCCATCCGCATCAAAATCAGCGGCTGCATGAATGCCTGCGGGCAGCATATGGCCGCCAACGTCGGCTTCCACGGCTCCAGCATCCGGTTGGGCGAACGGATCGCGCCCGCCATGCAGGTAGTTGTCGGGGGTGGTATTGCCCCGGACGGCCGCGGCTTCATTGCCCAAAAGGTGATCAAGCTGCCCACCAAACGGATACCGGAGGCGGTGCGCCGGCTATTCGATGACTACCGCGAGCGGGCTACGGAGGGGGAGTACTACAACGATTATGCCCTCCGCCAGGGGAAGCGCTACTTCTACGGCCTGCTGAAGGAACTGGCCGCTACCGATACACTCGCCGACGAAGACTTCCACGACTGGGGGCAGGACGCCGACTACCGGCAGGAGATCGGGGTGGGGGAGTGCGCCGGGGTGAGCCTGGACGTGGTCGGGGCCATCCTGAACGACGCCAGGGACAAGCTGTTGGCCGCGGATCGCTGTTTGACGGATAGGGCCTTCGCCGATGCCGGCTACCACGGCTATACGGCCATGATCACCGCCGCCAAGGCGCTGCTGCTGGCCGCCGACGTGAAGTGCAATACCCATATCGGCATCCTGAATGATTTTGCCACCCACTATGGCGCGGTGTTCCCGGAGGTAGCACCCTTTGCGGAAACGGTACTGGCGATCAAAAAGAACCGACCGGAGCCTGACTTCGTGCAGCGGTATCTGGCAGAGGCGGGGGACTTCGTGGGGCGGGCTATTGCTACCCGGGAGGGGCAACTTGGAAAGACGGTGGTGGCTGAATACTATAAAGCGTGATCGATATGCGATTCTTGATTGGCGATTGGCGAGGACGGATTGGCTACCGCAAGCGACACTCGTCGGCTGCGCCGCCTCGACTTACGTTGGTAGGGGCGGGACCGGGAGACCCGGATCTCATCACGCGGGCGGGGCTGAAGGCGCTGGCCACAGCCGACGTGGTACTCTACGACGCGCTGGCGAGCCCGGAACTGCTCGACGAGGCCCCCGCCGCCGCCCGCCGCGTTTTCGTTGGTAAGCGGGCCGGTTGCCACTACCGGCGGCAGGAGGAGATCAACGCGCTGATCGTGGAAATGGCGAATCGCTACGGCCACGTGGTGCGGCTGAAGGGGGGCGATCCCTTCGTCTTCGGGCGGGGGCAGGAGGAGAAGCAGTATGCGGAGGACCACGGGGTGAAAGTGACCGTCGTGCCGGGGATCAGCAGTTGCATCAGCTTGCCGGCCCTACAGGGGGTGGCGCCGACCTGTCGGGGGCTGGCCGACAGCTTCTGGGTCATCACCGCCCACACCCGCGATGGCGGTATCAGCTCGGATCTCTTCCGGGCGGCGCGCTCGTCGGCCATGGTCATCGTGTTGATGGGGTTGGGTCGGCTCGGCCAAATCTGCGCGCTCTGGGACGCAGAGGGGAAGGGGGAGCTACCCGCTATGGTTATTCAGAACGGAAGTTTGCCCACCGAGCGCTGCTGGGTGGGCACCGTCAACGACATCGCCGATCGGGTAGCCGCCGAACGCGACCGGGGACCGGGCATCATCGTGCTGGGTGAGGCCGTGCGGCAGCATCCGGATTTTCGTACCGACGTCATTCAGCAGGCCCTGCAATCGCGATAGCATGACCAACCAACTTTATCCCGCCTTCTTCCGCCTGGACCGCCTCCAATTACTCATCGTGGGGGCGGGGCAGGTCGGTGAGGAGAAACTGACCTTCATCCTGAAGTCGAGCCCGAACGCCCGGGTCACCGTTGTCGCCCCCTGGATGGGCGATGAGCTCCGGGAACTACTGGACACCTACCAGCGGGGGGCGGGGACGCAGGTGCAAGCGGTACCGGAAGGGGCGGCTGGCCACTGGACCACCGCCGCCGGGGGGGGCGTCACCTACTACGCCCGAGCCTTCGAAGCCAAAGATGTCGAGGCCGCCGATCTGGTCGTGGCCGCCACTAACTTCCCCGAGGTGAACCGGGCCGTCTGGGAAGCCGCCAGGGCCGCCCGCCGCCTGACGAACATCGCCGACACCCCCGAACTCTGCGATTTTTACCTGGGCAGTATCGTCACCCGTGGGCCACTGAAGGTGGCCATCAGCACCAACGGACAGAGCCCTACCTTTGCCAAACGCTTCCGGCAGTGGCTGGAGGCGGAGCTTCCCGACGGGGAGACTACCGAGTTACTGACGAATCTGCGCCGCTTCCGCGACCGACTCGGCGGTGACTTCGCCACCAAGGTGCGCGAACTGAATGCACTCACCAGCGGTTTACTTGCCTCGGCCCCGGCGGAGGAGACACCCGCCCGAGAAAAAGCGAATACCGAATGAGTTTTCCTCCCCCAGAAACCGACGTTCCCCTCGACATTGCCGCCCTCAACATCACCTTCCAGGGGCTGGACTTTCAGGAGCGCATCCGCCGGCTGTACGACTACGTGCCCGTCAATCGGGTGCTCTTCACCTCCAGCTTCGGAACCAAGTCGGTGGTGATGCTGACCCTGGTCAGCCGCGCCAACGCCGCCCAGAAGGTGCACATGCTCAACACCGGCTACCACTTCCCCGAAACGGTAGCCTACAAGGAGACCCTCGCCCAACTCACCGGCCTGGAGGTGGTGGAGGTGCATCCCGACCCGGAGCGCCACCGCAAGACCCGGGAGGGCGAAATGTGGAAGTCTCAGCCCGGTCGCTGCTGCCATTACAATAAGGTCCTACCCCTGAAGGCCGTCAAAAAACAGCACCGGGTGTGGATGTCGGGCGTGCACAGCTACCAGACCATGAACCGGGCGGCCATGGAAATCTTTGAAGAGATCGATGGCCTCATTCACTTCCACCCCCTCATCGATATGGAGGAAGGGGAATTTCTATACTTGCGCGACCGCAATCAGCTGCCCCGCCACCCCCTCGAAGCGCTGGGCTATGGCTCCATCGGCTGTACCCACTGCACCCGACCCGGGCAGGGACGCGCCGGCCGCTGGGCGGGCACGGACAAGGACGAGTGTGGGCTGCATGTATAACCCGCACCCCGCAACTAAACTACCATGATCCAGACAGATATCCTCATCATCGGAGCCGGCCCCGTCGGTCTCTTCACCGTCTTCGAAGCCGGCCTGCTCAAGCTGCGCTGCCACCTGGTGGATAGCCTCGGGCAGCCCGGCGGTCAGCTCACCGAGATTTACCCCAAAAAGCCCATCTACGACATTCCCGGCTACCCCAGCATCCTGGCCGGCGAGCTGATCGAGAACCTCATGGAGCAGATCGCCCCCTTTAACCCGGGCTTCACTCTCGGGGAGCGGGCCGAGCGACTCGAAAAGGTGGGGGAGAAGATGTACCGGCTGACCACCAGTAGGGGCACGGTTATCGAGGCACCGGTGATCTGTATCGCCGGCGGACTCGGCTGCTTCGAGCCCCGTAAACCGCCCATCCCCAACATCACCGACTACGAGGATCGGGGCGTGGCCTACGTCATCCGCGACCCGGAAGTGTACCGCGATAAGCGGGTGCTGCTGGCCGGCGGCGGCGACTCCGCCCTTGACTGGACCATCTTCCTGGCCGACGTCGCCCGGGAGGTCACCCTCGTGCACCGCCGCGACAGTTTCCGGGGGGCGCTCGACAGCGTCGACAAGGTGATGGAACTGGCCGAAAGCGGGCGCATCAACCTGGTCACCAACGCCCAGGCCGTCGGCATCGTCGGCGAGGGAGAAGTGGAAGGGGTGACCATCCGCCACAAGACCGGCGAAGAGGTCGTCGTGGCCGTGGAGAACTTCATCCCCCTCTTCGGCCTGTCGCCGAAGCTCGGCCCCATCGCCGACTGGAAGCTGACCATCGACAAGAACGCCATCGTGGTCGATACCCGCGACTACAGCACCGGGGTACCCGGCATCTACGCCATCGGCGACATCAATACCTACCCCGGTAAGCTGAAGCTCATCCTTTGTGGCTTCCACGAGGGCACCATCGCCATGCAGTCGGCCTTCAGCTACATCTACCCCGATAAGAAGCTCAGCTTCAAGTACACTACGGTCAATGGCGTACAGGGACTGCCGAAGGAGGAGCCGGCCACGGCCTAAGGCTAATTCCGCTTACGGACTACCGAGAGCCCGTCCCGCAGGGGTAGGACCACGCATTCCAAGCCCGGGTCGCCCGCCACCAGTTCGTTGAATCGGTGAAGAGCCACCACCGTGGGGTCCGTATTCGATCGGCCCGCCTTTCCGTCCCACAGCACATTGTCGGTCAGCAGCAGACCGCCCGGTCGCAGTCGCTCCGTCAGGGGGGCAAGGTAGTCCGGGTATCCCCGCTTGTCAGCATCCAGGAAGATGAGGTCGTAGGGGCCGGGCAATTCCGGTAGTAGTTCTTTTGCCGCCCCGACGTGTAGCCGGATGCGGTCGGTGAATGGGGTCCGGCTGAAGTGCATGCGGGCGCGGCTGGCCGTTTCGGCGTCTCCTTCGATGGTATCTATCGTTCCGGTCGGCGTCAGTCCCTCGGCCAGGCAGAGCGTTGCGTAGCCCGTGAACGTGCCCACCTCCAGAATACGATCTGGCGCGGTCAGTTTGGCGAGCATCGCCAGCACCCTGCCCTGTAACCGGCCGCTCATCTGCTGGGGCGCGATGGTCTTCAGGTAGGTCTGCCGTTCCACCCAATCCAGGTAGTCGGGTACCGGGCCGCTGAGGTGGGTAGCGTAGTCCACCACCGGGTCGATGCGGTCGCGACGGGTCGGGTTACCAGGCATCGGGGTCGGTGAGGGGGCGGGCGGGGTAATCGCGCTTACTGCGGGCACGGGCGCACTGCCGTTCGTACAGGAGCAGGGCGAGGGCGCGGGCGGGCGGGGCCGCAGGTGGGGAGGGGGTGAGGGCGCGGGTTACATCCTCCTCCTCAAGATCCAGGGTATAGCAGAGGCTCATCAGGTAAGGCAGGCGATTGCGGAGCATTTCGGCCACCCGCGCGGTAAGCCAGTCGAGTAGCTCGGCCTCCGTCAGCCCTCCACGGGGCAGATCGAAATCCTGGCGCAGCAAAGCGGTCGTATCCTGGTCAACGTAATCGGCCACGGCGCAAAGATAAAGGGGCCGCCTCCCCGGTTGGAAAGGAGGCCCCTGTCAAAACGGCTTGGTTGGTTGCGGAAGCCGGTTTACCGTAATTCCAGTTCGGAGTTACCGACTAAAACGCCTTTATTGTAGAGTTCGACGGTGTAGGTACCCTCGGCGAATTCCTGACCGTTGCTGCCCCACTCGGCGCAGTGGTTGGCCGCGTCACCCTGAAAATTGAAGGGAACGTTCTTGGTGTAGGGAATTTGCTCGCCGCTGTCGGTGGTCAGTACGCCACTGCCCGCGGCCTCGATGCTCAGGGTCTCGCCGGTCGGATTGATGATCCGCATCTGGAAGGTCTCTTCGCCGGCCTTGGCTACGGCATTGTCCAGGCTGTTGAAGCAGACGTAAATTCGCTCGACGTTCTTAGCGTTGTTGCGCCCGACCCAGCGGCCGCTGTTGCGCTGTTTTTGCCCTTCGACGGTGATGTTATTCGTCTTGATGACGCTGGCGATGTTGACCTTCTTACTGAGCTCGCTGTTCTTTTCGGCCAGTTCTTCGCGCTCGCTGACCAGCACGGCCCGTTCGTTGTTCAATTGCTCGTTGGTCTGCTGGCTCACCTGCAGGTCATTGCTGATCAGGTCACGCTCGGTGGCCAGGCGGTCCCGGTCTTCGGCCAGGGCGGCGTTGGCGGCCCGCAGCTCTTCCAGCTCGGCCAGGTAGCCGGTGGTCTTGGCTTTCAGGTCGGCCAGTTCGCGGCGGGCGGCGGCCAGGTTACGGGAGTCGCGGGTCAGGCT
>CAZKPE010000039.1:0-22365 GCA_964554545.1 uncultured Lewinella sp.
CCCCCATGACCATCCCCCCCCTCTCCCCCGAAGAGCAGCTAACCCTGCTGGGCTCTCTCCTGAACAATCTCCACGAGCAAGGCATCATCCCGCGTCAGGCCCTGGTGAACTTGGCCAGTGAGGTGATGGCTATGGACTACCTGGAAGACGAAGAGCTCATCTGCTTCCAGTGCCTGGACGAAGTAAACGACGAAGAGGAATGAAGCGCGGCGAAATCTGGTTAATCAATCTGGACCCCACCATCGGAGCCGAAATTGCCAAAAAGCGCCCCGCCCTGATCGTGAGCGAGGACGGGGTCGGCCGCCTCCCCCTCCGGATAGTCGCGCCGATCACCAACTGGAAACCCCACTACCGCCTCGTACCCTGGATGGTCGAACTGCCCAGCGACGACCGATCCGGACTGGACAAGCATAGCTCGGCCGACTGCTTCCAGACCCGCTCGATCAGTAAAAAGCGCATCCTGGAGAAGATCGGAGAAGCCACGCCGGAACAAATGGAACGCGCCGAGCGGGGGCTGGCCGTCGTGTTCGGGCTTTGAGCAGTTCTCGCTGAATAACCCCTTATGCACCTCATAGCGTTAGGGAGGGTAGAACATCCACGCCGTGCTGCAACTGGAAAAAACCCCCGACCTCCTGGAACGCCTGCGGGCCTTCGATATCTTCACCGAAGTGGCCGACGACGCGCTGCGGTGGATGATCGATAAGTCGACCTACGTGATGTACCCCAAGGACAGTCTGATCTTCCGGGACCAGGAGGAGGTCGATCATATGCAGATTCTGCTGTCGGGTGGGTATAAGATCATCCGGGAGACGGAAAACCGCAAGCGGGAACTGGGCCTCTGGACGGCACCCCAGATCACCGGCGTGCTGCCCTTCAGCCGCATGAAAAAAACAAGCGCGAAGGGACTTTGCCTGAAAGACACCTACGCCCTGCTCCTCCACCGCGACTGCTTCGTCGAAATGGTCAACATCAGCTACCCCCTGACGCAGGCGCTGGTATCGGTGATGACCAACCGGGTCCGCGATTTCCAGCAGATGCGGCTGATGGATGAAAAGCTGATGGCCCTGGGAAAGATGAGTGCCGGACTGGCGCACGAGCTGAATAACCCGGCCTCGGCGATGGTCCGCGGGAGCCAGGAACTACACCGCCACCTGGTACAGACCCCCGAACGGTTCAAGTCCGTCATTACCATGCGGGTGAGCCTGGACTCGGTGGACGCCGTTAATGAGGTCCTGTTCGAACGAATCCGCAACGCGAAAGAAAGTGAAGAGCTCAGCCTGATGGAACGGGACGAACGGACCGACGAACTACTGGACTGGCTGGAAGATCACCGGGTAGAAAGAGCCCACGAGATGGTCGACACCTTCGTGGATTACGACTTCGGGGTGGAGCACTTCGAGCGCATGGCGGCCGTAATCCCCGAAGAGGCGATCGGCCCCGTCTTCGGCTGGATCGAAACGAATCTGACCACCGAGACGCTGGTGAACGAGATTCAGACGGCGAGCGGACGAATCGCCGAGCTGGTCAAATCGATCAAGACCTACAGCCACATGGACCAGGAACCGAGCATGGAACTGGTGGACGTACACGAGGGCATCAAGTCCACCGTGACGATGCTCTACCATATGATAAAAAAGAAGAACATCACGCTGTGTAAAGATCTGGGTCAGGACCTGCCCCGGGTAAAGGCCCTGGCCGGAGAGTTGAATCAGGTATGGACTAACCTGCTTTCCAACGCCATCGATGCCCTGCCTGACCGCGGGGGGCAGCTGATCATTCGTACCTTTCAGGAACAGGATTGCGTCTGTGTTGAAGTTGAGGATGATGGCCCCGGTATACCCGAAGACATCCAGTCCCGTGTTTTCGAACCCTTCTTCACGACGAAGGGGATCGGCGAGGGTACGGGGATGGGCCTGGATATCGTACGCCGCGTCATCGACCACCACAATGGCTCGGTGAACGTGGATAGCCGGCCGGGGCGGACCGTCTTTCGCGTCTGCTTCCCTACCGGATAGATATACTCACGCTCTCGCCAGCTAGAAACCGCCCCAAATGGCTAAGGATCGACTACCCATTATTTTATCCGTCGACGACGATCAGCAAGTGCTGCGATCATTGAAACGGGATTTGCGCAACCAGTACCGCGAAGACTACCGTATCGTCAGCACCACGAGTGCCGAGGAAGCGCTGGAGGCCGTCCGCGAACTAAAGAAAAAGGGAGAGACGATTGCCCTCTTCCTCTCCGATCAGCGCATGCCGGAAATGCTGGGCGTAGACTTCCTGGAACAAGCCAAGCCGCTATTCCCAAAGGCCAAACGGGTACTGTTAACGGCTTACAGCGATACCCAGGCCGCCATCAAGGCGATCAACGACGTGCAGCTGGACTACTACCTGCTCAAACCCTGGGATCCGCCGGAGGAAAAGTTGTACCCCGTCCTGAGTGAGCTACTGGATGACTGGCAGCTTGGCTACCGCCCCGACTTCAAGGGCATCCGGGTGGTCGGCTACCAGTACAGCCCGAAGTCACACAATATAAAGGACTGGTTGGCCGCTAACCTGCTCCCCTACCGCTGGGTGGACGCCCGTAGCTCGCAGGGAAGAGAACTGCTGGAATTGCATAACTGCATGGCCAAAGAGCTTCCGCTGGTGCTATTCGAAGACGGTAGTTCGCTGGGCGATCCGGGCCTTGCCGAGGTAGCCGAAAAAATGGGCATGAGCGCGACGGCTACGGAAGACCTCTACGATGTCGTCATTGTCGGTTCGGGCCCGAGCGGGATGGCGGCGGCCGTCTATGGCGGATCGGAGGGCCTGAAGACGCTGGTGATCGAAAAGCGGGCACCGGGCGGGCAGGCGGGCAGCAGCAGCCGCATCGAAAATTACCTTGGTTTCCCCAGCGGGCTCTCGGGCTCGGAACTGACCCGGAGGGCCATGGCCCAGACCCTACGCTTCGGCGTGGAGGTGGTTAGTCCCCGAGAAGTCGTCGGCATCGATATACAGGATAACTATAAAATACTGACCCTCGACGACGAAAGCCAGGTCAAGACCCGCTCCGTCATCCTGACCACCGGCGTACAGTACCGCATGCTGCCCGCCGAGGGAGCCGATACCTTCAGCGGGGCCGGCGTATACTACGGAGCGGCCATGACCGAAGCCAAAGCCTGCGAAAACCAGGACATTTACCTCGTGGGCGGGGGGAATAGTGCCGGGCAGGGGGCGGTCTACCTCTCCAAGTTCGCCCGCCAAGTCACTATCCTGATCCGCAAGCCCGACCTGACCAGCAGCATGTCGAGCTACCTAATCGATCAGATCGAAGCCATCGACAACATTGCCGTAGAAGGCTACCGGGAGGTAATCAAAGTGTGCGGCGCGGACGATCACGTAGAACGATTGGTCATCAACAACCTACAGGAGGACAGTACCTACGAGGTCGATGCCGATGCCCTCTTCATCTTCATCGGCGCCCGCCCCCGCACGGAATGGTTGGCCAGCGGACAGATCATGACCGACAAGCGCGGCTTCGTCCTCACCGGCCGCGACCTCCTGGCTACCGAAGAGCGCCAAAAGGGCTGGCCACTGGAACGAAATCCCTACCTTCTCGAAACCTGCCAACCCGGCATCTTCGCGGCGGGAGACGTGCGGAGCGGAGCGATGAACCGGGTAGCGAGCGCGGTGGGGGAAGGCGCGATGGCGATCAAGTTCGTGCATGCGTATCTGGCGGAGAATTGAGTTAGTCGCCTCCGGCGGGGAGTGCGCGCGTTGCGCTTTTATTCGGCTTCGCCGGGTAGTGTGGGGTAGGTGTCGGGTGTCGGGTGTCGGGTGTCAGGTGTCAGGTGTCAGGTGTCAGAAACGTGGACGCATGCACGTACAGCCACTACCCGCCGAAGGCGACTACAAGCAAGCGAAGCGAGCGCACTACCCCGCCGAAGGCAACTACAAGCAAGCGAAGCGAGCGCACTACCCCGCCGAAGGCAACTACAAGCAAGCGAAGCGAGCGCACTACCCCGCCGAAGGCGACTACAAGCAAGCGAAGCGAGCGCACTACCCCGCCGAAGGCAACTAAAAGGGCGAAAGCCCGCACTACTCAACCACGGCTTCGTAGATCGCATAAATCGCTAAAACGACCTTTAGCAATAGCGACACAAACTCCAGCCACGGCTTCTTCTCCGCAATGTGTTGCGTCTTTTCGGTAGGAGTAAGGGGGTAAGTGACGAAGACCACGATGATGTCCCGTAGCCGATCGCGCTCGGAAGTCTCGGTAGATCGCGTGGGTTTGGGTACTTTTCCTGACGATTGGGTTTTGGTACCGTCCGGGTTGGTGTTATGGGCTGACATGCTTTGTAGTTAGAGGTGTGATCCCGTAAGCGGCCCTACAAATTTACCAGCTAGCCTTCACTTTTACAAACAAATTGTTTTAAAATAAACAACATTGAGCTCATTAAAAGTTTCTTTCCCGAATGCTTCTGGCCAGCAACTATCCGGGCGGCTGGAACTACCCGTCAGTCGGCATCCATACGCCTTTGCGCTGGTGGCACACTGCTTTACCTGCGGCCAAAACCTGACCGCCATCCACAGCATCAGCCGGGAACTGAATCTGGCGGGGATTGGGGTGCTGCGGATGGACTTCACGGGGATCGGGGAGAGCGAAGGAGATTTTGTCGACACTAACTTCACGACGAATATCTCCGATCTGGTGAGCGGCGCGGAGTGGCTGGCCAAGAACCATATGCCCCCCGCCCTGCTCGTCGGGCACAGCCTGGGCGGGGCGGCCGTACTCTGCGCGGCGCGGCAGATCGAGGGGGTGAAGGCGGTAGCGACCATCGGGGCCCCCTTCGCGCCCGACCACGTCAGCCAACACTTTGCGGAACAGTTGGATGAGATCGTTGGAGAGGGGGAAGCGACCGTCGACATCGGAGGCCGGCCATTTCGCATCGCCCGGCAGTTCGTGGATGATCTGGGGAACTACGAGCTCCGGGAAAACATCAAGGACCTCGATGCCGCCCTGCTTATCCTGCACAGTCCACAGGACCGTACGGTGGCGATTGACGAGGCCGCTAAACTGTACACCGCCGCCCGCCATCCGAAGAGCTTCGTGAGCCTGGACGGGGCGGATCATTTACTGACCAATAAACGCGACAGCCACTACGCGGGTCAGGTCATCGCCGGCTGGGCCGCCCGGTACCTGCCCGTACCCGAGGGCGACCCATTGCGTAGCGACCATACGGTGGCCGTGCGATTGGGCGAGTCGGGTTACACGACCGAAATAATGGTCCGCCAGCACCACCTGACGGCCGATGAACCGGTGAAGGTGGGCGGCAACGACTTCGGGCCCGGACCCTACGAACTGGTCAGCGCCGGGCTGGGGGCCTGTACCGCCATGACCATACAGATGTACGCCCGGAGGAAGGGGTGGGTCATCGAGGAGGTGCAGGTACACCTGGACCACAAGAAGGACTACGCCAAGGATATGGAAGCCGCCACCGATAAGCCCCGGAAGATCGACCGCTTCGAGCGGGTCATCGAACTACGGGGAGAGCTAGACGAGAAGCAGCGAGCCCGGTTGCTGGAGATTGCCGATCGCTGCCCGGTGCACCGTACCCTACACGAGGTGGTTGAGGTCGATACCGTTCTTCGATAACGCTGGCACCTGCCCCGATAGCTATCGGGGCCGCCCAACTTCCGTCCGCGCTTATCTTCGCCGGCATGGATCAGCTCATCGTACACCACGCCATCGTTCACGAACTGAAAAAGCAGCCCGAAATGGCCGAGGCCGAGCTGCTCCTGAGCGCGGAAACCCTGCCCATTACCGAGCAGTCGGTGGAACTGATCGGGCGGCTGGACGAGACCTTCGAGCGGAAGGCCGACCTGTTGCAGGGCTTCCTGATCGGGCCTGACGAGGGGCTGTTCCCGGCCTACTACCAGAACTGGCTGGAGGACGGGCGAAAGCGGGACTCCTTCGTGGCATTCAGTAGGCAGACCATGGAGGTGCTGCGCGATAAACTACAGGGGGTGGTGGGGGCTAAGGGGGGCTACCTGCTCTTCGCCGACTACACCATGGACGAGCACCGGATGCTGGGCATCTACCTGATCCGGAACAAAGAGGGGATGGTGTTTCATCACGATGAAGATGATGAAAGCCTGAAACTGCGGACCACCGCCTACCTCGATCTGCAGCAGATGGCCATGGCCGCCCGCCTACTTGCCGGACCGGGGCGGAACGTGCAGATGATCCGCCACGCACGTACACAGAGTAGCATCAGCCAGTACTTCACCGACTGGGTGGGGTTGGACCGCGCCGAAACCAGTGCCGAACTGACGCAGACTTTTTTGGAAATGGTCGAGGAACTACCGGTACCGAAAGACCGGGAGACGGGCTTCGCGATGAACGAGGGTGAATTTGAGAAGGCCCTGGTGCAATACGCGGCAAAGGCACCCCAACAGACCATCCGGGTGCCGGACTTCGACCGCCATTTCTACGGGAACGAGGCTCCTTTGCGGGACATGTTGGCCGAGCGGGAGGAATCGATCGATGAGGGTTTTCGGGTAGACCGGCGGGCGCTGCGTAACCAGTTCTACCTGCGGGCCGGGGTCGGTGGTATCAGCCTGAGCTGCACGAAAGACCATATCCGGAACGGAGTGGTACACGTGGACGAGGCCAGTGGCAAAGTGGTCATCAACAGCGAAGAACTGGCTTCCCTGTTACTGGATCAGTACGGGGAGTAGCCGAAATTCGTAAGCGGGGCGAACATCAACGGGGTCGGCGATAGTTACAGTAAGTAGTAACCAAAACCGATAATTACCCATGGCCACCCCCGATACAACGACCTCCAACCCAACCCAAACCGATCAGGAAACCAACACCGGCTCCGAAAACCTGCCCGTACGCACCGATGCCCAGCGGATGCAGGAGGATGCCGACAGCCTGATCAAACGCTACGCTCTCTACGGTACCGCGACCGGACTGATCCCGACTTTCGGACTGGACGTAGCCGCCCTGACGGCCATACAAGTTAAGATGATCAAGGACCTGGCGGACATCTACGGATACGACGTCAACGACCAAATGGTACGTATGACCATCACCACGGGTATCACCTCCCTGGGTGGTCGCTTGATTACCGGACTGGCTTCGAGCCTGACGAAGGCCATCTCCCCCCTGAAGTTCCTCATCGGCGGTGCTACCCAGGCTGCCCTGAGCGGATTTATGACCGCCGAGATCGGTAAGATCTACCAGGCGCGGCTATCGAGTGGCCAGAACCCCGCTGATATTACCGTCAGCGAGATCGTCAATCACATCGTAGCCCAGGTACAGGAAGGCAAGTGGAACCCGACCAAAGTCGCCGGTTGGAGAAACAACTTCGGCTACCTGCTGAACAGCGATAGCGGCAAGTAATCCGGCAATCGCCAAAACTGAAAAAGCCCCGGCTGCTCTGGCATCCGGGGCTTTTCGTTTGCTCCTTCGCGGTTAAAAATTAAAATTAAACCCGGTGCGGAAGTCGTAGGACCGCTCCCCCAGGTATTCCGGCTGGGTGAGCCGGAACATGATAACGATCTCGAAACCCGGTAGACCGGGACCGCCTCCCTGGCTGAAGCCCGCCCCGGCAAAAGGAGCGGAAGTGAGCCGTCGCCTTCTGACCTGTGCCCCGGTATTCGGATCGCGGTCGTAGTATACATCGCTGATCGCACTATATTCTACCTGGGCGAAGACCGAGCGAAACACCTTGGCCCGGGTGAATACCCCCGCCGACCAGGTGATGAAGGACTCGCTCGTGCCGGAGAAGCCAAAGCGATTGTAGAGCAAACTGGCCCGTGGGCCCACGCTCAGGAAATTGTTGAGCTTATAGCCCACCATGGGCGATAGACCGAGACGAAGATTATTAACCCCATCGAAACTGGAAAAGCCCACCTGGGCACCGGTACCGTACCAGATCTGCCCCGCCTCGGATACGCGACCCCGGCGATTATCACTACCGTACCGCAGATCATCCCGGGCTTGATCTTCGGTACGTTGGGCACCTAAGGTGGCGGTGAGGGCAAAGAGTAGACAGAGTAGGAGGAAGACGTTACGCGACATACGAGTGGGATCGGTTTAGCAAAGTAACGGCCAAAGGCTGCCAAAGATGGCCCCGCCGACTGGCAAAACCCTAACTTTTGCCCATGACCGAGCGAAAACGGACCGGAAACAGGGGCGAACGACTGGCGGAAGACCTATTGCGGCAAAAGGGGCACGCGATAGAACGACGGAACTACCGCCACCGCCGCACCGAAGTCGACCTGATCAGCCGGCTCGACGACGTTCTGGTGTTTACGGAAGTCAAGACGCGGACGGACGACCGCTTCGGCCACCCCAGCCAGTTCTACACCCCGGCGCAAAAGCAGCGTATCAGCCAAGCGGCGGCGGCCTACGCGCGGGAGGTGGAGCACGACTGGGAAATTCGCTTCGATCTGGTGGCGGTGCTGATCAAGAATGACCGGGTCACGATTGATCACTACGAGGATGTGTTCTTTCCGGGCTTACACTAAAGGCCGCCTCTCCCCTTCAGGTCGAGGTAGGCCTGGATGACCTCGCCGGTCAGGGCCTCGGGGCGGGTGAGCAGCACGAGAATGCCGTTCTGCCGCAGCCGGGCCGCGATCAACTGCCGCTCCTGCACGTACTGTCGGGCGCTGTTCTGCAGATAGACCGATTCGACATCGGTAACCGCCGTGGACAGCATCTCCTCCACTTCCGTGTTTTCAAACAGGACGACCAGCAGGCGGTGGTGGCGGGTGATGCGGCGCAGGGTCGGCAGCACCCGTTCCAGGGCGTAGTTGCTTTCGAAGTTGGTGAACAGAAGTAGCAAACTGCGCCCCGGAAGGAAGCGGCGGGTAGCGTAGTACAGCAGGTCGAAGTCGCTTTCCCCCTCCCGTTCTTCCTGGCGGTATAGCGTCTCCAGGATTCGCTTCAGTTGGGTGGGCTTCCCGTCGGCGGCCACCACGTCGCCGAGTCGGTCGGAGAAGGTGATCAGCCCCGCCCGGTCCTGCCGGTCCAGGATGACCCGCGAGAGGGCCAGGGTGGCGTTGATGGCGTAGTCGAGCAGACTGAGGCCGGCAAAGGGCATCCGCATGGTTCGCCCCTTATCGATCAGGCAGTAGATGCGCTGGGCCCGTTCGATCTCGTAGCGGTTCACCATCAGTTCGCCGCGGCGGGCGGTGGCCTTCCAGTTTACGGTCCGCAGGTCGTCGCCGCGCACGTACTCCTTGATCTGGTCGAACTCGTAGCTCTGGCTGACGGGGCGGGGGCGGCGGCGGCCCGTGGTCGGTACATTCTCCAGGGCCTGCAGTGCGAAACGTTTCATCTGGATGATGCTGGGGTAAACGGCCACCTCCCGCTCGGCCGGTACGCGTAAGTGGCGTTCCAGTAGCCCCCACCCCGTTCGCAGGTAGGCATTGATGTTCCCGAAGTGATACACGCCCCGCCGGACCGGTCGAATTTCGTAGCGAACATTCACCTGCGCCCCGCCGCCCAACTCCACCTCCGCACGGTGGTCGCGGATCTGTAACTGCACCGGTAACTCATCGATCAGTTCCAACCGTATCGGTCGGTTGCCGGCATTGCGCAGCTCCAGCCTGACCTCCTGGCTATCGCCGAGGGAGAGAACTTGCGTGAGGTGGCGCGAAACCGTTACCTCCCTTGCGCAGCGGTATAGCAGCACCCCTTCCCGGACCGTCATCGCCAGCAGAACGACGAGCGCCCCTACCGCCAGGTAAAAGACCTGCGGGTACCAGAAGCCCAGAACGGACAGCACCGCCGCCACCGTAAGCCCGTAGAAGAAGCGGACGGTCAGGAGTAGGTGCGACAAATGTTGCACGGGGGCGGAAAGTTGAACACGCACGGTCCGCAAGCTAAACTATCTTAGGCGCAACCGACGTTCCTATCATTCCAAGCCGCTCCCCTTTGAAATCCATCCCCCTTTACCTCTTGTTGCTGACCGCCCTACTGAGCGGATGCACGGCCTACCGCCCTTCGGGCACCGCCCGCAACCCCTCCCGCGCCGGCCGGAACGCTCCCGCCGTGGTGGACCGCACCGCTCCTCCCCAGCAGGAACGGGAGGCCAAGCGCAGACGGCCGAAAAAGAAAGCCGATCCGGTAGCCCCGGTTGCCACCGCTTCGGGGGTCCGCGGCGAGCTCGTCAGCCAGGCCGAAAGTCTGCTCGGCATCCGGTATAAATATGGGGGAAATGGACCACGGGAGGGCTTCGACTGCTCCGGCTTCGTGAAGTACCTCTACGACGATCAGGGGATTCCGGTCCACCGGGTATCCCGCGACCAGGCCCGGCAGGGCCGGCCCATCGCGGCCCGGGAAGCGCGACCGGGTGACCTGGTGTTCTTCCGCCGGGGAACGAATCAGCCGGTATTTCACGTGTCGATGATCGTAGCGGCGGGGCCGGGGGAGATGTGGGTCATTCACCCCACCAGCAGCCGGGGCGTCATCCGGGAGAATGTACTGGCCTCCAGCTACTGGCGGCCCAAAATTTACGCGGTAAAGGATCTCATTGACGGGGCCTCCCGCTGATCGGCTCTATCCGCCTCCCCGGTTGGGTAAATTGGCCTTGCCCTCCCCGTTGATCTGACTTTTATTACCATAACCCTGCCGGATCTGCCGTTGGCGCATCGGCATGCTGTCCACCAGATCCATCCATACGGACACCGGGGTGACGGCATTGCGGACCCGGTATTTTTCCGTTCCATCCAATCCGACGAGTATGGTTTCGAGCTGGTAGGGCTGGACGCTGAAGTAATCGTAGAAAAACTCAGACTTACTCTGCTCCGTGAACAGCCCGGTATTTTCGTGCTCGCCCTCGGGGGTGATCAGGATGATGGTGATTTGGCGTTCGTCCAGCTCCTCCTTGGCCGCGCCCAACAGTTGCATTTGCTCTACGAACAGCGGGTCATCCGGCCCGGGCGTGAAGACCAGCAGCGGCCGCGCTTTCCACTGGTACTGGTTCAGGCTTTGGGCCGGCATGAGGAACGGGAGAGCAAAGAAGAAAAGGACGGCGAGGGCTTTCATATCCCTAAAACGCTGGCGCTCAATCCGATGTTCCGGACAGGGCCATCATCAGGGCCCCGAAGCTCTCCGGGTCGGCGTAAAGGGCATCCTGGTAGGTGGTGGCGCGTAGCCGCAGATTGTGGGGTACGTCATTGCGCAGTTCCAGTTCGACGGTGATGTTGCCGAACTTTTGCTCCAGGCCGCCCCGCTCCACCACGGCTTCCCGCTGCTTGCGGGTGCGGGGTTTGAGGTAGTGGCGTTCCTGGGTCTCCACCCAATCATTGCGGCTGAAGACGCGACGGTCACTGATCTGGGTGCGGTAATTCAGTTCGAGGATGCGCTCCTTGAGGTAGTAGAAGAAGTGGCGGATTTCGGTCAGGGAGTAGTGAGTCTCGTGGACGTGAATGACGAAACCCTTACTGCTGGCCGTATCGAGGAAGCTGACCGAGCCGTCCGTTCGCCCCTGAGCGCGGTACACGGCATACTGGTCCACGAGCCAGTCGAGCAGGCGGCGGCGGGCCAGGGTTTGTTTCCAGCGTTCGTAGATGCGCAGTTCTTCCTCGTCCCGTTCCAGGACTTCGTGTACGGCGGGGGTGGTGGGGCCGCTTTTTTCGGCCGATTCGAAGAGGGCGGTGATGCGGTCCCAGAAGCTACTCATTCAGCGTACGTTTGTGTTGGGTTATTTCCCCGCGGTACTTCAGTTCCCGCTCGGGGGTATAGCCGAACTCGGCCCGGGGCAGTAGCCGGTTCAGGGTCTTGCTGACTAGCAGCAGCTTGTCGGCCGGCAGGGCAAAGTCGTGCATCTCCCCCCGCTCGGTCATCAGGTAAAGGAGGCCACCCCGCATGAGGTTCAGGCCGAAGGGCATTCGCTCGGTCACCATTCCGTACACCCACACGAATTGCTCGGGCCGCTCCCGCAGTTCCTCCCGCCAGGCCGCTACCGGTTGCTCGCTCAGCAGCCGGAACAGCCAAAAGAGCCCCGCCGTACTCGCCAGGCTTCCCGCGAAGGGCCAGAGGGCAAAGTCGCGTAGGGTGAATAGGGCGACGGCCAGCCCGCCCAGCAACAGCGTCAGTGCCGCCAGCTGCTTGTGCCGGTGGTCCCGCGCGATGGTCGCCCAGAGGGGGTCGAGGCCCGGGTGGCGAATGATGCGATGTCGTTGCTCCACGCGTTACGTTCTTGCGGCGGAACGGGTGTTCCACCAAACATATCCGGGGGCAATCGGAGTTTAGTAGGTGATGCCCCAGCCGATTCAAATACAGTCATACGCCCAGCTGATCACCCTGGATTTGGCCGATTACCGGATACAGTCGTGTAGCGAGAATCTGGAAGAAATCGTGGGCGCGGACGCAGGTGTATTGCTTAACGAACCGATTACGAAACTGTTCCCGGAGGCGTTCATCGAACGTTTGCGATCAGACCATCATCTGCGCGTACCCTTTCCCCATGTTCCGCCTCCCGAATCGCACCAAAGTTGGCGGGGCAAGCAGGTTATCCCCTTCTTTACGGATCGCCAACTCGTTTGTGAGATCGAGCCTACCGCCATTGACCGCCGGCAGTTCAGCCGGGAGGTGGCCCTGAAGGAAGTAACCACCGCCCTGAACGATACCCACTCCCTGAGTGAGCTGCTCGAAACGGCCTGTGAGAAATTCTCCCGTTACCTACGCACGGACCGCACCGTCGTTTATCGTCTGTTCCCCAACGGTGGGGGCGTGATCGAGAGCGAATGTCGCACCGGTAAGCTGCCCTCGTTGGCCGGCCTGCACTTTCGCCGCGAGGATTTTTCGGAGGAAGCCCATCGACTGTTTCAAGACGAAAGCGTGCTTGGGGGCACTATCTCCTTTCGTGGTGGCAGCACCGTGATCGGAGAGCCGGTGGAGGCGGAAAACCTGATCCGCTACCGCCTGGGTAGCCGTATGCCGTACCGGGCCTTCACCGATTTCATCCAGGAAAGTGAGGTCAATTCCATCATTAGCGTGGCGCTGCGGGTCGACGGCCAACTGTGGGGCGTTATGTTCGGTCACTGTATCGAGCCGGTCCGCTTCGACTACCAGATGCGCACCTTCGTCCACCTCTTCGGCACTCTGATCAGCCAGGAGATTACCTCCCACACCCGAACGGACGTACGCCAGCGCATCCTGAAATCGAACGTGGTCCACTCTCAACTGAAGGAACGGGTAGCCGGTGCCCTGGATCTCATCGACGGGCTGACCGGAGGCAAGCCTACGCTCCTTGATGCCATTTCGCGGGCCGGGGGGGCCGTGATCCACATCGACGGCCGCTCGGTTTGTCTCGGAGACTGTCCACCCGAAGAAGAATTGCGCCGACTTCTGTACTGGGCCGCTTCCTCCGGAGAGCAGGACGAAATTTTGGTCACCAATAACCTGGAATCTCGCTACCCGCACGGGCAGACCATCCGGGCTTCGGCGGCGGGCTGCCTGCTTGTTCCGCTGAATGCGCGAAGAACCGACTGGTTGGGCTGGTTTCGTCCCGAGCTGGTGGAGGAGATTGCTTTCGGTAGTCTTCCCCCTACCGAACGGAAGGTGGACGGACTCCGGTTCCTGCCCAGCACCGAAACCAAACGCGGTTTCGCCCGCCCCTGGAAGCAGGGCCAGGTTCAGCTCGCCCGCGATCTCCAGGTCTTCATCCGGGACGTCATCATGGAGCGCTACAGCCAACTGCGGCGGATGAATCAACAGTTGGAAATGGCATACGAGGAGATGGCGGATTTCAGCTACATGGTCAGCCACGACTTGCGTGCGCCCTTACGCGGAATCGACGGCTACGCGGAAATCTTGCTGGAAGACTACGGCGGCGGCATCGACCCCGATGGTCGGGAACTGATCCAGATCATTCAACGAAACGCCGCCCGGATGAACGAATTCATCGCTGACATCCTCGAACTGAGCCGGATTTCCCGTGCTAACCTAATCATTAACCGGCTATCGGTTCCCGACCTGGTGGCGGAGGCGCTGGCCGAACTCTCCACCCAGCTGGAGACCACGCCGAAGGTCACTATCCAGGACAACTTGCCCAATATTCTGGGCGATCAGCGCCAACTACTTACCGTTTACCGACACCTGCTCTCCAACGCAATCAAGTACAGTAGCCGCCAGCCCGAACAGCAGATTGAGGTCGGTTTCCGGACCGACGACTCGCTGCCGACCGGAGGGGAATTTTTCGTTGCGGACAACGGAATCGGCGTAAACCGGGACCACCACCAGCGCATCTTCGGGATGTTCAACCGGCTCGTAACCCGGGACCAGTACGCGGGAAACGGGGTTGGGCTCGCCATCGCCCGCCGGATCATCCAGAACCACAACGGCCGCATTCGCGTGGAAAGCAAGCAGGGCGAAGGGGCCAGCTTCCTGTTCTACACCCACCCAACCGAAAAATGAGCAGTTGCAACATTTTGGGTGGCTACCGGGTTCTAAAGTAGCCTGCTTTGGCACGACGTACACAACCACCCGCTGCTTTCCCTTCCGACCTATGTACCGCAATCAAATTCTACTTGCCGAGGACGACACTACGGACGCCAGTTTCTTCCGGCGTGCCCTTGACCGGCTGGATTCTCCCCCGGAATTGGTTTGGTGTAAGAATGGCTCGGAGGCTTACGAGGGTCTGTCCACCGGCAGTCGTTCCGGATCCCTGCCCCGCCTGGCCATTCTCGACATCAAAATGCCGGGAATGAACGGGCTGGAACTGCTCGAAAAGATCAAGGCCGAGGAAGGCACCCGCGATGTGCCGGTGATCATCATGTCCAGTAGCGACGAGCCGCAAGACATTGCCCGGGCTTACGACGCCGGTGCTAATGGGTATCTGGTCAAACCCAACCGGTTCACCGATCTGCGGGAGTTAGTCAGTTCCATTGACTACTTTTGGATGAAGACCAACCGGCTCAGGCCCGGAAAATCTGACGCTTAGATCGACCGCCACCCGGTATTCCAAAACCCGTACGGGGCGGTACTACCTGTTCGGATGCTCCGCCGCCCGTACCCTAGCCTAGTGAACCTTTTCCAGTACCGCTACTTTTCTACCCCCGTAGCTATTCCTGCATGTCCCTAAGCCCGCAAGACGACCCCGTTGCCCAGTCGATCCGTGAGGTGTATCCCTACGAAGTGGATTTGGGGAACTGCGACGTCGAACCCCTGAGCCGCATTCAAGTGGTGCAGCCCTTCGCCTGCTTTCTGGGGGTAACGACGGATGATATGCTCGTCCGCTACGTAAGTGACAACGCCTCAACTTTCGTCGGTCGGGAGTGGCGCGAGCTGCTGAACGAGCCCCTCGGGACCGTTTTTGGGACCGACGTCATGGGTCAGATCACCCTCGGGCTACAACGAGAGGAGGGTTTCGAAACCCTGAATCCCATTCGGGCATTCGTCGGGAACGGACGCACCCGCCAACTCAAGAACCTGATCGTTCATTTACTGGACGATCTTTTGCTCATTGAGGTGGAAGAGCCATCGACCGCCATTGACAGCACCGTCTATCAGCGGATTCTGAGCACTGCTATCCAGCGAATCCAGAATATCCGGGAGTACAAAGACCTGTTCCGGGATACCGCGCTGATTTTGCGCCAGCTCACCGGCTACGACCGCGTAATGGTGTATCGCTTCGATGGCAAGTATAACGGAGAGGTGATCGCCGAAGCCCTACGGGAAGGGCTGGAGCCGTTTCACGGACTGCGCTACCCCCATACGGACATACCCCGGCAGGCCCGCGACCTTTACCTGAAAAACCGGATTCGGCTAGTCACTGACGTAAATTCCACGCCCTCCCGCATCCATGCCGCGGAGGGATGGAGTACCAACCGTCTTGATTTGACGCAGGTCGGTTCCCGTGGCGTATCCCCCGTACACCTAGAGTATCTCGGCTATATGGGGGTGAATAACTCCCTCAGCGTCGCCATTGTCATGGAGGGCAAGTTGTGGGGGCTGTTCGCCATGCACCATTATCTCCCCAAGCAGGTGGATTACCTGATGCGGAACACCCTTCTCCTGATCGGGCAGATGTTCAGTGGCCACCTCTCGCTACAGTCCGCCAGTCGGTATCGGGAGCAGACCCTGACCCGCAACCTCACCCGTCTGGCCATTGCCGACCAGATCGGCAAGAGCAAGGACGTTTTCGAGGGGCTGACGACCGGGGCCTATACCATCACCAACATTTTCCCCGGCACCAACGGGGCCCTCATCCAGGTCGACAACCGCCGGCAGTCGTATGGCCTGTGCCCCGATAAGGAAGACATCGATGGGCTTATCGACTGGATCAATGAGACCGGGGTCGAGCAGAATGATCTGATCTACTTCAACAGTTCCGTTGGTTTGGACTACCCCCCCTTCGGCAAATACTGTGAAACGGCGGCGGGCGTCCTGGTGATTTTCCTCAGTCCCGATTTCACGGACTACGTCTGCTGGTTCCGGCCCGGCATCACGCAGACCATCACCTGGGGCGGCAAACCCGAGAAAGAAACAGTGGTGCAGTTCGACGGCACCCAGCGACTGGGGCCGCGGCGGAGCTTCGCCCGCTACGTCGAAACGATCGAAGGATGTAGCGCGGAGTGGAGTGAAAGCGAAGTCGATACCGCCCTTGCTTTCCGCATCACGATCCTCAACAGCCTGATGCAGCGCTACGCCGAAGTACAACAGGTGAACGAGCAGTTGCAAAAAGCGTACGAAGACCTCGAAACCTTCAGCTACACTGTTTCCCACGACCTGCGCGCGCCCCTGCGGGCGATCAACGGCTACACCGAACTACTCGCTGAAGAGATCGAAGCCTCCCTGACCCCGGATACCAGCGAGCTTATCGATGGTATCCAGCGGGGGGTCGAGCAGATGAATAGCTTCATCACCGACATCCTCGAGCTGAGTCGGGTCGGTAGCGGGGGGATGCACCTGCAGGCTATCGATCCCACTCCCCTGGTGCAGGAGGTCATGCGGGAGCTACGGAACATCTACCAGCGGGATGCGATGATCGACATCCGGATCGAGGAGCGCCTCCCCGACGTCCGGGCTGACAAGCGGTTGCTCCGCCAACTCTTCACCAACATCATTTCTAACGCGCTTAAGTACGTACAGCCCGACGAGGCGGGCCAGTCGGTGATCGAGGTCGGCTCGTACACCACGGAAGAAAGCTCCCCCGTAATCTTCGTTAGTAATTCGGGGCCCGCCATTCCGGAGGAGTACACCAAGACGATCTTCGAAATGTTTAGTCGCTTATCCACGCGCAGCGAAGCCGAGGGGACCGGCGTCGGCCTGGCCATCGTGCAGCGCATCATCGATCGCCATGACGGTCGGGTCTGGGTCACGAATGACCGACACGGGGTCACCTTTAACGTCATCGTACATCAGGAAAGGAATGAGTCATGAGTTCGGGTGCTTCCCCCCAACTTTTTCCGCTATCCGATCCCGGGGAAATCAATCCTGGAACGGACAACTATGTCTTATATGCCGAGGATAATCCGTCTGACGTAATTTTCTTCAGTCGGGCGTTCCGCAAATTTGCCGCTGAAACTCAGTTGCTCCACTGCGACAGCGGGCCGAAGGTGCGTAATGCATTGACCGAATGCGTGCGCACGGAACGTTTGCTCCCCCGACTGGTCGTGCTCGACATCAAAATGCCCGGGCTGTCCGGCCTGGAGGTGCTGGAGTACATTCGCAATGATTCCGACCTAAAGAACCTTCCGGTAGTGATGCTCAGTGCTTCGGGTGAACAGCGGGATATCAACCGGGCATATGACCTGCGGGCGAATGCCTACCTGATCAAACCCGATCGCTACAAGAGTCTGCAACTGCTAGTCGGCTCCCTGGCGCATTTTTGGATCCGCCACAACCGCCGGCCCGTATGAAGGTGCCCCCCGTCCTCGCCGCCATGCGTACGGCCACCCAGGGTGTGCACCGGGCGTTGGAGGCGGCCACCTACGGCGATCGGATCCTTGGCGGAAGCCTTCAACCAGGGGAATACCGCAAATTGATGAAGTGGCAGCGACGCGCTCATCGGTCCTTGGAACCACTCGTGATGGGGTTCCACTCCGGAGACTACGCCTACCGACCGCGTTTCGCCGCATCCGCCGGACCACCACCCGCTCCGTCCCTACCCGAACGAATCGGTTTACTGTACGTGCTGGAGGGAAGCAGCCTGGGCGGCAGCCTGATCCACCGGAAACTACTGGACAATCCCAATCTGGCAGACGAAGGCCCGTTCTCCTTTTACCAGCAGCAGGCGGAGTGGGGTCTGGCGCAGTGGCACGCCTACACCAAAGCCCTGGCTACCATTACCCTGACCGAAGAGGAAGTCCAGTCCGCCGTTCGCAGCGCCCTGCGGGCTTTCGCCCGCTTCCGTAACGAATGGGAGGCGCTGGACTAGCTTTGCGGCATGACGATCTTTTATTACCTCCCCAGCTGTACGACCTGCAAGCGCGTCCTGGCCGAGCTTGGCCCCGAGCGTATCGGGCGGCTACGTGACATCAAGGCCGATCCGCTCACGGCCGAAGAAGTGGACGCACTCGCCGACCGCGCCGGCAGCTACGCAGCCCTCTTCAGCCGGCGGGCCCGCAAATACCGCAGCCAGGGGCTCGCCGAGCGAGAACTTACGGAAGCCAATTACCGCCAATATATTCTGGACGAATACACCTTCCTCAAACGTCCCGTGCTCCTGACCGAAGCCGAAGCTTACGTCGGCAGTGCGAAGGCCACCGTCTCCGCCGCCAAAAGTGCCCTCGATGAACAATGACCCCGATCGCCACGAAATAACGGACTACTTCCGTAAGCTACAGGACAATATCTGCCACGCCCTCGCCGAAACTGACGGCGGCACCTTCACCGAGGATAGCTGGGAGCGACCGGGCGGAGGCGGCGGTCGGGCGCGGGTGCTGAATGGGCGGCACATCGAAAAGGGCGGGGTCAACTTCAGCGCCGTCCACGGAATGCTCCCGGCGGCGGCGGCCAAAAGTTTGGGTACGGGTCCGGAAGAAACGAATTTCTACGCCACGGGCGTCAGCATCGTCCTTCACCCCCGCAACGTGCACGTCCCCATCATCCACATGAACGTCCGTTACTTCGAGCTCGACGGGGGGCGGTACTGGTTCGGTGGCGGCATCGACCTGACGCCCCACTACGTCGACCGGGAAGACGCGCGGGAGTTTCACGCTCAGTTGCGGCAGACCTGCGACCGCTTCGACTTGGCCTATTACCCCCGGTTTAAGGAGTGGGCCGACAATTATTTCTACCTCCCCCACCGGGAGGAGACGCGGGGGGTGGGCGGCATCTTTTTCGATCGGCTGCAACCCACCACCGAGCACAAGACGAAGCGGGAGCTCTTCGACTTCACGGCCGCCGTCGGGGAGACCTTCGTCCCCACCTATTTACCCCTGCACCTGCGTTCGCGCAATAAGGACGTCACGCCGGAACAGGCCCGCTGGCAGCAACTGCGCCGGGGCCGCTACGTGGAATTCAACCTGGTCTGGGACCGCGGCACCAAGTTCGGCCTGACCACCAATGGGCGCACGGAAAGCATCCTGATGAGCCTGCCCCCGCTGGCCGGCTGGACCTACGATTTTCGGGCGCAAGACCATAGCCCCGAGGCCGAAACGCTCTCCCTGCTCCGCAAGGGTATCGACTGGTGAGCCAACTGCCCCCTTCGTGCGTTCACCGGAGGTATGGCCCGCGAGATCGGTTTTGACGAAGCCACCATGCTGGAACGCGCCCGCGACCTCTTCTGGGAACGGGGCTACACCGCCACGTCCATTCAGGACCTGGAGCAGGCGCTCGGTATCCGGCGCAGCAGTATTTACAACACCTTCGGCGGCAAGCGACAGTTGTACGACCGTACTCTGGCCCGGTACCAGGAAGAAAATCTGGGCCGACTACGCGATCAGCTGACAACGACCGACGATCTGCGGGGGGCACTGCGGGCGCTCTTCACGGCCGCGGCCGGCACCGTACACGACGATTGCCTGGCCAAATCCCGCGGCTGCTACATCGTCAACGCGACCACCGAAATGGCCAATAGCTGTAGCGATGCCCTGCGGTTCGTGAGCGGGAACCGGGAGCGGTTCACCGCCATCATGCGGGATGCCTTGGCGCGGGCGCAGGTGCGGGGGGAGCTGGAAGCGGAGGCCGACCCGGAGGAGCTGGCTAACTTCCTCTTCATTTGCTACAACGGATTACAGGTCGTGATTCAGACGGGGATCGAGCGGGCCGCCCTCCGTGAATCCATTCTGCGTTGCCTAGCCGGACTGCCGTGGACCACAGTTTAACCGCCTTTCGGAACCGTTTGCGGAAAATGGACCGCCACCACGGTAAGTGGGCACGGCGCAAGGGACTGAAGGCCTACCGCGTATACGATGCCGACCTAGACGAGGCACCACTGACCGTCGATCGCTACGGGGAGCGGGTGTACGTGGCCCGCTACGATGAGGAAGGGGAAGCGGACTACCGGGAGATTATTGCGGAGACCCTCGGAGTGGCGCAGGCTGCGATCTATCTTCGGGAACGACGGCGACAGCAAGGCAAGCGGCAATATGAGAAACTGGCTACGGCGGGTAATGAATTCGTAGTCAGTGAATACGGCCGTCGCTTCCGGGTCAACCTGACTGACTACCTCGATACCGGCCTCTTCCTGGATCACCGCGAGCTGAGGCGGCGGGTCGGCGATCTTGCAAAAGGGCTGGACGTACTGAATCTTTTCGCCTACACCTGCTCCTTCGGCGTATACGCGGCTACGGGCGGGGCCCGGCGGGTAGACAACGTGGACCTCAGCAATACCTACCTCGACTGGGGCCGCCGCAACTTCCGCGAAAACGGTCTGAATCCCGACGACCACGGCTTCATCCGAGCCGATATTCTGCAGTGGCTGGACGGGCCGGTGACCGACCGCTACGACCTGATCGTACTCGACCCGCCGACTTTCTCCAATTCCAAGATGATGACCGATGTGCTCGATACCCAGCGCGATCATGTCCGGCTTATCCAGCGGTGTCTCGATCGGCTGCGCCCGGGGGGTACGTTATTCTTCAGCACGAACTACCGCAAATTCAAATTGGATGAGGCATCTCTGCCGGTGGAGGCGCGGGAGATTACGGCCCAAACACTGTCACCGGATTTCCGGCGGAAAAATTTGCATCGAAGTTGGACGTTCGTGATTTGAGAAACTCTGCTTAGATTGTGGAATTATTTGATAGGACTGGCGTCCATCTGTTTTCCTCCTTTTTTGAGGGTAAGGTAAATAATGTGGTCACGTTCTCCTGGAAATACCACACTATGAAGCATGCCATATTTTTCCTTTGCCTATCCTGGATATGCGGGGTGGGCGCACAGTCATTGGGCAACGAGGTGATCGCTACATCGGGTGGATCGGCCCGCAATAGCACGGTCGTGCTGGACTGGACGGTAGGCGAAGGGGCTACGACCACCATTCGGAGTACGACCCTTCAGGTTACCCAGGGTTTTCACCAGTTGAATGTTCAAACGACCAATATCGAAGAGCTTCCGTCGGAAGTCGGCCGGGTCGATATCTTCCCGAACCCGACGACTGATGATCTACAGGCGGAGTTGAATTTTAATCAGTCTCGCTCCGTTGAAATGCGCCTTATTGACGCATTCGGCCGGGTGATTTGGACCAAGCGGCATCGCGGTGCCCACATTCGCCTTACCGAAGACTTCTCCGGTTTCCCCGCTGGCACCTATGTGTTGAGTTTACTTATCGACCAGCGTGCATATGTACAGAACTATACCATTCAGAAAATTAAATAAGATGTTCCGCTTACTACTCCTTTTGGTTGCTTCTTTACTAGCCACCACCCTCTTTGCTCAGGCTCCCCAATCCATCAACTACCAGGGTGCCGCCAGATCGCTGACCGGGGCAGCCCTCGAAAATCAGACTATCGGTCTGCGGATTGCTATTCGCCAGGGTTCGGTAGACGGTCAGATTGCTTACCAGGAAACGCATACCACCACGACCAACGATCTCGGCATCTTCAGTTTACGCATTGGCAGCGGTGGGGTGGTTACCGGTTCATTCGAGCAGATCGACTGGGGTGGAAGTAGCCACTTTTTAGAAATAGAACTGGATGAAGCCGGAGGGGCCGACTATCAGCTTATCGGTACAAGTGAATTACTGAGCGTGCCGTATTCGCTCTACGCACAGGATGCCGAGGATGCCCAGAATGCGGAAAATGCCGTAAACGCGGAGAATGCACAGAATGCGGTCAGCGCGCAAACCGCCGACAGCGCGGTGAATGCTCAAAAGGCAACAACTGCTGAGACGGCAATGACGGCTCAGCACGCCCTACGTGCGGATACGGCGACATACGCATTTTTTGCGGAGAATGGGAGTAAGTGGGAGGAAT
>CAZKPE010000040.1:0-20476 GCA_964554545.1 uncultured Lewinella sp.
GTTCGCGGTGGAAGCTCTCTGCCGACTTACTACCCTGGATCGCCATGATCTTGTCGATGCGCGCCTGGGCGGCGGCTTCAGCCTCCTGGAAGGCGGGACCGTCGGGGTCGATCATCGGAGTCCGGATTTCCTGGGAGAGGAAAGTGCCGATCGTGTAGGGCAGGACGAAGTAGCCATCGGCCAGCCCCTGCATCAGCGCCGATGCCCCAAGGCGGTTGGCACCGTGATCGCTGAAATTCGCCTCGCCGATGGCGAACAGCCCGGGTACGTTGGTCTGCAGGTTATAGTCCACCCACAGGCCTCCCATGGTGTAGTGCACGGCGGGGTAGATTTTCATCGGCATCACGTAAGGGTCCTCGCCGGTGATCTTTTCGTACATCTCGAAGAGGTTACCGTACTTCTCGGCGATGACGGCCGTACCGAGTTCACGTACCCGCATCTCGCTGGCCTCGTACTCGTTCAGGCTGTGGGCCCGCGACTTGCCGTAGCGCATGATGGCGGCGTTGAAGTCGAGGAAAACGGCTAGACCCGTGGGGCTTACCCCCAGGCCCTCGTCGCAGGCGGTTTTGGCCGCCCGGCTCGCCACGTCGCGGGGCACCAGGTTGCCAAAGGCCGGGTAGCGGCGTTCGAGGTAATAGTCGCGATCCCCCTCGGCGATGTCCAGACCGGTCTTGCGGCCTTCTCGGATAGCCGCGGCGTCATCCTGGCTCTTCGGTACCCATACCCGGCCATCGTTGCGCAGGGATTCGGACATCAGCGTGAGCTTCGACTGGTACTCGCCACTGACGGGGATACAGGTGGGGTGGATCTGCGTGAAGCAAGGGTTAGCCATGTAGGCTCCCTGTTTCACGGCCCGCCAGGCGGCTGAACCGTTGGAGTTCATGGCGTTGGTCGACAGGTAGAACACGTTGCCATAGCCGCCGGTACCTAGTACGACCGCGTGGGCGGCGTGGCGTTCGGTCTTCCCAGTCAGCAGATTGCGGGCGATGATGCCGCGGGCCTTGCCGTCCTCGAGGACCAGGTCGATCATCTCGTGGCGGTTGAAGAGTTCGACGTTACCGAGGCTGATCTGGCGGCTCAGCGACTGGTAGGCCCCGAGCAGCAACTGCTGTCCGGTTTGGCCACGGGCGTAAAAGGTACGGGACACCTGCACCCCGCCGAAGGAGCGGTTGGCCAGCAAACCGCCGTAGTCGCGGGCAAAAGGCACCCCCTGGGCGACCGCCTGGTCGATGATGTTGACGCTGACTTCGGCCAGCCGGTGGACGTTAGCTTCCCGGCTGCGGTAGTCGCCACCCTTGATGGTGTCGTAGAACAGGCGATAGACGCTGTCCCCATCGTTCTGATAGTTTTTCGCGGCATTGATGCCCCCCTGTGCGGCGATCGAGTGGGCCCGTCGGGGGCTATCGTGGAAGGTGAAGACCTTCACCTTGTAACCGAGCTCCCCGAACGTGGCGGCGGCGGCACCTCCGGCCAGTCCGGTCCCTACGATAATGACCTCCAGGCGACGCTTGTTATTCGGGGCAACCAACGGCATCGAAGAGCGGTACTGCTTCCACTTTTCGGAGAGTTCACCGGGGGGGACGTGTGATGGTAGGGGCATGATGCAGAGCGTTGAGGCTTATAAAATACCGCGGTAGCGGAGGTACATGATGACGGGGATGGCCGCAAAGCCAAAGGGTACGAGTACACTGTACACGTAACCCACCGCCTTGATGAGGGGGGTGTATTTCTTATGGTTGAGCCCGAGGGTTTGGAAGGCTGATCGAAAGCCGTGCCATAAGTGGAAGGCAATGAACACCATAGCCACCACATAGAATAAGACGACCCAGATATTCTGGTAGGTCACCGCAACTAGCGCGTAGAGGTCTTTGGCGTCTTCGTAGCCCTCGGCGGTGAAAGCGCCCACATTGTCCGTGAAGTGCATCTGAGCCCAGAACTGTACCATGTGGACGATAATGAAGGTCAGGATGACGATGCCCAGCGACCCCATGTAAACGGAGGATTTACTGGCACCGGCCGTCCGGTTCACCTTCACGGCATATCCTTCGCTGCCGCGCGCCTTCTTATTCTGCAGCCAGAGGGCCGTACCCTGAATGGCGTGCAGCAGAATGAAGGCGTAGAGCAGGTAGGAAGTCGTCTTGATAACCGGATTATTGGTCATGAAGTAGGCGTAGGTGTTGAAGGCGTAGCCATCGTCATTGGCCAGGATCAGCTGCAGGTTGCCGATCAGATGAACGGCGAGGAAGGTGATCAGGAAGAGTCCGGTGAGAGACATGATGACCTTCTGCCCCACGCTGGAGGTCAGAAAGCTCATGAACCAGCCCACGGGGGAAGCGGAACGATTAACGGTGCCGGTAGCCATATGCAAGTGCTATATTTGGTACAAAGGCCGCCCGTCGTCAAAGGTGAGGGGAATGGGTGGCCAAAAGCGGCTCAAAACTAACAGTTAATCGCCAGACCCCGCCCTTCGGTTGTGGGTGGCACGGCGAAGCGGCCGTGTTTAGATTTTGTCTAAATAAAAGCCCCGTTCCTCAGCTGAGGAACGGGGCTCGGTTTGCGTCTATCGCTTGCGGTCAGGCGGCGGCGAGTTGGGCCTCGATCTTTTGCGCCAGTGCCTCCTTGGTGGCAAAACCGACGTGCTTGTCGACCACCTCGCCGTCCTTCAGAATCAGGATGGTAGGGATATTGCGGACGCCATACCTTTGGGTTAGTTCGGCGTTCTCATCCACGTCAACCTTGGCCACGAGGGCCTTGCCGTCGTATTCCTGACTGAGTTCTTCGACGACCGGTCCGATCATCTTGCAGGGTCCACACCACTCGGCCCAGAAGTCGACCAGGGCGATGCCTTTCTTTTCGAGTACTTCCTGCTGGAAGTTGCTGTCGGTTAATTCGAATGCCATACGTTAATTCGTTAAATGTTTATGTGCGATTTGCACCTTAACCCAACACGGTACCCCCCGTTTAGTTGACCCGTATGCGCCTGCACCTGCGCCCCGCCGCCCCCTTCCTTTTCTTGATCGCCATCACGCTGCTTTCCGTCGCAATGCGGATGTTGCTACCCGCCGAGCTCATCGAAAGCTGGTATGCCCGCGGCATTTTCGTCGGATTGCGGACCCTGATCGACCATTCGGTGGCCTACCTGCCCGTTCCCCTGTTCTACCTTTTCTGGGTCGGGGTGGCGGCCTGGTTGCTGTTTACCATCCGGCGCACGCGAAGGGACTGGAGGCAACGCGCCTCGGGGAATTGGGCCCGACTCGGAGGTCGGCTACTCAGCGGATTGTGCTGGCTCCTGCTCTCCTTTCTCTGGCTATGGGGCTTCAATTATGGCAGGGTGGAGGTGGAAGTGCAAATGGCCTTTGCGGTGTATGAGCCCGATCTGCGAGAATTGCGCAAGCGGGTGTACGGCACTGCGGAGGAGTTATCTCACTGGCGGCGGCAAATCACCCGCGATACGGCGGCCCTGACCGTCGACCACCTACCAGCCGACCTCACTCCGGCGATCCGTCCCCTGCTTGCCGCCGCCCTGTCCACCGAGGGCTATCCGGTCGCGGGCCGCCCCCGGGCCTGGGAACTTTATCCCCGGGGTATCCTGCTCCGGCTGAGTACGGCCGGCGTGTACTGGCCCTGGGTGGCGCAGGGCAATCTCGATGCGGGTCTCCATCCGCTCCAAAAACCGGCCGTACTGGCCCACGAGCTGGCTCACGCCTATGGTTTTGGCGACGAGGGCAGTTGCTCGTTCTGGAGCTACCTCACCGCCCGGCAAACCGATGACCCCGCCCTGCGGTACGCCCTGGAGCTCGCCTACTGGCGCCACCTGGCCGGCTTGCTACGCTACGCCGATCCAGAAGGCTACCTGGAGTGGAGACGGGATAAGCTGGACGCGGGGATCAAAAACGACCTGGCGGCGATCTATGCTAATGGGGAGCGTTACCGCGACATCGCCCCCGTGCTGCGTGATGCGACCTACTCCGCCTACCTCAAGGCCCAGGGCATTCACGAGGGGCTGCTGAACTACAGAAGGGTGGTGCGTCTGGTGGAGGGCTACCGGCGTGACCGGCTCAGTCCCCGTAAGTGATCCGCAGTTCGACGGCGGGCCTGGCGGGGCGGTTTTGCACGTCGTCAGCCGATCCTGCCCCGTAGCGGCCCTTGGTAGCCACGATCATGCGCGTCGGGCTGATGCCCAGTCGGGCCAGTTCCCCGGCCACGAGAATGGACCGCCCGATGGTCTCCCGGTACGACCGCTGCGGGGTGCCCATCCCGCCCTCGCCGCCGGCGACCACCAGGTAGTGCAGTTTGGGGTAATTCAGCAGGGTAGCGGTCAGTCTGCGAAGCAGGGCCTGACCGTCCGTTGTCAGGGAATCCAGGCCGGTCGTAAACAGTTGATCGTAGTTCAGGGCCAACCGCAGTTCGGTAGGCTCGGGGGTGGATAGCACGTAGCCGCTGCGCATATTGCGGGCCAGCAGCTGACCCAGCTCACGTTCGAGCTGACCGATCATCAGTTTGGCGTCGGAATCCGCCTCGACCGGGGTCGTCCCTTCCACTTCCACCAGGGCCTCGTAGCGTTGCCGCAGCTGGCTCAGGTCCTGCTGCAGGATCAGGTTGCTAGCCGTCAGTTCCTCGACCTGGCGGATACGCGCCCGTTCGTCGTACTGCCCGATGGTGATGCTGTCGGTTACGGACTGGATACGCGCGTCAGCCAGGCTGTCCTGGTTAATGGTCTGCTTGCGGTAGTAATCCCGTTCCACGACCAGCGCGTCGTACTGGGACTTGGGGACGCAGCCCGATACGAGCGCGCAGAGGACCAGGAAGGGTAGAAATCTGTACATAGCGTAGGGTATGGTGATTAGTTCGGGGTCAGGCGGACGGGAAAGCCCTCCAGGGCGTAACGCGATTTTAGGGAAGCGGTGTAGTGCTCCGCGCTCGGCCGGTCCGGGAAGGGGCCGAGAAGCACCTTAAACCGACTTTCTCCTCCGCTTTGGGTGGCTCGCTCGATCAGGATGTCATCGAAGTAGCGGGCTTGCAACTCGGCTACTTTGTCCAGGGCCCGTTCCAGTTTACTGAAGCTGCCCACCTGGACGGCATAGCGGCCCTCCTCCGTCGGTCCCAGGGTGATGCGGTAGGTGCCGGGGTCGAAGCGGGCGGGGACGGCGGGGGGCGGGCTTCGCCGGGGCCGGCTTTGGGTGACCGCCGGGGGGGCGGAGTTGGTCACGGGGTCTGCCACCGGCTCAGATGGCTCCAGGGGGCTGCGCTCCACCACGACCGGGCTGGGTGGCGGGAGCGGCGGCGGATCGGCTTCGGCCACCGCCGCCGGTTGATCGGGGGTGGAGAGTAGCGTCAGTTCCACGGGTACCGTGCGTTGGCCCAGCATCCCGAGTTCGCGGGCCGCCCGCTGGCTGAGCTCGATGATGCGCCCGCGAATGAAGGGGCCCTTATCGATGATGCGGACCACTACGGTGCGCCCATTCCCCTGGTTGCGCACCTGGACCCGACTGTTGTAGGGGAAGGTTTTGTGGGCGGCGACCATTTCTCCGCTGCGGTAGATTTCCCCGTAGGCTGTCTCCGCCCCATCGTATTCGGAGGAGTAGTAGCTACCCAGTCCGTTCTGCTGATCTCCTACCAACTGGGCCCGCGCCGGAACGGCGCAGAGCTGCACACCCAACCACAGTATCATATATCGCATATCGGCAAGCTTAGATCAGGTCTTCCAGGACGAATGTAAGGTCCTGCAGACGGCCCTGCCGGTAAATGCGCAGCCGTACCCGCTTGCCGGGCCGGCCCTCCAGCTTACGGATGATGGATTCCAGGCTGAGCAAGCTCGTGGAAATGCCGTTGATGGCCCGGACCCGATCGCGCACCCGTACGCCCGCCCGGTCGGCGGGGCTGTCGGGAATTACGCTGCTCACGCTATACTTGCGGAGGTTCGAGCCACCCGCCAGCAGACTGATCCCCGAGCGGTCGTAGGTGAATTTTCGCTTCCACTTCCTGCCGATGGGCCGCAGATAGACTTTTTGCCGGACGTAGTCGATGACCAGTTCGAAGCGCTTCAGCAGCCGGGTGCCGATGATGCCCTCCCGCTGGTTCATGAACCGGGCGGCGAAGGTATCTACCTGCTGAAAGTAGGTTACCACATCCTGAAGGTCCCGGTCGCCCAGCCGCACGCTGCGGGAGCGTCCGACGCTGCCTTCCATCGTTCCACCGAGTCCGCTGGCGATATAGGCGGGCACGGTCTGTACGGGCAGATCGATGTCGGTGGTATCGTTGAAGGTATGCATCAGAAGACTTAGCCCGGCTCCCGTATCCAATAGCAGCCGCCGGGGCGACCCTTCGTTTTGCAGTACCCCGATCGACAGGTTGACGTAAGGCCGGTTGCGGATGAAAGTGGCATTCACTTCCGCGAACTTCCGCTTGGGCCGGAAGGTGTTCGGGTCGTGCAGCCGCATGATTTGCCGCCGGAAGTCGAACTCCACCACGAAGCGCATCAGGAAGTCGCCCCCGATGATGCCGTGAATGTTCGTCCCCGTGATCCGTTCGAAGTTGAAGTAGTTTTCGTCCAGCACCAGCACCGTCCGGTTGCGCGCCAGTAGGCGGTCGGCCAGCCGCAGGTTGATACCCGTGGCGAGATGTGCCGTCAGGATGTTCTCCACGTCGGCGCCCCGGATCTCGAAGGTGCGGCGGTAGTCCACATCGAGCAGGTCGGTCACCTTGCGGTCCAGGATGACCGTGTTCTCCGCCCCCGTATCGATGATGAAACGCAGCGGCATGAGGTTATTGAGCAGGACGGGGATCACGATGAAGTCGTTCTCCAGGTCGAAGGGAATTTCGATCTGGCTGCGGTTCCCGAGAATCTTCATGTCCAGTCGCTGGGCACCCACCCCTCCGCCCAGCCCCAGCAAGAGCAGACAGATCAATTGGGCGCGGACGCGGGTGGAGTGGAGGTTGGGCAAGGGATGAAAGCTAGGGACATTAAGGGAACGGCAGGCAGCGAAACAGGTTTGCCGGCGTTATGGGGTTGCAGGTACCTACACGATTTTGCGGCATCTTTCCGGAAATGTTGTTAAAGTATTGTAAACTTGCGCCTTTAATGCCAACCGTGCCGCCAGGTGCGGTCGTGCCGCAGTCGATCATACAAACCTTCCATGTGCTCCGGCGCAATCGTCCCTTTTGCGGTCTTTTAAGCACAACGGCTGTCCCGTTCCGGGCGGACCGTCAGGGGTCTTCTCGTACCCACCCTCGTAACTCATCAACTCAATCTATAGTATGAAGCTTAACTTGAACCATGCGCTCCGTGGTTGCTTCTCGGCATTGATCGTACTATTCGTCTCCTCGGCTGCCCTGGCGCAGACGACCGTGACCGGTACCATCACCGATGGCGAAAACGGCGACCCGCTGATCGGGGCCAGTATAGTGGTTACCGGCACCTCTACGGGTACCGTCACCGACTTTGACGGCAACTTCACGCTCAACGTTCCGGAAGGGGCCGAGTCTCTTTCGGTCTCTTACACGGGCTACGGCACTCAGACCATCCCGTTTACCGGACAGACCATCATCGACGTAGCTCTCACTTCCGGTGAGCTTCTCGATGAGGTTGTCGTAGTTGGTTACGGTACGGTCACCCAGAAGGAAGTGACCAGCGCGGTGACTTCCATCGACAGCGAAGACTTTAACGCGGGTAACATCAACGACCCGACACAGCTCATTCAGGGCAAGGTGGCCGGTCTGACGATCTCGAGGCCGGGGGGGAACGCGAACGGCAGTTCGGTGATCCGCCTACGTGGCTTGTCCTCTTTTGGTGGTAACCAAAGCCCACTCATCATCATCGATGGCGTCGTGGGTGCGAATTTGAATACGGTCGACCCGGCCGATATCGAAAGCGTCAATGTGCTCAAGGACGGCTCGGCGGCTGCGATATACGGTATCCAGGCCTCAGCGGGCGTCATCATCATCACCACCAAGCGCGGCCGGGCCGGCGAGGGACGGTTTGATTACCGGGGTTATGTTTCGGCCGAAAGCGTGGCACGCGCTCCGGAGGTTGCCGATCGCGATGAGTACCTGCGCCTGATCCGGGCGGCAAATGACCAGAATCTCGAAGCCTTCATCGCAAGTGGTGAGGACGGCGATCCGCCTAACTCGGGGGAGTCCGTCGTCAACCAGCAAGACTACGGACAAAACACCGACTGGATCGACGAGGTCACCCGTAGCGGAATCAGTCACGTCCATAACCTCAGCTATACCGGTGGCACGGGAACCATGGACTACCGGGCCAGCCTGAACTACCGTGATATTCAGGGCATCGGATTTGTCAACGATGGTTTCCGCCAGCTGAATGGCCGCCTGAGTGTCACCCAACGGGCGTTTAACGACCGCCTTTCGGTGAATGTCGATGTTACGGCCACCGACCGGACCGCCGACTTCTTCAATCCGAATGTATTCAAGTTTGCCACCACCTATAACCCGACCGCTCCGGTCACGGTCGACCAGTTGGACGATAGCTTCTCTGGCGTCATCGCGGACGGCAACAACCTGTATGGTGGCTTTTTTGAAGTGGACAACTTCGATTACAACAATCCCGTGGCGATTGCCCGGACGACCCAATCGGAGCGGCAGGAGACTAATATCCTGTATAGCCTACGGGCGGGCTACGACCTGACGGACGACCTGACCCTGAACGTGAGCTACTCCCGCAACCGCTCCAGTGGAATCAACGGTTTCTTCGCGAGTCAGACCAGCCGAATTTCCGGAAACGCGAACGGAGCCGCTAACCGCCGGGGAGCCGCCAGCCGCTCGACCAATGACAACCGCAACGACCTCTTTGAGGTCACGGGAACCTATGATCTCAATCTGGGCGGGAACGACCTCGAGCTCTTAGCCGGTTATTCCTGGCAGGAATACAACTTCCAGGGCTTCAATGCCGGGGGTAACGGCCTGCCCTCGGACGGTCTTACCTTCAACAGTCTGGGGGGCCTGACCGATATCGCCGCCGGGCAAGTAAACCTCGGAAGCTTTCGCCAGCAGTATCGGGTAATCGGCTTCTTCGGCCGGGCACGCATGAGTTTCGGATCGGCCTACAACGTTACGGCCTCCGTTCGCCGTGACGGAACGACACGCAACAGCCCCGGCAACAAGTGGGACCTTTTCCCCGCCATTTCGGCTAGCGCCGATCTGGTAGACGCGCTAGCCCTCAATGGCCCGGATCAATTGAAATTCCGGGTTGGATATGGCGTGACCGGTACACTGCCAAATGGCAACTACGGTTACCTTCAGACTTCTGGTATCAGCGGGCAGATACCGTACCAGGGTGTATACGTGCCGAACATTCGGCCTACCTCCAATCCAAACGAAGAACTCCGCTTTGAGAAAAAGGGGGAATTCAACGTCGGTCTGGATTTTGCCTTTGCCGACTACCGCCTGAACGGCTCGCTGGATTTCTACACCCGCAATACACGTGACCTGATCACCAATGTCCAGTTGCCCAGTCCGCCCTTTCTCTTCCCCACCGTTGAGGCGAACCTGAACAACGTCGAACTGATCAATACCGGTGTGGAATTGTCCCTAAGCTACCTGCTGGGCGATCAGGAAGGGGATGGCTTCAGCTACCAGCCGCGGCTGATCTTTTCGACCTTCAATACCCGATTGGAGGACAACGGAGAGGAGCCCGACTTTGCGTTCGGCAGCGGCGGCGTCCAGATCTTCGATAGCTCTACCCCAGGTGCTCCCGGACAGAACGGAGATCCGATCAGCCAGGTCGTCATCGGTGAGGAGTTTGGTGGGCTATACACCCGCGTCCTCGACGTTGCCGCCTCTCAGGCATCCGGACGGTATGTGTTCATCAACCAGAATGGTGATGTGGACGATGACGGGAACCCCGTAATCAATAACGACGATAAGGTATTAGTCGGGAATGGCTTACCGAATTTCAGCCTGAGCCTGGCCAATGACTTTAGCTTCGGTGCTTTCGATCTGAGCATTTTCCTTCGTGGAGACTTCGGTCACAGCCTGGCGAATCTGAATCAAAACTTTTACGGACAGTTCGGCAATGCGATTAGTCGACCCATCGACAACATTATTGCCAACGATCGTTTGCTGGAAGGAATTATCGATGCGCCCATTTTCAGCGATTACTTCGTCGAGGACGCCAGCTTCCTGGCCCTGGATAATGCGCAACTTGGGTACACCTTCAATCTCGGGTCGTCCACCGGCTTCTCTAGCCTGCGACTGTATGTTGCCGGACAAAACCTGTTTTACATCACCAACTACTCTGGGGTTGATCCCAACGTCCGCTTCTTCGACGATCAGAACAGCAACGGCGTGGTAGACAACGGGGAAAACCCGCTTACGCCTGGTCTGGACCGCCGTAGCACCTTCTTCCGTACCCGTACGTACACGCTTGGCGTAAGCGTCGGCTTCTAAACTATATCATTCGATCCACTATTTCACCAAGTGAAAGCTTGAGGAAGTTGATCATCAAAATATATGACATGAAATATCTCAGTTCACAGTTCTTCCGGGTTCTGTTACTGGCTGCTTGTTTTGGCATCCCCGTACAATCGTGTACGGACCTGGAGCCGGAGATCTTTTCCGATCTGACCTCGGATAACTTTCCCCAGACTCAGACGGACGTTGTAAGTACGTACCTGGCCGTATACACCCGGCTGTATCCCATGTTGAACCACGGTGGGTACATGAGCATTCAGGAGATCAGTTCCGACGAAATGATGATCCCCCAACGGGGATCGGACTGGTTCGACGGTGGAATTTGGCTACGCACCCACCGGCAGGCCTTTGACGCCAACGATCCCCAGTTCAACGGAGCGTGGTCATTCCTCTACCTCGGGGTTTTGGAGGCCAACCGCGCCATCAATATCATCAATGATTTTGCTGACCAGCCAGAAGAGGAAAAAGCTCCGCTGATCGCCGAACTACGCTCCCTGCGTGCTTACTTTTATTTCTTGCTCACGGACTCTTTTGGAAACGTGCCACTGATAACGGAGACGTCGGACCCGACGGACCTGGAGCCAATGGCCGCGACCCGCTCGGAGATCTTCAATTTCGTGGTCAATGAGCTGGAGGAGAGTTCTTCGGAGCTCACCCGCGACAAAGGCACGGATACGTACGGAAAAATTAACTATTGGACCAACCGGGCTCTACTGAGCCGGGTGCTACTGAACGCCGAGGCTCTGACCGGAACGGCGCGCTACGCCGATGCCGCTGCCGCAGCGGATGAAGTTATCAACAGCGGACTCTATAGCCTTACCGATGATTACTTCGATAATTTCGATGCAGATAACGATAATGGCTTCAACAGTACTTCCGAGAATATCTGGGTAATTCCCTACGACGAGCCCGCAGTTGCCGGTGGGTTTAATATCCCGCAGCAGACGCTTCACTATCAGAGCCAACAGACCTTCAACTTGCAGGAACAGCCCTGGAACGGGTACTGTACGTTGCAGGAGTTTTACGAAAGCTACGACTCCACGGACCTACGCCGAGGAGTCCCGGGTACCACCCAGCCAGGCAACTTCTTGGTCGGCCCCCAGTACGAAGCCGATGGGGTTACTCCAATCGGTGACTCTTCCGGAGACGACCCAATCGATACGGAGTTCGAACGAATGGCGCAGGATATGATGAATGACGAAAACTTTAACGCCATCGAATTCACCCCCCGCGTCAATGCACTCGAACCCAATGCATTTCGGCAGGCGGGTGCTCGGGCACACAAATTTCTGTACAGCAACGGTAGCCCGAGTACATTACGGAACGATTTCCCGATCATTCGCTACAGCGAGGTTCTGCTGAACAAAGCGGAGGCCATGATGCGAATGGGTGATGCGGGAGCCTCCATGCTGGTGAATATGGTTCGGTCACGTGCCGGCCTGGAAGACTTCGGTGAGGATATGACAATGGATGATCTTCTCGCCGAACGAGGCCGGGAGTTTTTCTACGAAGGAACCCGGCGTCAGGACCTGATCCGCTTTGATAAGTTCACCGCCCCCTGGTCGTTTAAGGGAGCTACCAGTGAGGACGCTCACCTCTTCCCCATCCCCCAGCCGCAGCTGAATGCAAACCGCAACCTGGTGCAGAACCCTGGGTACGGAGGATAAGACTGCCGATTGACTACAAATGCCCTGCCTTCGTAAGACGGCAGGGCATTTTCTATTGGAGTCGGCCGAGGCGCTTTCTAGCTTCCTCCAGGTCGGCCGGTGTGTCGATACCAGACCCGTAGACTTCGCAGCGAGCGACGTGGATACGATAGCCAGCATGCAGCCAGCGCAGCTGTTCCAGCATTTCTTGCTTCTCACTGGAAGCCACCGGTAAAGCGGTCACGTCCTGGAGGGTAGCGTTTCTGAAGGCATAAATTCCGAGGTGGCGTAGGTGTACGCCTTCGTCAATCCAGCGCCCGAGTGGAATGTCGCGGAGGTAAGGGATGGGGTGGCGACTGAAGTACAGCGCATTTTCCCACCGATCGGTCACTACCTTGACGGTGTTTGGTGAGAATAGGGCTGACTCTTCCCGAATGACTGCCGCTAGCGTGGCGATCCGAACCTCTTCTGTTTCGAAGGGGTTAAGAGCAGCCGTGAGTTGTTCGATCGATACGAAAGGCTCGTCGCCCTGTACATTAATCACAATCGTCTCGGGCTCCATTGCGGCTGTTACCTCGGCAATACGGTCCGTTCCCGATTGGTGGGTAGTCTTGGTCATCCGGACATCCCCACCAAAACTACGGATGTGTCGCTGGATCCGTTCGTCATCCGTAGCCACGATCACCTGATCGATCAGTTTACAGCGACTTACCGCCTCGTACACCCGCTGAATGATCGGCTTTCCATCCAGATCCATTAATGGCTTTCCGGGTAGCCGACTACTTCCAAAGCGGGCCGGTATAACGGCGACGACCACCTAAGATAGATTCATCACGGGAATATCCCCCTCCACGATCAGCCGACCCGCCGTAGCCGACCGGATCTCGGCCACCGACACCCCGGGCGCCCGCTCCAATAGTTTAAAACCAGCGGTAGGAGTAACCTCCAGCACCGCCAGGTTCGTAACGATCTTGCGGACGCAGTTAACCCCAGTCAGCGGTAGGGTACAGCGGGGCAGCAGCTTCGAATCCCCCGCCCGGTTGGTGTGCATCATCGCCACGATGATGTTGTCGGCCGAGGCGACGAGGTCCATGGCACCTCCCATTCCTTTCACCAGTTTGCCGGGGATTTTCCAGTTCGCGATATCGCCGGTATCGCTGACCTCCATTGCGCCGAGCACGGTCAACTGAATGTGTCGCCCCCGGATCATAGCGAAGCTGGTCGCGCTGTCGAAGATGGCGGCTCCGGGGCGGGTGGTGATGGTTTGCTTACCCGCGTTGATCATATCGGCGTCCACCTCCTCCTCGTAGGGGAAGGGTCCCATGCCCAGGATGCCGTTCTCCGACTGGAAGGTCACCTCGATATCTTCCGGCACATAGTTCGCTACGAGAGTTGGGATACCGATACCCAGATTGACGTACCAGCCGTCCTGCAATTCCTGGGCGATGCGACGGGCGATTCCTGTTTTATCCAGCATGGCTACGGGTTGTGCGTTGTTCGATCCGCTTTTCGTAGCGGCTGCCCTGGAAGATGCGCTGTACGAATACCCCGGGCGTGTGAATGAAATTAGGGTCCAATTCCCCCGGTGCTACTACTTCCTCGACCTCGGCGATGGTGATCCGACCCGCCATGGCCATGACCGGATTGAAGTTACGGGCCGTACCCTTGTAGATCAGGTTGCCATCGGTATCGCCCTTCCACGCCTTAACGATGGCAAAGTCAGCCGTCAGAGCGGATTCGAGGATATGGGGTTTGCCATCAAACTCCCGGACTTCTTTTCCTTCCCCGACTTCGGTACCGTAGCCGGCGGGGGTGAAGAAAGCGGGAATGCCGGCTCCCCCGGCCCGACAGCGCTCGGCCAGACTCCCCTGTGGGATCAGGTCTACCTCCAGGTCGCCGCTCAACATCTGCCGTTCAAACTCGGCGTTCTCGCCCACGTAGCTGGCGATCATCTTGCGGATCTGCCGGCTGCGCAGTAACAAGCCCAGTCCGAAGTCATCCACGCCGGCGTTATTGCTGATGCAGGTCAGGTCGGTCAAATCGCTATCCGCCAGTGCACGAATACAGTTTTCGGGGATACCGCACAGGCCGAATCCACCGAGCATCAGGGTCATTCCAGACTCGATACCGGCGATCGCGGCCCGGGCGTCATTTACGGTCTTGTTCATTCGGGGTTTCTTGGTTAGCGGGAGGGGTAGTATACGATTTTGCCGTCACTCTTCTTCCAGAAAGCGACGGTCGATGCGTTTTTTGGTGCGGGCACCGAGTTTACGAAGGCGCTCGGCCCGTCCGACCAGCGTGGCACCGTACTTACCGCCGGTATGCAGCTTACCCAGTGCCGATTGGTAGGACTGCTGCGCCTGGTCCAGCCGATGGCCGATCTGACTCAGTTCTTTGGTAAAGCCGACGAAGCCGTCGTAGAGCATGCCAGCCTGTCGCGCAATCTCCAGTACGTTCCGCTTCTGATTTTCCTGCTTCCAGATATAGCCGACGGTGCGCAGGGTGGCGAGCAGGGTACTGGGGCTGACCAAGACGATATTTTTGTTCAGCGCATCCAGGAACAGCTGATTGTCGGTCGTTAGCGCCAGTCCAAGGGCAGGCTCGATGGGAACGAAGAGCAGGAGATAATCCGGCGAGTTAATCTGGTACAGCTGGGTGTAGTTCTTTGACGCCAGATCGGTCACGTGTTGCCTGAGACTTCGAAGGTGAGCCTGACAATTCAGGTCGCGGGCCTCGCGTTCGGTCTCGTCACAGCCGCAGTATCGCTCGTAAGCGGTTAGCGAGACCTTGCAATCGATGACCAGGTGCTTATTATCCGGAAGGTTAATTACGAAGTCCGGGCGTTTCTGTCGACCGTCCAGATCGCGGTAGCTGCTCTGGGCGTCGAAGTGGATGCCCTGCTCCAGGCCGCTGGCCTCGAGTAGCGTCAGCAGCTGCCATTCTCCCCAATCGCCCTGCACCTTGGTACTGCCCCGCAGCGCACCGGCCAGGTTATTGGCTTCACTCCCGATACGTTGGTTCAGCTCCCGTAGCATCCGGATTTCCTCCCGCAGGACGCTGCGGTCTTTGGTCTCCTCCACGAACCGCTGCTGGATCTGCTGTTCGTAGGTCTGTATACGATCGCGCAGGGGGGTAAGCAGGCTGGCTATTTGTTTTGCATTCTGGACCGTAAAGCGTTCCGATTTTTCTTGGAGCAGCCGTTCCGCCGTCCGCTCGAAGTGAGCGTGGCTGGCCTCCTGTAGCCGCTGCATTTCCCGTTCCCGGTTTTTAAGCTGCCGCTCCAGGTGGCTGAATTCGGCGCGGGCGGTGGCCAGTTCAGTGCGTAGCCGTCCTTCGCTTTCGATACGCTCTTGCAGGTTCTCGTATTGAAGGTCGGCATCACTACGTACCTGGTCGTACACTTCCCGGCGCACGTAGTCATGCTCCACGGTAGCACGCGCGATGAAGTTTTCGCCGCGTTTTCGGGCCAGGTATACCCAGGCGAGTGTCCAACCCGCAATCAGGCCGAGTGCAGCCGTAACGAGAGCCAGAAAAAGGGTAGCGTTATCCATGGGCAGCAAGGTAACTTGCTACCGACTTAACCAAACAATTTTGTGGTTTTTTCCACGTTATCCTAGTGACCGCGTCCCAATCCCGACCTTCTTTCTATGTCCCTCTCCCTTAGTGTAGTTGCTCTCCTCTTCCCCTTCCTCTTCACCGCTACGCCAGCTTCCCCTGCGGGTGAGGAGGTCCGGCTGCGGGTAATCTACGAAGCCGGAGAACGACCCGATGAGCTGATTACGCTACTGGAGTACTTTTCGCCCGTCCAGGCCGTAGGTTATTCCGACCGCATCGCACCTGCGCTCGCCGCCGCCCCCTCCCTTCCCACGGTAGTTGTCGTACAGCCCGATGCCCGGGATCAGGACCCGGAATGGTTCCGCCCGCTCTACGGCTACACCTCCTTTTATCTGCTAAATTTGGACAAGGATCGGGCGCTGCGGGAGCTTCCCGCCAGTTGGGAACGTGTTCGCATACCCCTCGATCTGCGGGACGCTACCCAGTCGAATTAAGCTAGTCCTTCCCGGAAGGGGACGAAACGACAAAGTCCAAGCTTTTCCTCTACCGTCTGCGTCCGCTTTGTGCGCGTGATCCGCAGTAATTCCTGATCATCGTCCTCCTTACCGACCGGAATGATCATCTGCCCGCCCACCGCCAACTGTTCGACCAGTTTGGCCGGAACGCTTTCCGAGCCTGCGGTAACGATAATGCGATCGTAGGGTGCCATTTCCGGTACCCCCCGGTGGCCGTCGCGTAAGTAAAACCGGATGCCGCGGTCCAGCCGTAGCTTTTTCAGCGTTAATTTTGCTCCGAGATAGAGTGGTTTGTGACGTTCCACGGTGAACACTCTGCCCCCCAGGAGGCTCAGAACGGCAGCCTGATAGCCCGAGCCGGTGCCGATCTCCAGCACCCGCTGCCGGGGGAGCAGTTGCAGTTCGGTGGTCTGCCAGGCCACTGTAGATGGCTGACTGATGGTCTGTTCGCAGGCGATGGGGAAGGCTTCATCGCGGTAGGCCCAGTCCCCAAAACTACTCTCCAGAAAGGCGTGACGGGGTATGCGTTCCATGACGTTCAGCACGCGCCCATCGTATTCCCCCTTGGCCCGGAGGCGGTCGAACAGCCGCTTGCGTTGGCCCCGGTGGTGAAAGCTGTCCTGCATCGTTTAGTCCATCAATTCTCGGGCCAGGTCAGCCGGTGAGTAATTCACGTTTTTCAGTACCTTATTATCGCTGTTGCGATAAACAAGAAAGACTTCTCCACTGGGTTCGCACCGCCCTTCCTGCCCCAGATTCCGGTAATGTTCCACGGTAGCCTCGGCTTCTTCCTGCGTTGAGCAGGTTTTGCTCATGTTTGAGCGGTGTACCTCTTCAAAAAGCCGCTTGAAACGGTCGCCCAGGCCAAATTCAAGTACCGCGCCGGCCAGTACGTACTCCAGATCGGCGAGGGCATCGGCTACTTCGAGCAGGTTCTCGTCCGCAATGGCCGCCTTTAGTTCGTCCAGCTCTTCTTGGAGCAAGTTAATCCGCAGCCGGCAGCGTTCAGGGGGCGGGAACGCAGGTGCCGTCAGTACGGGTAGGCGGAAGGTGCGGTGAAACTCGGCTACCGCGGTCAGGGAATCAGGGGAGTTCATAAGTATGGGTAAGGGCCTCAAGATACACGGTCGGAGCGGGATGGGCGTGGTAAACGCCAGTCAGGGTGGGTGCCGTGGAACCGTGGAAGTTTAATCAGTGTAGTTCCAAATTTCCCCGATTCCCAAAAAATAATTTTCCGACATCGATCTGGTAAATTAGGGAGCTGATTGAATATACATACTATGTTCTACACTATTTGACAAATAATAATTGGGTTGAACGGAGGTTGTCAGGATATTTTATGTAAGATTTTCGTGTTTGTACAGTAGTTCTGATAGTAAAGGATTCGACGTGTCGGAGAGAAAGTGCACGCGTGGAACATTGTAAAGGTAGGGTAGAATGTGTACCTTGTTAAATCAATTCCGTCCCTTACGATGCAGTATCAAGCCACCACACCAAGCGACCCCGGCCTCTATGTGCCCCATTTGGAATCCGATGCCTGTGGTACGGGCTTCATCGCTAATCTCAGGGGGGTAGCTTCCCACGCCATCGTCAAGGATGCCCTCACCATGCTCGCCAATATGGAGCACCGGGGTGCCTGCGGATGCGAGCCCAACAGCGGGGATGGGGCGGGAATTCTGACGCAAATCCCCCACGAGTTCTTTAAACGGAAGCTGGCGGAGATGGGAAAGGAACTGCCGCCCTTCGGTCAGTATGGCGTCGGGCAATTGTTCCTTCCCGCGGAGAAGGAGCTCAGTCAGCGCTGCCGCTTCATGTTCGAGGACTACTGTGACGAACTGGGCTTCGAGGTCATCACCTACCGCAAGAACCCTCACGATGCCGACGAGGTCGGGCCGACCAGCCACGGTGCCCAGCCGCGCATGGAGCAGATATTCGTCCGGCCCCGCACGGAACTCGCTCCGGCCGACCTGGAACGCAAGCTGTACGTCCTGCGAAAATTTGCCACCCACCGTATTCACGACACGTTCAGGGAAACCCGCGACCAGTTCTACATCTGCAGCTTCAGCTACAAAACAATCGTGTACAAGGGCCAGCTCACCACCTGGCAGCTGCCCGGTTTCTACGGAGACCTCCAGGACCTGGGCTACGAAAGCGCGATAGCCCTGGTGCACAGCCGCTTCAGCACCAACACCGTGCCGAAGTGGAAATTAGCCCAGCCCTTCCGGATGATCGCCCACAACGGCGAGATCAATACCGTGCAGGGTAACGTCAACTGGTGGAAGAGCAAGGAAAGCCTGATTCGCAAGACCAGTAACTTCACCGAGGAGGAGCTGGATATGATCTTTCCGGTTTGCGGCAGCATGCTCTCCGACAGCGCGAATTTCGATAACGTGCTCGAGTTTCTGACCATGAATGGCATTAGCATCCCCCAGGCGCTGATGATGATGATCCCGGAAGCCTGGCAGCACGACGAGGCCATGCCAGATCACAAACGTGCCTTCTACGAGTACAGTAAGGCGCTGATGGAACCCTGGGACGGCCCGGCCAGCATCTGCTTCACCGACGGCATCCTGGTAGGTGCAACCCTGGACCGCAACGGACTGCGACCCAGCCGTTACTGTTTGCTCGACGACGATACCCTGATCGTGGCTTCCGAAGCCGGCGCGCTCAAGGTGGATCAGCGCAAGGTGGTTAAGAAGGGTCGTCTGCAACCTGGGCGCATTCTGGTAGCCGATCTCCAGGAGCACCGCGTGATCGGGGACGAGGAGCTGAAAGAAATTATCTGTAGCCGCCTGCCCTACCGCGAATGGCTGAATACATACCGGCACGACATTAAGGACCTCCCGCTGAGCCGGAAGGCAGAAATAAGCATGGACCAGAAGACTTTATTCCGTCGGCTCCAGCTTTTCGGCTACACCAAGGAGGACCTTAGCGTCATGCTTGAACCTATGGTTAAGGCCGGAAAAGACCCCATTGGATCGATGGGGAGCGATACGCCGCTGGCGGTGCTGTCCCTGCAGTCCCAACACATCGCCAACTACTTCAAGCAGCTTTTCGCCCAGGTGACCAATCCGCCGATCGATCCGATACGGGAGCGCAGCGTCATGTCCCTTTACGCTATGCTGGGCAGTTCCAGCAACGTCATGCAGCCGGCCCCCGAGAATGCCACCTACCTCCACCTGGATTCGCCGGTCCTGACCAACGATGAGGTGGCCAAGCTGCGGGAATTGCACCACCGCGACTTTCGGGCCGGCGTGATCAATACAGTCTTCCCGGCTGACGGGCAGATCGGACGCCTGAATGCCGCGGTAGAGCACATCAAAGCCCAGGCGGAGTCGATGGTCCGCAGTGGGTACAACATCCTGGTGCTCAGCGACCGGGAGGCCAACAGCTACAGTGCCCCCGTGCCGAGCCTGCTGGCCACCGGCGCGGTTCATCATCACCTCGTCAATTTGGGACTACGCGCCAAAACCTCTCTCGTGGTGGAGGCCGGCGACATCCGGGAAACCCACCACCTGGCTACCCTGATCGGTTACGGGGCCAGCGCGGTAAATCCCTACATGGCCTACGCCGCCCTGGCCGACCTCCATGCCCGCAATGTCTTTGCCGAGGAAGGCTACGAATTGAAAGAGGTCATCAAAATTTACCGCAAGGCGGTCGGGAAGGGGTTGCTGAAGATCATGTCTAAGATCGGCATCTCCACGCTGCAATCGTACCAGGGCGCACAAATTTTTGAAATCCTGGGCCTCAACCGGAAAGTGGTGGAGGATTGCTTTAGGGGAAGCATCAGCCGCATCGAGGGTATCGGTTACGATGGGCTGGCCTGGGAGGTGCTGGTCCGCCACGAGCTCGCCTTTCCTAAAGAGCACGTTGCGAATCCGAAACTCGAGGTTGGGGGCATCTACCAGTGGAAGCGCCGCGGGGAGGCCCACATGTTCAACCCGAAGAGCATCCACTACCTCCAAATCGCCGCCCGTAAGAATGACCCGGAAGCCTTCGCCAAGTACCGCGACGAGATCAACGCCCAGACGGAGCGGGCACTCACGCTTCGCGGGCTGCTGGCCTTCCGCAAGGGGGAGCCGGTACCGATCGAGGAAGTCGAACCGGCCGAAGAAATTATGCAACGCTTCGCCACCGGCGCGATGTCCTTCGGCTCCATCAGCTGGGAGGCCCACACCACCCTGGCCATCGCCATGAACAGTATCGGTGCCCGCAGCAACAGCGGAGAGGGAGGGGAGGATGAAGTCCGCTTCCAGCCCGATGAGCAGGGTAGAAACATGCGATCCGCTATCAAGCAGGTCGCATCGGGCCGGTTCGGGGTTACCAGTC
>CAZKPE010000040.1:20576-21871 GCA_964554545.1 uncultured Lewinella sp.
AACATGCGATCCGCTATCAAGCAGGTCGCATCGGGCCGGTTCGGGGTTACCAGTCACTACCTGACTAACGCCGACGAACTGCAGATTAAAATGGCCCAGGGGGCTAAGCCCGGCGAGGGCGGACAGCTTCCCGGCCACAAAGTCGACGACTGGATCGGGCGCGTCCGCCATTCTACTCCCGGAGTGGGCCTGATCTCCCCGCCGCCCCACCACGACATTTACAGTATCGAGGACCTGGCCCAACTGATCTTCGACCTCAAGAATGCAAACCGGCGGGCCCGCATCAACGTCAAACTGGTTTCCAAGGCCGGGGTCGGCATTATTGCCTCCGGGGTAGCCAAAGCCCACGCGGATGCCATCCTCATCTCGGGGCACGATGGGGGCACCGGGGCCAGTCCGCTGAGCTCCATCCGCCACGCCGGGCTCCCCTGGGAACTCGGCCTGGCCGAAAGCCATCAGACGCTGGTTCGCAACAAACTGCGCGATCGGGTCACGCTGCAGACCGACGGACAAATTCGTACCGGTCGCGACCTGGTCATCGCCACCATGCTCGGAGCCGAGGAATACGGCGTAGCAACTGCCGCCCTGGTGGTCGAGGGCTGCATCATGATGCGCAAGTGTCACCTCAACACCTGCCCGGTCGGCATTGCCACTCAGGACCCGGAACTGCGCAAGCGCTACATGGGCAAGCCCGAGCACGTCATCAATTTTTTCCGTTTCCTCGCCGAAGACATGCGCTCCATCATGGCCGAACTGGGCTTCCGGACGGTGAACGAGATGGTCGGCCGGGTAGAGCACCTGAAGATGAACAAAGACCTTGAGCACTGGAAGTACCGCAGCCTCGATTTGAGTCCGATCCTGCACAAGGAAGTGGCGGACGACAGTGTCGGCCTTTACAAGCGGGTGGAGCAGGACCACGGCATTGCGGACGTACTGGATCGCAGACTCATCACGGCGGCCAAATTCGCTCTGGAGGAGATGGAGCCGGTCACCGGTTCCTTCGACATCAAGAATACCGACCGAAGTACGGGCACCATGCTCAGCAACGAAATCAGCCGCCGCTTCCACGGAGAGGGGCTGCCCGACGGAGCTATCAGGTTCCGCTTCCGGGGGTCGGCCGGGCAGAGCTTCGGGGCCTTTGCGGCAAAGGGCATCGAGTTCTTACTGGAGGGAGAGGCGAACGACTACTTCGGTAAGGGCCTATCGGGTGCCCGGCTGATTATCGTGCCGGACCGGCTTTCCGCCTTCGATCCCCACGAGAACATCCTCATCGGCAACGTGGCCTTCTACGGGGC
>CAZKPE010000041.1:0-21824 GCA_964554545.1 uncultured Lewinella sp.
CTGAACTGGAAGAGCAGGGTAGCCAGCGGCGGCAGCGTAAGTTCGATGTGGTTCGGCCGGCCGTTCCATTCACTGGGGGCTGACTCGACGGCCTCCTGGGCGTAGTTGCCGGTACCGCCGTACTGCTCGTCGTCGCTGTTGACTAGTACGCGGTAGGAACCCTCGAACGGAACACCGACACGGTAGTGATGGCGTACGGCGGGGGTGAAGTTGTGCACCACAATGATGGCATCTTCTTCTTCCTTACCCCGGCGGAGGTAGCTCAGTACGCTGTTCTGGTGGTCACCGATGTCGATCCACTCAAAACCCTTGGGGTCGTAAGCATACTCGTACAGGGCCGGGGTGGTCTTGTACAGCTCATTGAGCCGCGCCACCAACGCCTGCAGGGTAGCGTGGGGTTTATACTGCGCCTGCTCCCAGTCAATACCCCGCTCAATGCTCCACTCGGTAGTCTGCCCAAACTCGCCGCCCATGAAGTTGAGCTTGCTACCCGGATGGGTCATCATGTAGCCGTAGAGTAGCCGCATATTCGCGAAACGCTGCCATTCGTCGCCCGGCATCCGGTCGATAAGCGGGCCCTTGCCGTGCACCACCTCGTCGTGGCTCAGCGGCAGCATGAAATTCTCGCTAAAGGCGTACACCAGCGAAAAGGTCAGCTCCCCATGGTGGTAGCTGCGGTGGACGGGGTCGTTCTTAAAGTAGTTCAGGGTATCGTGCATCCAGCCCATCATCCACTTCTGCCCGAAGCCGAGGCCCCCGACGTAGGTCGGTCGGCTCACCCCGCTGAATGCAGTCGATTCCTCGGCGATGGTCATGGTGTCGGGGAAGTCGCGGTACACGGCCTCGTTGAACTCCCGGATGAAGTCGATGGCCTCCAGGTTCTCGTTGCCCCCGTACTGGTTGGGAATCCATTCTCCCGCTTTGCGACTGTAGTCGAGGTAGAGCATGGAGGCTACGGCATCCACCCGTAGCCCATCGATGTGGTAGCGGTCGAGCCAGAAAAGCGCATTGGAGATGAGGAAGGAGCGCACCTCGTTGCGGCCGTAGTTGAAGATGGCACTCTTCCAGTCGGGGTGGAAGCCCTTGCGCGGATCGGCGTGGTCGTACAGGTGGGTGCCGTCAAATTGCGCCAGCCCGTGGGCATCGTTGGGAAAGTGGCTGGGTACCCAGTCCAGGATCACCCCGATGCCGGCGGCGTGTAGCTTATCGACCAGGTACATAAAGTCCTGCGGACCCCCGAAGCGGCTCGACGGCGCGAAGTAGCCCGTTATCTGGTAGCCCCAACTCGGGAAGTAGGGGTGCTCCATCACCGGCAGGAACTCCACATGGGTGTAGTTCATCTTCTGCACGTATTCGACCAAGTCGGTAGCCAACTCCCGGTAACTCAGGCTTTCGTTCTTCTCGTTTTTCTTCCAGCTGCCGAGGTGAACTTCGTAGACGGAGTAGGGCCGGTCGATGCCGTTGTGCTTGTAGCGGTCCTTCATCCAGTCCTCGTCTTCCCATTCGTAGTAGGTATCCCAGACGATGCTGGCCGTCTTCGGCGGGGTTTCCCAGAGCCGGGCGTAGGGGTCCCCCTTTTCGAGCTGCTCGCCGTTCGGCCCTTCCACGCCATATTTGTAGATCGTGCCGCTTTCCACGCCGGGGATGAAACCTTCCCAGATACCGCTACTGTCCCAGCGGGCATTGAGGGGATGCTGGCTTCGGTCCCAACCGTTGAAGTCCCCGATTACGCTCACCGACTTCGCGCTCGGCGCCCAAACGGCAAAATAGGTCCCTGACTCCCCGTCCACTTCAATTACGTGACTCCCCAGTTTGTCGTACACCCGGAAGTTTTTCCCGGCGCGAAACAGGTTGATGTCGTAATCGGTAAAAAGAGAATGAGCGGTAACGGCGTTAGACACAGGCAAATCGGTTTTATAAGGTTCTCAACTAAGGTAGAACCCCTGTAACGGATATAGTGCCTGGATGTTAACGGGGGGGGTTGGGGTGTGGGGTGCGGGTTGCGAGGTGTCGGGTGTCGGGTGTCACGTCTACCCTTGCGGGCACTAACGGACTCCCCGGCGCAGCCCACTGAAAGCAAGCAAAGCGCGCGCACTCCCCGTCAGAACACCAAATTCAACACTAAAGGTTACAAAATTCCCCAGTGTCACACCTAGTCCTGCGGGCACTAACGGACTCCCCGGCGCAGCCGACTAACCTACTTCCTCCCCCCCTTCAATTCCGTCTGCATCTTCTTCAGTTCCTCCATCTTGCCTTCGGCGGCGAGCTTGGCTTGGTCCGACCAGGTGTCGTACTTCGCCAGGCGGAAGCGAGCGCCGGCTTTTTGTAGGACGTCGGCGAGCTGCTTATCGCTGGCTTTGGCCAAGTCGCTGAAGGTGTGGACACCGTCTTCGTTAAGCAGACCGGCGATCTTGGGGCCGATGCCCTCAATCTTCTTCAGGTCGTCGCCCTTACTTGCGGTCTTCTTGCTCGGTGCCTTCTTCGCGGCGGGTTTCGCTTTGCTTTCGGTCTTGGCCTTCGTAGTGGCTTTGGGCTTGGCGGTCTTCTTGGGCGTTACAACGGGTTTGCTCGCCGGAGCGCTGTCGGCGGCCTCCATCTTGGCGTCTTTCTTGGCGGCGGGCTTCTTTTTCGCCGGGGCCTTCTTCGTGGCTTCTTTCTTAGGGGCTTCGGCTACTTCCTCCAGGTTCAGGCAGCAGTTGGTGGTGCCCTGTCCGCTGTCGGTGTAGCTGTCGGCGCTGTCGTCGTTGATCCAGTGGTGGCCGTCCACTAGGTAGCGGAACTGGTAGTTGCCGGCGGGGAGCTCGGCGGTGGCGGTGTAGCCCTTCTTGCCGTTCTTCAGCTGGACGCCCTTGTCCCAGCTCCAGTCGTTGAAGCTACCGAGTACGCGCACGTCGCGGCCCTCGCCGACCTGGTCCTGGGGCAGTTCGAAGCTGACTTTATACTTCTTCTTGGATTTCAGGTAAGTGGAAGAGATCATAATGGGTGGGTATTTGGGTCAAATTTATACGTCTACGTCCTGAATATCAAAGAATTGGGCGCGGACGCAGGTGCAATCATAATAACGAAACCCAAAGAGCCATGTTTACAACCGAAAGTTGTTGGGTTCGCCTATATGAGGAGACTGCGTTTGCCCGGTCCGGGCCTAACTTGGCACAATTATCCTCGGAATAGAAGAATTATCCGGACGCCCAAAAATTAACTTACTATCCCCCCGGACGAGCAGTTACCTGACAGGTCAAGCGCGATACACACGTGAGCCGCCCCCGGTCGTCGTGCAGATCGATCTGCCAGACCTGTACCCGCCGGCCGATCCGTACCGGTCGCACCGTTCCCCTCACCGTACCGCCCTCCGGTATACTGCGCAGGTGAGAAGCGTTGATGTCTACGCCGACGACGATATCCCGATCCGGGCGATCCAGCACCAGGAAGCCGGCAACGCTGCCGAGGGTTTCCGCCAGGGCTACTGACGCCCCTCCGTGCAACAGGCGAAAGGGCTGCACCGTCCGTTCATCCACCGGCATCTCCGCCACGAGGTAATCGGGTCCAATCTCCACGAATCGCATACCAAGCGTATCGCCCAGGGTATGTTGCCCCATTTGGTTCATCCCCTCCAGCGTGGGCGTGGTCTTCCAGATCGATTCGCTCATTGTACTTCGGTATTCAGGCGGGCGATGGCTGCGATGACTTCGGCGGCCAGTTGCATTTCGTGTACGCTGGCCCACTCGTAGCGGCTGTGAAAGTTGTGCTCCCCGGCGAAGATATTCGGGCAGGGCAGGCCCATGAAACTCAGCCGACTGCCGTCAGTACCCCCACGGATGGCGTTCTTTTTGGTGTCCAGCCCGACTTCCCGGATGGCCCGCTCAGCTAACTCCGTCACGCGGGGGTGGTCTTGCAGCACCTCTTTCATGTTGCGGTACTGCTCGGTGACTTCGAGTTTGATGGTACTGTTGGGGTAGTTCGGTCGCACCTTGGCGCAGATATCTTCGAGCAGGTCGGCGTACGTTTTCAGTTCTTCCGTCCGGAAACTGCGCAGGAGAAAGTCGATACGCGCCGCTTCCGCCTTACCGCTCACTTCCAGCGGATGGATGAAGCCTTCCCGCCCCTCCGTGGTTTCCGGGCTAAGGCGACCGGCGGGTAGTTTGGCGAGGATGTCGGCGGCAATCTTTACCGCGTTCTCCAACTTACCCTTCGCTAGGCCGGGATGAATGCTTGCCCCCTGGATGCGAATGGTAGCCGCGTCGGCGCTGAAGGTTTCGTCTTCCACGGTGCCGCGCGCTTCCCCGTCGATGGTGTAGCCGAAGTCGGCGTCCAGTTTTTGCATATCGACGGCGTTCACGCCACGGCCGATCTCCTCGTCGGGAGTGAAGAGGATACGGATGCGCCCGTGGGGAATGTCGGGGTTCGCCAGCAGGTGCTCGGTGGCGGCCATGATCGCGGCCAGCCCGCACTTGTTGTCGGCACCGAGCAGGGTCTTGCCGCTGGCGGTGACGATATCGTGGCCGATCTGATCGTTCAGCGCGGGCATATCGGCGGACCGTAATACTACACTCGGGTCGTCGGGCAGAACGATATCCCCCCCTTGGTAATTTTCGTGAACGATCGGGCGTACGTCGGCTCCGGGGGCATCCGGACTGGTGTCCATATGCGCGCAAAAGCAGATGGTGGGGGCGGCTTCCTGTCCGGCTGTGGCCGATAGGGTGGCGTAGACGTAACCATGATTGTCCAGTTCCGCGTCAGGGAGGCCCAGGTCCCGTAGTTCTTCGGCGAGAAGCCGGCCGAGCACCAACTGTTTTTGGGTCGAAGGTTGGGTAGGGGAGTGCGGGTCGGACTGGGTATCGAGGCGGGCGTATCGCAGGAAACGGGGGAGAACGTTCATGAGCGGCAATGTACGGAGGGGGCGAACATCCGAACGTTTTAAGGTGGTTTACCCTTTACACCTGCGCTCCGCCGCCCACCCCTACCGAATGACGCCCTACCTCACTACCGCCCTTATCGTTGCCCTGATTGCCGGGGGGCTGCTGTATCTTATCTTCCGGGAGGAACCGATGGGGCCGCTACCTGAATTCCGCAAGCAGTGGCGACGGCTGTTGCGCAAGGAAGTGACTTTTTACAAAACCCTGAGCCGCAAGGAAAAAAAGCGCTTCCAGCAGCGGATGCGCTACTTCTTCCAGCGGGTCACCATCACCGGCATCGACTGCGAGGTCAGCGAGCTCGACCGCGTACTGGTCGCCGCCAGCGGACTGATCCCCACTTTCGGCTTTGCGGACTGGAACCAGTACCCCAAGCTGCGGGAAGTCATCCTCTACCCTAATACCTTCAATAAGGAAACCTTCGCCACGGAAGGGGAGGGGCGCACCATCGCCGGCATGGTCGGCGGGGGGTACATGAACGGCAAACTGATGCTGAGCCAGCACGCCCTGCGCAGCGGTTTCCAGAATGCGGGGCGGAACAACACCGGCATCCACGAGTTCGCCCATCTGCTGGACAAGGCCGACGGCGAAACGGACGGCATACCCGATTACTTTCTCGACAACCCCTACGTCCTGCCCTGGCTGGAAATGATGCGCGGTGAGATGGAAGCCATCCAGCGGGGGGACTCCGACATCGACGACTACGCCCTGACCAACAAGGCCGAATTTTTTGCCGTTGCCGCCGAGTACTTCTTCAACCGCCCCGCCGCTTTCGCCAGTAAACACCCCGAGTTATTCGCCCTCATGGAGCGCATTTTCGACCAGGACCTGGACGGCGACGGCGGCGTAGGTACCGTTGACCACACCGATCCGGTCACGACCCCGGCCGCCTGAGGCCCGCGAATCTGCCGATCGCATTACCTTGACCCGATGATCGAGGACCTCCGCCGCCAGTACAATGCGAACTTCACCAACGAAGCCTACCGGGCCATGCTCGGCTGGCTGGGCGGGCAGTACAACCACGATCCCAAATTTCACGTGGCGGAAACGCCGGTCTTCTTTCCCGCCGGCTTTCGCGACCGGGTGTACGCTGCCTGCAATGACGTGCTGGAAGTCGTCACCCACCCCGACTACGCCGAGCGGGCCGCACCCGCCATCCCCCCCGGTCAGGCGGTGCCGGATCAGACCGACCGCCCCTTGTTCCTACAGTTGGATTTCGGGGTCTGCCGCTCCGACGATGGATCCCTGGCCCCCCAGTTGATCGAGGCCCAGGGCTTTCCGAGCCTGTACCACTTTCAGGCCCTGTTGGACCGCAGCTTCCGCAAGTTTTTCCGAATTCCCGATAATTTTTCGGCCCGCTTCGACGGCTCTACGCCAGCCGAATACCTGCAGTTGCTGAAGGAAAGCATCCTGGGGGGGCACGATCCGAAGCACGTCATTCTGCTGGAAGTGGACCCCAAAGGGCAGACCACCCGTATCGATCTGGTCGTTGCCTGCGCTGAACTCGGCATCGAGGAGGTCTGCATCAGCGAACTGGAACTGGAAGGCGACAAACTGTACTACCGAAAGGCAGGGGCGCGGACGCAGGTGCGGAGAATATACAACCGGGTGATCCTGGACGACCTCCACGGGCGGCCCGATCTGCAGCGGACCTACAACCTGGTCGAGCGGGCTGAGGTCGAATGGGCCGGCCACCCCAACTGGTTCTTCCTGATCAGCAAGTATACCCTGCCGCTGGTCAAGAGCCCCTACGTGCCGGATACCAACTTCGTCTCGGACCTGGATCACCTTCCCGCCAATCTTTCCGACTACGTCCTCAAACCCCTCTACAGCTTCGCCGGCCAGGGCGTCAACCTTCACCCGACCCCCGCGGATCTGGAGCAACTGCAACATCCCGAACACTGGATCCTGCAGAAGAAAGTCACCTACGCCCCAGTCGTGGAAACCCCCGACGAGCCCGCCCGGGTGGAACTGCGTATGATGTACCTCTGGCCACCAGATCGGGAAAAACCCATTCTGGTCAATAACCTGGTGCGACTTTCGAAGGGGGAGATGATCGGGGTGCGCTACAACAAGGGAAAGAGCTGGGTCGGCGGCACTTTGGGTTACTTTCCGACGGCAGACCTATAACCTACATAATGAGTAAATCTGATGCGCCGATGAAGTGGTGTACCCTTCTTGTAGCCGCCGTGATGGTAGCGAACTGCGAAATGGGACCGGATCCGGAAGTAGACCCCGCCAGTCTCACCATGGACCCCTACACCCTACCCAGCATCGACGGGGAGGCATTGAACGTGGTGGTGGAAATTCCCGCCGGCACAAACCACAAGATCGAGTACCACCCTGGGGAAGGCTACGTCAACGACACCTTGCTGACGGGGGAGGACCGCATCATTCAGTTTCTGCCGTATCCAGGGAACTACGGCTTCGTGCCGTCCACCCTGATGACCCGGGAAAGGGGCGGGGATGGCGACGCGCTCGACGTCCTCGTGATCGGGGAGTCGGTAGCGACCGGTACCCAGCTACGGGCCCGTCCGATTGGCGCGCTCTTGCTCCGTGACCGGGGCGAGATCGACACCAAGATCATCGCCGTGCCGGCCGATTCGGCGGCCCGCGTGCTTCCGGTCACCACCTTTCTGGACTTTTCCCTCGGCAACGATGCCGCCAAGCAGATCATCGAAACCTGGTTTCTAAACTATAAGGGGCGCAACCAGACCGAACTGCTGCGGTGGGAGGACGAGAGTTACGCCTGGCGGGAAGTGCGGCGGTGGAGGACCGACGGGGAGACGGCACAATAAGTTAAATTTCAATCAAATTGTAGTTTATTGTGAGCAAAAGGACTGGGGGGCCGTTATATTGGTCCCGCGCGCACCATTTTGCGTCAGGTAGCGTTTACCGCTTCCCAACCCGTTGTTTATAGTGTCACACCGATGAAAAACCTTATCCCCCTCACCCTCCTGCTTACCGGTACCTCCCTGGGTGCACAGAGCTTCGAGTGGAATCAGAAACCGGCCCCCGCCCCCGCTCATCCCAAAGAAGTGCAGGTCGTCCCCCCGCCCACTACCGATCAGGAGATACAGTCGGGGCGCGCGGGTGTGTACCCTTCCACCGCCGAAGGGCAGCCTACCGCCTATGGTGAGACTTACGCCAGCGGGGAGTTGACCTCCAGCCACCCCGAATTGCCCCTGGGGACGTTACTGAAAGTGACCAACACCGAGAACGGCCGGACCGTCACCGTCCGCGTCACTGACAAGGGCAAAGAGTGCGCGGACTGCCTGGTCACCCTCAGTGAGGCCGCAGCCCGCTTCCTGGGCATCGAGGCTTCCGCACCGGTATCCCTGGAGCAGGAAGGGTTCAGTAACTGGAACCCCGTGGCCCCCGCGGTTGCCGACGCGACCCCTAAATCGTACGAACGCCCGAGCGGTATCGTAGCCCCTCCCCCCGCCCCCCGGAACGAACCGGCTCCGGAAGCGGCAAGCCCGGCTACCTTTAATCGGTACCCGACCATTGTCCGGCAGGACCAACCGCAGCAATCGGTTCAACCGCCCGCCCCTACGGTTGGTCAGGAACAGGCCGCGCGCGGTGTGCTGCCCGAAGCGACCGCTACGGAGTACCGTCCGGCGCAGGTCGCCCGTGTGGCCGCCGAGCCGACAGCAGCTGCGCCGGGTGAGCGCTTCTCGGTCCAAGTAGCGGCGTACAATAATGAGGCCTACGCGCTGCGCCGGGTCAGTGAACTGAAAGCACAGGGGCTGGACGACGTCTATTATCAGGCCATTACAAAGGAAGACGGACAGGTGATCAACCGCGTCTACGCCGGCCGCTACGGGAACGTGACGGAGGCCCAGGCTGCCGCCCGCGATATTTCCGACCGGCTGCAGATTAACGGAATTGTAGCGCGGATGTAGCTCATCCCCTGAATCGCTGCGCAAAGGTGCCAAACTTACCGGTTTGGCACCTTTTCTTTTTCCCTAAGTCGTGTTGGACGATCAGTTTGGAATTTTAGTGTAGTATTGCCTTTCATTTCCAACGATTGATCGGTGAGGCCGCCTGACCAACGAATATTGCGGCAACCATCCTCCCGGTCGGCTGTTCTTTTCGTGTATAACGTTGCTCAGAGGCTATGACAAATAACTCCACCACACCGCTCCAGCCAGCGGCGGTTCTCTTCATCGTAGGTGTCATCCTGTTCCTGGCGTACGGATGCGGCGGCGGTACGGAAACCCGCAGTGTGCTGGTCTTCTCCAAGACCGCCGGATTTCGTCATGGCTCGATTGAATCGGGACAAGATATGTTCCGCGACCTAGCCAGTGAGATGAAGTTCTCCGTCGATTTTTCCGAGGATGCGGAGCTGTTCACTCAGGACCAGTTGGCGAAATACAACGTCATCGTCTTCTTAAGCACGACCGGTGATATCCTGAACCCGGCCCAGCAGCGGGAACTCGAGCGTTTCATGGAAGCGGGGGGTAACTGGCTCGGCATTCACGCCGCCGCCGATACCGAGTATGAGTGGCCCTGGTACAACGACCTGGTCGGCGCCTATTTCCAGAGCCACCCCCGGGGAACTCCCGAGGCGACCATCCTGGTAGACAGGCATGATCACCCCGCTACCGAGCACCTTAGCGATACCTGGGTACGCCATGACGAGTGGTACAATTACAAATCCATCAAGGACGATTTCACCGTACTCATGCGGGTCGACGAGTCCACCTACGAGGGCGGAGAGAACGGGGAGAACCACCCCATCGCCTGGTACAAGCCGATCTCCAACGGTCGGATGTTCTATACCGGCCTGGGGCATACCAAGGAAAGCTACTCCGAACCGGAATTCGTCGAGCACGTCGCCGGTGCGCTCGAGTACCTGTTCGGGGAGAACAAACCCGTCAGCTACGCCGGCGTAAAGTCGACTCCCGAGGAGAATCGTTTCGTCGTCGAGGAACTGGTGAAGGGCATGACCGAGCCCATGGAATTGGATCTGCTGCCCGACGGCCGGCCGATCTGGATCGAGCGACGGGGCGCGATCAAGGTATACGACCCCGACTTCGAGGCCGTCGCCGAGGTGCACAATATGGACGTCTGGACGGAGCACGAGGACGGGATGCTGGGGATCGCCCTGGCCCCGGATTTTCGGGAGAATAACTGGCTCTACCTCTATTACAGTCCGAACGGGGAGGAAAGCGTGAATCGATTGTCGCGCTTCCGATTCGCCGACAATAAGCTCGACGAGGCGAGCGAACAAATCATCCTCGACGTACCCACCGATCGTAACCGCTGCTGCCACTCCGGCGGCAGCCTTGAGTTTGGGGGGGACGGTTTGCTTTATTTGTCTATCGGCGACAACACCAACCCCTTTGAATCGGACGGCTTTTCCCCCATCGACGACAGTCGCGACGAGCCCAACTTCGATGCCCGCCGCTCGAGTGCCAATACCATGGACCTGCGGGGCGGTATCATCCGGATTCAGGTACAAGAGGACGGTAGCTACACCATTCCCGAAGGAAACCTCTTTCCCGGGGGCGAGGGTGGGCGACCCGAGATCTACGCCATGGGTATGCGCAACCCCTTCCGCATCAGCGTCGACCAGCGCAACGGCAATGTCTACTGGGGGGATGTCGGCCCCGACGCCGGTGAGGATAGCACGGGTATGGGCCCCCGCGGCCACGATGAGGTCAATGTCGCCCGGGAAGCCGGATTTTTCGGCTGGCCACTCTTCATCGGGGATAACAAGCCCTACCACCGCCGCGACTTCGCCGGGGGTACCACCGGGGAGGCTTTCGACCCGGCCGCTCCCGTCAACGACAGCCGCTACAACACCGGTGCCCGGGAACTGCCTCCCGCCCAGCCGGCCATGATCTACTACCCCTACGCCGAAAGTGAGGAGTTTCCTACCCTGGGCAATGGAGGGCGTAATGCCATGGCCGGGCCGGTCTACTACCATGGCGATTACGGCGACAGCGAAGTGAAGTTCCCGGAATATTACGACGGCACCTTCTTCTTTTATGACTGGATGCGGGACTACATCATGGCCGCTACCCTGGACGAAACCGGTTACGTGACCGAATTTGAGCCCTTCCTGCCCTCCCAGGAGCTGTTTCACCCGATGGATATGCTCTTCGGGCCGGACGGAAGCTTGTACATCATCGAATACGGGCGCAAGTGGTTCAGCAAGAATAACGATGCCCGTCTGCTCCGAATCCGCTACAACGGCGGTAACCGCCCACCGGTACCAAGCATGGAGCTTGTCGCCGATATCGGAGCCGCCCCCTTCACCCTGCGGGTGGATGCTGAAGAGAGTCTCGACTACGACGGCGATCCCCTCACCTATACATGGACGCTGAACGGTGAGGTCGTTGGGGAAGGTCCTGACCTTGAGCATACCATCGCCGAACGGGGCAGCCATAACCTCGAGTTAGTGGTGGATGACGGTCAGGGCCATACGGTCCGCCAGACGCAGACTATCCTGGTTGGGAACAGCGTCCCGGACGTGCAGGTCGCGCTGGACGGCAACCGATCCTTCTTCTTCCCCGGCCGCGAGCTCAATTATGAAGTGCAGGTTTCGGATACCGAGGATGGTAAGCTCAATCAGGGGATCGATCCCCGGGCCGTCACCGTTTCCATCGACTACCTGGAGGGGGAAGACCTCGTGCAGATCGAGCGGGGCCACCAGGTGGCCGGACAGAACACGGCCTTCGCCATCGGCAGGGAATTGATCGCCGCGGCTGACTGCGCCGGCTGCCACATGGAGCAGGAAGCCAGCATCGGGCCGAGCTACCAAGCCGTCGCCGAGCGCTACCGCCGCGATCCCCAGGCTACGGACTACCTGGCCGGCAAGATCATCAGCGGGGGTGCCGGCGTATGGGGCGAGCAGAACATGAGTGCCCATCCCGATCTGCCGGAAGGGGACGCCAAACAGATGGCTGACTACATCCTATCGTTGGCCGGTCCGCCGCCGAACGCAGAAAGCCGCCCCGCGAAGGGACGCATCGCCCTGGACCGCCACCGGGAGGGCATTCCGGGCCGTTACTACGTCCAGGCCAGCTACACCGATCAGGGCGCGGAGGGCAACCTGCCCCGTCTCACAACCACTGACGTAGTCGTACTACGGTCACCAAAAGTACCCGCCCACAAGTATACCGACGGGCAGCGGGTGATGGCCTACCACGTCGAGGCTAAGGATAATCCGCTGAGCGACGAGGATGCCGACGTACTCGTGGCGACTAACGACAGCTGGGTCGGCTACGGAGCGGTCGACTTGACGGGCATACGTGCGATCCGGAGTACCGTCATGCTCGTTCCCAATATCACTAGCGGGGGAACGATCGAGGTCATCTCCGGCGACCCCCGCAACGGGCAGGTCATCGGGCAGGCGTCGGTTAGCCAGGGGATTTCCACCTATGGTCTTAACGAGCTTACCATTCCGGTCGAGGCCACCGGGGTGGGGGAGCAACCGCTATTCTTCCGCTTTGCCGCCGATTCCAAGAGCCCGGAAGCCGTAATGGGGGCCATCGGAGAGTTCGAGTTTCTGCCGCGGCAACCCACGAAGTAGCGGGACTCGACCAGCTTAGGGAGCGCATCGACCAACGGGTCATTATAACGGCAACGGCCGCGGCGGGCGGATGTTAAAGAAGTTGTAAATTAACCGATCATGCTCGAGCTGCTCACCTATATTTCCCTTATCGCGGGAGGTCTGTTGGTCCTACTGTTGCTCCTAGGCATACTGGGCGGGCTGGATCTCGATCTGGACGTGGGCGGGGACGCAGGTGCGGAGGGACACGTGGACGCCGGAGGCGTCGGACTGATCAAAGGCGGCCTGACCTTTCTCTCCATCGGGGCCTGGGTACTGAAACTGATGCTGCTCACCAGTAGCAACCCGGTAGTAGCTATCGTGGTGGGCGTGTCCGCCGGAGCCATTGCCGTCTACCTCATGAGCGCGGTTTTCCGCTGGATGATGCGCTACGAGAAAAACGTGAACTACAAAACCGAAGACGCCCTTTTTCAGGAGGGCAAAGTGTACCTTAAAATTCCGCCGGCCGGAGAAGGCATCGTGCGCGTCAACCTCAGGGGAGGAATACGGGAGTTCAAAGCCCGCTCTTCGCTGGGAATGGAGATTCCGACCGGAACGTCGATCATCGTGGATGATCTGGGGCCGGACGGCTGCGTTCACGTCCGGCTGAACGATTAGCTTACTTAATTCACCATACCGCTTGCACCTGCGGCCGCGCCCGCATCCGAACACCTCACCTTAAATTCTACGTCATGGAAAGCTTCTTTTTTCCCGTTCTGGCTGTTGTCGGTCTTCTTTTTATCCTCGTTCTCTGGCTGGTCAGTCGCTACAAGCGCTGCCCGTCGGATAAGATCCTGGTGGTTTACGGGCGCACCGGAAGCGATGCCTCGGCGACGTGTTATGCGGGTGGCGGAACCTTCGTCTGGCCGGTCATTCAGGACTATCAGTACCTGGACCTGACGCCGCTGAGTATTGATGTCAACCTACAGGATGCGCTATCCAAGCAGAACATCCGCGTAAGCGTACCGGCCCAGTTCACCGTGGGCATCAGCAACAAGCCCCACCTGATGCTGGCCGCCGCCGAGCGTCTGCTGGCCCTGGACCGGTCGAGCATCTCCAATCTGAGCCACGACATCATCATGGGGCAGATGCGCTTAGTGATCGCCAATATGGACATCGAGGAGCTCAACATCGACCGCGACAAGTTCGTCGAGAGCGTCTACCGTAACGTCGGGGAAGAGTTGCACAAGATTGGCCTGGAACTGATCAACGTGAACGTCACCGACATCCAGGATGAATCGGGCTACATCAAGGCATTGGGGCAGGAAGCCGCCGCCAAGGCCATCAACGACGCCAAGATCAAAGTCGCCAACGAGTTGCGTACGGGTAGCATCGGGGAGGCCGAAGCGCAGCAGGACCAGCGCTCGAAAGTAGCCGACGCCAATAGCCGGGCCGAGATCGGGGAAGCAAATGCGGATGCGAAGGCTACGGAAGGAAAAAATAAGTCGGCAATCGCCATTGCTAATTCTAATGCCGAACGCGACATTGAACTGGCAGAAGCGAATCGCCGGGCTATTGCCGCACGTAAAGTGGCTGAAGCTAATGCCCTGAAGGAAGCCTACGCAGCTGAAAAGTCAGCCGAAGAAGCCCGTGGTCTAATGGAAAAAGCCCGTCGCGAAGCGGAGGAAGTAGTACAAGCCGATATTCAAAAGCAGAAAGCCATCATCGCCGCTCAGGCTGAAGCCGAGCGCCGGCGAGAAATTGCCCGCGGTGAAGCTGATGCCGTTTTGCTCAAATACCAGGCCGAGGCCCAGGGTATGGAAGAACTGCTCCGCAAGCAGGCCGACGGCTTCCAGAAGCTGGTTACCGCCGCCGGGGGCAATCCCGAAAGCGCCATCAACTACCTCATGCTGGACAAACTGGCTGAACTGACCCGCATCCAAACGGACGCCATCAAAGATGTCGACATCGAGAAAGTGGTCGTGTACGACGGCGGATCGGGGCAGGGCGTAGGTAACTTCGTCCAGGGGCTGTACGGTATGGTTCCCCAGCTGAATGACTTCCTGAAGCAGAGTGGAATGCGCCTACCCGACGGCCTGGTCCGGCAAAATGCCTCCGAAGCGGAGGAGCGGCCGGCCCCCGCAGAGCAGAACGGCCACGCCCTGCCGGCCGGCGCGCCCGGTAGCGGGGCCACATCCTAGCGGGAAAATAGATACCTTCGTGACGGGAGGCTGTATTTTCCCCGCTCGATTGATCCGCATGAAATTGCACTTGTCACTGGTGACCGCCCTATGTTGTGGCCTGTTCGCCTGCGAGGCGAGTGACCGGCCGCCACTGCGATCCGTCGAGACCAGCGGGGATACGCCGGCCGAGATTCGCATTGCGCTGCGCGCGGAGCCCAGTGGACTCAATCCGATCCTGACGACCCAGTCGACCAGCCGTTACGTCTCGGAGCAGGTGTTCCAGACCCTGAATGATACCGACCCGGAGAGCTTCGAGCTTCTTCCCTTACTGGCCTCCGTGCCCGAGCCCGAAGAGTTGGCGGGCGGCGGGGTGGCGTACCACTACGAACTGGACTCCCTGGCTACCTGGCCGAACGGTAGCCCGGTGACGGTAGACGACGTCATCTTCAGCCTGAAGATTTTGCTGCATCCCCTGATCGATGCCGGACCGTACCGCGCTTACTTTAGTGTGGTCGAGGACATTGCCACCGAAAAAGGTAGCGCCCGCAAATTCGCCGTACTCACCCGCGAGCCGTATATGCTGGCTACTAAGGTGATCGGCGATCTCTACGTTTATCCGACCTACGCTTACGATCCCGACGGGCTGCTTTCCGATATTCCGCTAAGGACATTCACAAATCCCGCTGCGATCCAGGCGCAGGTAAAGGGGAACCGGAAGTTGAAGAAGTTTGTCGACGTGTTCGCCGATCCCGACAAAGCCTACGCGCCGGGGCAGGTGGTTGGAAGCGGGCCCTACGAATTGGCCTCCTGGGAAGAGGGGCAGCGCATCCGGCTTCGCAAGCGACCGGACTACTGGGCCGAGGACAGTCAGAACCCCCAGACGGTGGCCATCGCCGAATCGCTGGCTTTTCTGATCATCCCGGATCAGGCTACCCTCGTCAATGCACTACGGGATAATGCGGTGGATATTGCGATGGACCTGCCCAGTGAGGTCTATCTGCAGTTGTCGGATGATGACTACCTGACCGGGCTGTATGAATTCAACGCCATTCCCAGCTTTCGCTACTTCGCGATCCTGCTCAACCAGGACGATCCGTTGTTGACCGACCAACGGGTTCGTCGTGCACTAGCCCATTGCGTCGACGTCGACCGTATCATCGAGCAGCTCCTGCCCGGGCTGGCCCGGCGGGTGGTCGGGCCGGTGCTACCGGATAAGGATTACTACGATAAGGAGTTACCCTTCATTCCCTATGATCCGGATCGGGCCGCGAACCTCCTGACTGCCGCTGGTTGGGAGGATACGGATGGAGATGGAATCCGCGATAAGGTCATAGATGGCGTGCGCAGACCGCTCCAGTTCCCGCTACTTTCCTATCCGACATCGACCAGCACCGCCGTCTGCCTGATAGTGGCGGAAGGAGCCGGGCAGGTGGGCATCGATATCGAAGTGGTACGGCGGGAACCGCGTAGCCTGTTCGATCAACTTTCCAGCGGAGACTATACGGCCTCATTTTACGGGCAGGGCTACGACCCGACGCCGGACGATTTTTCCCAGGTGTGGGCTTCCACCGCCATTCCCCCGCTGGGGACGAACCGGAGTAACTTCAACCAGCCGGAGGCGGATACGCTGATCCGGCTGATCGCTCAGACTATGGACTCCGCCGCCCGGCTCCCCCTCTACCGGCGCTTTCAGAAGATCGTTTATGACGACCAGCCGATGATTTTTCTGTATTCTCCCTATGACCGGGTGGTGGTCTCGAAGCGTTTGGACTACCAGTTGTTCTCCGTTGCACCCAACCTGGAGTTTAACGCCCTTACGTTACGATCCGCCGGGGACGAACCGTTGATAAACTGACACCATGAAACTTTTATATGCGCTGCTGCTCAGTCCATTCTGGCTGATCGGACAGGATACCACGGCCGTAGCGGTAGGGGATACGACGATCTACAGCTTCGCAGATGAGGCGGCTCGATTTCCCAGCCCGTGCGAACAGTACGATACCACGGCAGCCGCGAAATCGGAATGTGCCCAGCGCTTTTTGCTCGATTATATCTACAAACGCGCACTTTACCCCGCCGAGGCCCGGGAGAAAAACCTGAGCGGAACGGCCGTGATCGCCTTCATCGTGGAGCGGAACGGTTTTGTCAATCGCCCGGAGATCCTCCGGGACCCCGGCGGTGGACTCGGGCTATCCGCCCTGCGCAGCGTGGTGGGCATGCAACGAGAGGTGTTGTGGCGGCCGGCCTTTAAGGACGGAGAGCCGGTGCGCTTTCGGGTGGTATTGCCGGTCCGTTTCCGACTGGAGGAGCCGAAGCCCTACGTCATCCTGGGAACCGATACGATCTACACCGACCTGACGAAGGCCGTGACCTTCACCGGCGCCGAAGGGGACGTTGCCGCCTACTTCGACGAGGCCATTACCTACCCCGATATCCCCCAGGATAGCTGTGCCACCGGTCAGATGGACATACAGCTGATCATTCACCCCGATGGGCTGGTATCGGTCAATGACATCATCGACTACAACGACCTCGGGGTCGACTTTTCCTCCAAAGCCATCGACGCCGCCACCGGCTCCTACGGCAAGTGGATCGCCGCCGAATACGAAGGCCGCAAAGTGGCGAGTGCGTACGATGTTTCCTTCACCTTCGCGCCAACCGACCCGGGCTGCAGCTACGTCATAGACGACTATAACCAGGCGCTAACCCTGATGCAGGAGGCTCAACTGCTGGTCCGCGATTCCACCACCCTGGATGCGGGGCTGGAAAAGATGGACGCCGCCGTCGAGCTGTTTCCCCGCGACGGCCGCTTCCGGATCCTGCGCGGACAAACCCGCATGGACAATAACCGCCTCCCCGGAGCCTGCGAAGACCTGCGCCTGGCCCGCCAGATCGCGCTCGTCGATTGGTATGACTCGATCTTGCCGCTGATTTGTCGGAAGACGGAGGAGGAGGAGGAGTAGTTCGGTAGTCGGGTAGTTCTGAAGTATGAAGTATGAAGTATGAAGTATGAAGTATGAAGTATGAAGTACTTCCGACTACCGAACTTCCGACTCCCGACTTACTTACTACCGAACTACCGACCTTTAAAATGCTCATACCTACCCTCCTCCTCTTCCTCCTAACCTCCGCACTGACCGCTCAAACCGCGGCACCCGACTTCCCCCCCGACGCCGACCCCCGGCTCTTCGATATCGCGGATGCACCCGACCCCGCTCGGATTGAGGCTGACGTTACCACCCTGGTCAACTTCGGTACCCGCCATACGCTGAGTGATACCACTAGTGAAACGCGGGGCATCGGTGCGGCCCGCCGGTGGATTTTCAGCGAGTTCGAGCGGATAGGGGAAGCCTGCGGAGGTTGCCTGGAGGTCATCTACCAGCGTAACTTCGTGGAGGGCGATCCCGATACCCGCATCAAAGAAGATACCTGGGTGGTAAACGTGATCGCCATCCAGCGGGGGAGCCGCGACCCGAACCGTTTCATCATGATGAGTGGCGATATCGACAGCCGCGTCAGCGATCCGCTTGACGGCACCAGCGATAGCCCGGGTGCCAACGATAACGCCAGCGGCATGGCCGGCGCACTGGAAGCGGCGCGCGTACTGACGCAGTATGAGTTTCCCAGCTCTATTCTCTACGTCGGATTGAGTGGGGAAGAGCAAGGCCTTTTCGGTGGCAAGGGCATGGCCGACTGGGTCAAAGAACAAGGGTGGAACCTGACCGGGGTGCTGAATAACGACATGATCGGCAATATTACTGGAGTGGACGGGGTGACCGACAACACTAGTTTTCGCGTCTTCTCCGAGCCGTACTATCCCGACGATGTTCGCGACGAGCGCAAGAACATCTACCGCCGCTTCTTCGGGGGAGAGGTGGATGGCCCCAGCCGCCAGCTGGCCCGCTACGTCGATGCCCAAACCCGCAAGTACACCACCAATTTGGAGCCGATGATGGTCTACCGCCTGGATCGATTCGGGCGCGGGGGCCACCACCGACCCTTCAACGATGCGGGTTTCCCAGGCGTCCGGATTATGGAGACCCATGAAAACTACACCCAACAGCACCAAGATTTGCGGACCGAAGACGGCATCTACTACGGCGACCGCCTGGAACACGTCAACTTCCCTTACGCGGCGAAGCTAACCGGCGTCAACGCCGTTACCCTGGCTGGCCTGGCCGCCGCCCCTCCGGCACCGCCCCTGGTCATGATCGGGGGAGCCGTGGAGCCCAGTACCCGTCTGCGCTGGGAAGAGCCCGAAACGGATACCCCCATCGCCGGCTATTACATCCACTGGCGGCTTACCACTTCCCCACGCTGGGAGCACCGCCGCTTCGTTCCGGCCGGTGAACGTGACCATACCCTCGAAAACATCGTGGTGGACAACTACTTTTTCGGGGTCAGCACGGTGGGGATGGACGGTAATGAAAGCGTGGTAGTCTTCCCCAGCACGCTGATCCCCCGTGGCATCCGGTGAGAATAACCGAAAAAGTAATGGAGCGGGCAACGGTTTGCGGCTACGGCAACGTCTCTTAGGGCATACGCGAACCCAACATGCCAAACTATGCCGCACCCTTACTTTTTTCTGCTGCTCGTTTCCGCCTTATGCTTCGGCTGTGAGACCGAAGAGGTGTACGAGCTTCCAACTTCCCAGGAAAATTTCATCGCGTTGAACGTCGACGGACAGGAAATACTGCTGAATGCCCTGCCCGCCCGTACCGCCAATTACTACTACCGGGACGGCACGGACAATGAACTATACGTGGAATACACCACTTCGGATAACCGCCACAGCCTCTTCCTTCAACTGGCCGACTGCGCACTCGCACCCGGCATGATGGCTAAGACCTTTCGTAGCGGAGGGGAAACGGGGGCCGATTGCCGCCGGGAAGTAACGATCGGCTACACCACCTTCCAAATGAATGAAAGCCCCTCCTGCCCCCACCTGGATGGGGTGCCCACCCTACTGACCGGAAGGATGACCGTCGATCGCTGGACCGCAAATGGTCAGATCGAAGGAAGCTTCGAATCTGACCCTACCGGGGAGGAGGAATACGTACTCCGGGGAACCTTCCAGACCACCCTCGACTAAGGGCATCGCATGGGGGAAGGCACCGAAGCCAGACTGGCCACCCTGCTGGCCGACTGCCACCGCGACGATAGCAGCGCACAGCAGCGACTCTACCTGGATTGGTATGCCTTCGCCCGCGGTCGGGCCCGCCCCTATGGCCGTAATGACGAAGAAGTGGAGGAAATCGTCCAGGATGCCTTTTTAAAGCTTTTCACCTCCCTGCGGAAATCCGCCTTCTCGGGTAGCTTTTCCGGCTACTTCCACCGGATCGTCGTCAACGCGGGCATTGACTACTATCGCCGCTATCAGCTTCGGCATCCGCGGTCGGTCGTGCTTACCGAATGCCCGCATCATGCCGCCGAGAATACGGCACCCCGGCAACTGGAACGGGAGGACTGTATTCGATTACTTCAGCGCTTGGCGCCTTCTTACCGGATCGTGTTTTCGCTGTACGTATTCGAGGGATTACGGCATCCCGAGATCGCCAGGCGTATGGGCATCTCGGAAGGTACGTCCCGCTCCAACCTCTTCAAGGCCCGGCACCAGCTGCGTACGCTGGTCGGCCCCTACTTACAGATCAAAAACGCGTCCCCGAATGGATAATCTCGACCGGCTTCTTCGCGAGCAGTACGGGCGCACGCCACCCGCCGACCCACCCCCGGAAGGCTGGGCGCGGCTGGCCGATCGCCTCCGGCAACCGGATGACGAAGACCCGCCCCCGCCACCCTGGTGGCAGCGGTCGTGGCCGCTCCTGCTTGTGCTTTCTCTCGCCATGGTCGGTACGGCCGCCTGGGTATGGCAGGAACCCGCCCCGGCCCCTCAGCCAACCATACGGCCACACCAAATTGCGGATAAGGTCGAAGGGGGTGGGGCTACCCGTCAACCTGATGGTATCCGCGGTCTCGTAAGGGAACAGAAACTCCCTACGGCGCAACCGATGGATGACGTAGGGAAAAACGGCCCCAACATACCCGAGCCGGCCACCGAACGAATGGTCCGGATAAGATCGTCGCTTCCATCCGAGGCCATTCCTCCGACAACTCCGTACACCCGGCAACCAGGAGCGTCCTCTTCCACCGGACCCGAACAGGCCCACGTCGCCGCTTCTCCCGGCCGTCAGGTGGAAATCATTCCGAGAAGGCATGCCGCGGTAGCCGCTCTACCCCATTTGCCCCGGCCCCGCCTGCGTTCCCTGTCGTACACGCCAACCCGGATATTGGAGCGTACGGGCATATTGGACGAGTTAGTAATGGCTGCTTCTTCGACCGGTACCCGCGCACGGAACGGTCGCCGCGACCCCTGGGTGTTCCGGCGTACCCTTCACTACGTGCAGCCACCGGCCGTCTGGGAGGTTACGGGGCGGGCATTCGCCTGGCCGGTAGGGGAAGCGGACGGCTTCAGACAGCAGTTTCAGGAGGAACCAGGTGGCATGGCAGGCGGTAGCCGCCGATTTTTACTGCCCGGTGGGGATCCTATCCGCCTGTACCCCGCCGGAAATGCTAGGTGGCAGGAATATCCCGGTACCGAGGGGCCACGGTTCAGCTTGCTTACCGCAGGCATCGAAGTGGCCTACCGTACGCCCCGGGGCTTCCGCTTCAGTTTAGGCGGTGTCCTTACCCGCTCTCCCGGGCGGTCGGAGATCGACCATTCTTCAATAGTGGGTACGCTCGCTGCGGGTGAGTATCTCTTACTGGAGCGCGATCTTGGCATCCAGGAGTACTGGATGACCTTAGGCGTTCAATACACCATCAATCGGCGCCGTCGTCTGCGTATCAATGTCGGGGTTCAGGCGCTCGGTATGATTTACGAAACGTACGGCAGGGAGGAATACCTCGTCGGTCCCGATCTGGAAGAGCCGGCATTCGTAAGTCGACTCACTACCGCCAATGGAAATTTTTTATCCTGGGTGCTCCCCGTTCCCCAGGTCACCTTCGATTACCAGCTCCGCCGCAACCTCACCCTCAGCGCGGGCATCGGGGGTATGAGTGGGCTCGGGGTCAGCTACAATTTTGCCCGCCGATCCTGGAACCCGCCCCCGGCGACCTTCTACTAGGGGTAGGGGGCGGCGGCGCGCAGGTGCGAAGGCTGTTTGCAAAGCGTTAACAAGAATGGCATATCCATTCTACGCCTGCCGCGTTTACCTGCTGTATCACCACTAA
>CAZKPE010000042.1:0-21433 GCA_964554545.1 uncultured Lewinella sp.
ACACCAACAACGAAACCCTGCTGGCCGAGGACAAGATGGCGAATATGCCGCTCGTCCATCGCATCTACTCAGCCTACGTGGCGCGCTGTAAGCAGGCGGGGGCCATGGACTTCGACGACCTGCTCTTCCGGCTCTTCGAGCTGCTGCAGAACCACCCGGAGGTGGCCGAGAAGTACCGGGAGAAATTCAGGTACGTGCTGGTGGACGAGTTTCAGGACACGAATACGCTGCAGTACGCGATCGTGAAGAAGCTGGTGCAGTATCCCAACAGTCCGCGCAACATCTGCGTGGTCGGCGACGATGCCCAGTCGATCTACGCCTTCCGGGGGGCGACGATCCAGAACATCCTGGACTTCGAGAACGACTTCGGGGCCTTCGGTATCCAGACCTTCAAACTGGAGCAGAACTACCGGAGCACGGAGAATATCGTCAATACCGCCAACGCCGTCATCAGCTACAACAAGCGGCAGATCCAGAAGAAGATCTGGAGCGATAAGGGGGTAGGGGATAAGATCCGCATCATCAAGGCCGTCGACGACAACGAAGAGGGCCGCCGGGTAGCCGATACCATCCTGGAGCAGAAGAACCGCTACCACCTGCAGAACAGCGACATCGCCATCCTGTACCGGACCAATTCCCAGTCGCGCATCTTCGAGGAATACCTGCGCCGCTTCAACATCGCCTACCGGGTATACGGCGGGCAGAGCTTCTACCAGCGCAAGGAAGTAAAGGACCTGATCGCCTACCTACGCATGGTCGTCAACCCGAACGACGAAGAGGCTTTCCGACGCAGCATCAACCACCCGAAGCGGGGCATCGGGGCGACCAGTGTCGCGAAGGTGGCCACCCTGGCCCGTCAGGAGAACATGACCCTCTTCGAGGCCCTCAAGCACACCGCCCTGCCGAAGCGGACCCGCCACGCCGCCGACGGCTACATCCACGTCATCGAAAAGGCTCAGGCCCTGAATGCGAGCGACGCCAATGCCTTCGAGGTGGCCGATATGATCGCCAAGGGGAGCGGACTGACCGACATGCTGCGCAACGATAAGTCGATCGAGGGCATGAATCGGCTGGAAAACCACGAGTCGCTGCTGGACGGCATCAAATCCTTCGTCGAGGAGGATACCGTCATCGATACCGATACCCTCCCCGATAAAAGTCTGGCGACTTATCTGCAAAATATCGCTTTGCTGACCGACGCCGACGAGGGGGACAGCAGCAACACCGAGGTCGTGACCCTGATGTCGGTACACGCCGCGAAGGGACTGGAGTACAAATCGATTTTCGTCGTCGGACTGGAAGAAAAGCTCTTCCCCAGCTGGATGAGCATGGACAGTATGGAGGGGCTGGACGAGGAGCGGCGGCTCTTCTACGTCGCCATCACCCGCGCCGAGCTTTACCTCACGCTGAGCTACGCCAACACCCGCTACCGCTACGGCAAGATGGTGATGAACGAGCCGAGCCGCTTCCTGGCCGAGGTGCCGGCCGATGCCGTGGAGAACACCGTGGGCGGGGGCCGCCGCAGTGCCGATTACACCTTCGACAAGGTCAGTCGCCAGCGGGAGCACCGGGCGCGGGTGACCGGCATCGCCCCCCGAACCCGCCGGGGAACGGCCAAATTTGCCGCGCCGAAGGTAGATCCGGCGACCTTTCAGCCCAGTCCGACGAGCGAGGTGCAGGTGGGTCGGCAGGTGCTGCACCTGAAGTTCGGGGAGGGGAAGGTGCTGCACGTTGACGGCGGGGCGGACAATCGCATTGCGACCATCCACTTCAGCGAGCTGCCTACGCCGGAGAAGCGGATCATGCTGAAGTTTGCTAAGCTGCAAGTACTGGACTGATGATTCCCGAGGTGCGTAACATCCTCATTACCGGGTATAGCGGTACGGTCGGCTCGGCGGTGATGGAGGCACTTCGGGTAAGCGATACGGAGGGGATACGGGTGCTGCGTGCCGGGCACGACGTTGAGGTGCGAGAAGCGGACTACCGCTACCTCGACTTTACCGACCCGGCGACCTTTGCGGCGGCGATAGAGGGGGTCGACTACGTATTTTTCCTGCGCCCGCCCCAGCTCACTAGCGTTGAAGAGGTATTCGGTCCGCTGCTAGATCGTATGGAAGAGGCGGGGGTGAGGGGATTGGTGTTTCTCTCGGTCTACGGGGCGGGGGAAAACACCTTCGTGCCCCACCACAAGATCGAGGTAGCCATACGGGAGCGGAAACTGAGCTACTACTTTCTGCGGCCCACCTACTTTATGCAGAACCTGACGACTACGCTCTACGATCAGGTACGGCACGGTCGGTTGCGGCTACCGGCGGGGCGGGCGGTATTCAACTGGGTGGATGCGCGGGACATTGGGGCGGCGGTTGCGCATTTACTGACGCACTTCCCGGAAGGGCCCGTGGGGGAGGCCATCACCCTGGCGGGGGAGGAGAACCTGGATTTTCACCGGGTCTCGGAGCTTTCGTGGGGGTCTGAACTGGCGTTTAGCTATGCTAGTCAGTCTTTGCCGGCCTTTCTGCTGGCGCGGCGGCGGGCGGGGTCACCCTGGTCGTACGCGCTTACGGTGGCCGCCATTCATTATCTGCAGCGGTGGCAAAAACCGGTGAGCGTGCGAACGGACTGGCGGCGGCTCATCGGAAGGGATGCTGGTAGCCTGAAGGAATTCTTCGACCGGGCATCTCCGCCCGACCGTGTACTTTAGGGGGATGAAGTCTATCGTTCTTTTTCTTTTACCGGTCATTCTTTGCACCTGCGGCCCCGCCACCTCCACCGACGGTACGGCATCCATTGCTCCTGAGGAATCGGACTACGACACCTCCACGGTCCCGGGGCGCTGGCCGGCCGAACGAGCGCGGACGTACTACGCCAACCGGGAATGGCCGGTAGGCGCCAACTACAACAACCGCGGTGCCATCAACCAGCTGGAAATGTGGCAGGCCGAAAGCTTTGATACCGCCCAAATTGACCAAGAGCTCGGCTGGGCGGCGGAGATCGGTATGAACTCCATGCGGGTGTATCTGCATAACCTGCTCTGGGAACAAGATAGCACGGGCTTTCTGGATCGGCTGGAGCAGTACCTGACCATCGCCGGCCGCCACGGCATATCGACCACCTTCGTGCTCTTCGACTCGGTCTGGAACCCGGAGAGCGAACTGGGCGAACAGCCCGACCCACGACCGCATACCCACAACAGCGGTTGGGTACAGAGCCCACCCGAACGGCAACTTACGGGGGACCGGAGCCATTTCCCCCAGTTCAGATCTTACGTGCAGGGGTTACTGCGCCACTTCGACGGGGACGAGCGTATCTTCATGTACGACCTCTACAACGAGCCCGATAACGACAACTTCGGGAAATTCCCCGGGGAAGCGGTGGATACCAAGCTCGACCGGGTGTTCCCCCTCATGCGGGCCACCTTCGCGTGGGCGCGGGAAGTCGACCCCTCCCAGCCGCTGACCGCCGGCGTGTGGTGGGGGGACATCAGCGACCCGGATAACTTAGGTGACTTCAATGCCTTCCAGCTGGCGAACTCCGACATCATCAGCTTTCATTCCTACGGGGATACGGCGAGTTTGCACGCTAAATGGCTGGACCACTTCTCGCGCTACGATCGGCCCCTGGTTTGCACCGAGTACATGGCCCGCACCGCCGGCAGCACCTTCGCCGGTTACCTGCCCATCTTTCGCCGGGAGCGGATCGGGGCCTACAATTGGGGGCTGGTGTCCGGCAAGAGCCAAACGATCTACCCCTGGGAGAGCTGGGACAGCACCTTCACCGTCGAGCCTCACCTCTGGTTTCACGATGTCTTCCGGCCCGACGGGACGCCATACGATGGGGATGAGGCCAACCTGATCCGTGAACTTACCGCCCAATGAGAATCCAGTTAACCCTAGCCAGCCTGATAGTCAGCACGCTGCTGGCAGCCCAGAGCCAACGACCGAATATCCTCTGGTTGACGATGGAGGACAACTCCGTCCATTACCTGCGCCTGTACCACGCCGACGGAGCCCCCATGCCCCGGTTGGAGGCCCTTGCGGAACGGGGACTCACCTTTACCCATGCCTACAGTCAGGGGCCGGTCTGCTCCGTAGCCCGCTCCACCCTCATTTCGGGTATGTACGCCCCCCGCATCGGTGCGCAGTACCACCGCAAGGAGAAAAAAGTGCCGATGCCGGATGGGGCGAAGATGTTCCCGGCCTATCTGCGGGAGGCCGGCTACTACACGGCGAATAACGCGAAGGAAGACTATAATATCATCACGACTCCCGGTACGTGGGATAATTCCAGTTCGGAAGCCGACTACCGCGACCGGGCGCCGGGGCAGCCCTTCTTTTACGTCCGTAACTTTGGGGAAACCCACGAGGGGCAGCTGCATTTTCCGGTCGGGGACACGGCGAGCGTGGCGACTACGGATGGGTTGGATGAGGTTTCCGTACTGCCGGTCCATCCCGACGACCTGGCCTTCCGCTACACCCGCGCCCGCTACCACGATCGCCACCGCCTGATGGACAGCCTGTTGGGTCGGGAATTGGACCGCCTGGAAGCGGAGGGGCTAATGGACAGCACGATCGTCTTCGTATTCGGCGACCACGGGGGCGTACTTCCCGGCAGCAAAGGATACCTCTACGAGACGGGGTTAAACGTGCCGCTGGTCGTCTACGTGCCGGAGGCCTTCCGCCACCTCAGTCCTTATTTGCCCGGAGACCGGCCGGTAGAATTCGCCCAGTTCATGGACTTCGGACCGACCGTGTTGCAGCTAGCGGGGGTGGAGGTGCCTGCCGGAATGGATGGTGAGGCCTGGCTCGGTGGATCACACGAGCCCGTGCCGCCCGCCCGTGATACCGTGTATAGCTATGCCGACCGTTTCGACGCAAAGGCCGACTTCGTGCGTGCCGTTCGCGTCGGGCCATACAAGTACATCCGCAGCTACCAGCCCTACCTACCCGACGGGCTGTACAACGACTACCGCTACCGCATGTGGGCCTACCGCGACTGGTACGACGCATTCCGGGCGGGAACGTTGGATAGCCTGCAGGCGCGCTTCTTCCGACCGCGGCCGGCGGAAATGCTCTTCCAGGTCGACGAAGATCCCTTTGAGACGAATGACCTGGCCGGGGAAGCCCGCTACCGGGATACCTTGCTGGACCTGCGGCGGGCACTGAACGAAAAGATCGCGGCCCTTCCGGACCTGAGTTTCATCCCGGAACCCGTATTTCTTGAAGCGGGCACCTCGGACCCGACCGCCTACGCCGCCGCCCAGCGGGACCGTATTCTGAAATTGCATCGCCTCGCCGATCTTCAGTTGGTCAGTTTCGCGGAGGGAAAAAAGCAGGTGGAAGCGGCCCTGCACTCCGAAGACCCATTAGAGCGCTACTGGGGGCTGATCGTCGCGAGTAGCTGGGGAAATATCGCCATCGATCTCGTGCCAACGGCAGAGGAACTCGCCCGAAAGGATGAAGATTTGCTGGTACGGCTGCGAGCTACGGAATTTTTGGGGCTGGTCGGAGCGATCGACCCCCGTGAGCCACTGGTAGCGATGCTCCGGCAGTCCGCCAATCAATTCGAAGCCACGGCCGTCGTCAATACGATGAGCCTGTTCCGCTTCCGCCACCCGGACTGGGCCTGGGAGATTCCCGAAGATGCCATTCCGCGGGAATGGCGCGTCCAACCGGGCGGTAAGCTGGAGAACCCGGAGCGGCTGCTGGGGTATATTCGGGGGGAGGGGAATATCGACTAGCTTACTGGATCGAGGTCAGATTCCAGATGTACACCGTCAGGAAGATAATCACCGACAGCGCCAGCCCCCCGATGAAGGTGTTGTAGCTGATCGTCAGCAGCAGGTATTTGCGGTGAAGCACCTGCCCGAGGTCGTAGAGGTCGCGGGCCAGGTCATCGTAGAGGCTGTCCTGGTCCATCTTCATTTTGGACAGGTACTTAATGAAGTCGGACTTCTCGATCTTCAGGAAATTGCCGAAGTACAGCAGGCTGGCTTCCTTGCTTTCCAGCAGGCTCGTTTTCTTTATGCGGTACTCCGTCACCTTCGGGCGGGCCGAAAAGACGGCAAACACTACGGCGGTCAGCGAGCTGATGAGTAGGATGATGATGGGTGCCAGAAACTCGGGGCTGCTGAAGAACAGGTCCTCGAAGAAGCTCACCCCGGCACCGGAAACCGCGATCAGGATCGACAGGATGATCGTGTTGATCGAGATCATCATGTTGGCCTTGTCGTCGGCGATGCGGCTCAGGTTGATGTGGTTGCGGAAGGCGGTGCGGTACATGGTGTCGATACCGCGGCCGAAATTCTTGCCGGTCTTAGCCTTGACCTCCTTTTGCTGGATCTTGTAGTTGCTGCTCTGCTGCTTGCTGACGTTCTTACGCCGGCGCTTATCGAATTCCTGCTTCCCCTCGTCGGTGAGGTAGTTAAAGCGGAGCAGAAAATCCTGCATGTGGTGGCCGAATTTCACCGGGTCGCCCGTTTTCTTGTTCAGCGCATCCCGTTCGAGTTGCAGCAGGTCGGAGCGGCGGTCGTAGCGCTTACGGCCGAGCCACGACCAGGCCGCATCGTGCAGGAGGCGGGTCGGCAAATCGCTTTGGGGCGCGGCCGCGGGTGCGGATTTTATCCAGGCGGGGGCCTCTCCAACCTCAATGCCTTTTTCCGCTCCGTATTCCGTCAGGGCGGCGGCACTCCTTTCTTCCCACCCCTTGTGGCCCCCGGTATAACCCAACGGATAGAACAGGGCGGCGAGTTGGAGCTGCCGGGTGGTCGTTTCGTCGACCTTTGCCAGTTCGGCCAGTTCAGTGACTTTATCCAGGATTTCCTCCGCGTAGGCGTAGTTGTGAAAGAGGTAGATCGGGTCGAGCTCCTCATTGAACCGGTGCTGTACGTAGGTCTTGGCCTGGTCGATTACGCCGGGCTTTTCCTGTTTTTTCCGTTCGTCCTCTGCTACGGCGGCCTTTTCTTCTTTACTCATCAAGACGGTCTTCTGGTGGGGCCATACGGGCGAGGGTCGCGATGATCCCACGCCCGCCACGGCCCTCGCTGCTGACGTATAGATCGCCATTTTCGGCGAAGGCGATGCCTTCCGGCTGGGAGAATGTACTCTTTTCCAGGAGTTCCACGTGTTTGACCTGGCTGTCGCGGTCGATAACCACCAGGATATTGCCCACCGAGGAAAGCACGAAAATGTCGCCGGTCATCGGATCCACCGCCACACCACTCGGTTTGATGATGTACTCCCGACCCTCGTCGAATACGATCCGGCCCACTTCCAGTTCGTCGACGTAGTAGGTCGGTTGGGGATTGAGCCGCTGGTTATTCAGGTCGTAGGTGTAAATGCCCCGCCGGTGGTCATTGTCGTTGGGGGGATTGAGTTCCTGCTCCTTCGGTACGATCAGCAGAGTATTGGTGATAGAGTCGTAGCATATACCCTCCGTGTCGTTCCGATAACTGAACTCCGTCTCGAATTTTACGGCCTGCACCTCGGGGACGGAGTCGGTGTACATAAAGCGGTGCACGTCGCCGTCCGTTTCCAGTACGAAGAGTTCGCGGTCGCGGCGCGCAACTCCTTCGTAGTCCCGGTCCTTATCAAAGCGCAGGGTATGGACTACTTCACCGGTGATGCTGTTGACCAAAAACAGTTCCCCGGCCTCGTCCTGTACCGCGAACACCTCGGCCGGCCGGAAGCCACGGCAGAGGCCGCTGATCTCTTCGAGTTCCCGCGGGAGTTTGACGAGCCGTTCGATCCGGTCGAAGTTATAGGGGAAGTAGTAATCATCGTCGACCGTAAAGCTTTCCAGCTCGGGACGCTGGTTGAGGGTGAATAGGACGTACGCCCCCCCGATGGCCAGAATGACCACGAGGATAATTACGGAAATCAGATTGGGGCGTTCCCAAAGTTTATTCATATATGCGTTGGATTAGAAGGGAAAGCCCGCCGCGAAGTTAAACCGGCCGCGCTCCTCATCCAGGAAGTAGGTCAGACTTAAGATAGTGGCCCCGAGGGGAGCGACCCAAACGCCCCCTCCGTAGCCGACGTGCCAGGTGCCGCTATCCTGACCTTCCAGCCAGACCCGGCCGTGGTCAAGACCCAGAATGAACCCCCCCACCGTGGGCACCTCCCCCTTCCCGAAGCCGAAGCCCATGAAGCGGATATCGATGTTCTGGTAGAACATATTATTGCCCAGGTAGCGGTCCAGGCGCGCCGCCCGGTAGGTAGAGCGGCCACCCAAACTAGCTAACTGGTAAAAGAGGGGATTGCCCTCGTTAAACTCGACGCCCACGCGGGTAGCAAAGTTAATGGCCTTGGTCAGCATCCGGTAGAAGGTGAAATTTCCGCCGTATTTGGTGGTCGACAGATCGCTGTTATCCAGGTTCCAGCTTTGCCTGACGAAGAGGTCGTACTTCACTCCATTATCCGCCATAAGGGGGATGGCCAGGTTGTTGGAGGAAAGGTTGGCCATAATGCCCACGTAGGGCTGCCGATCAAAGACCAAATCCGGCACCGCCTCGGTGTTCCTGATCAGGGTGTATTCCGGGGCATCGTCGAGCTGAAAGCTGTGATAGAAGGCTCCAATGGACAGACTCTGCCGGTTTCGGGTGCTCCGGAAGCGGAGCATAGGGTTGAAGAAAATCTCTTCCCGGCGGGCCCGGTTGTACTCGAGGACCTGGTCGTCATCAATGCCGAGTTGGGCCAGCAACTCCTCATCATCGTCATCCGGCTGCCCCGGCCCGTCGTTCCCCAAACCGAAGAAGTTAGCTACGTAGCCGGGGCTGAAGTAGTGGGTATTCACCACCAAATCCCTGCGCCGCCCGAAGGCATTATTGAATTCCCCCTCGTAGTTGATCTTGAAGAAGGAGTTCGTACTGTAGGTGGCCAGAAAGCTGTGACGCTGGGCATACGGGTCGGGCTGGAAGCCGGTGACCGTATGCGTCAGTCCACCCCCGATAAACAGGCCGTCGTCCACGTTGAAGCCGAGGGCCGGCACCGGGATGGTGTAATTGGGGTAGTATTCCTGAAAGTCATAGGTGTTGAGCTCGGGGGCCCGGTCGGTACGGCGGTCCCTCAACCGGTTGGTGTTGCCGCTCAGGTCCATACCGTCTTTCTCGTCATAAACCCGGGCTACCAGCGAGCCCTCTGCGATCACTTCGTCCCCGTCCGTTCCCCCGATAAGGCGGACGTTAACGGGGCTGTCCGTTCCGCGGAGCACGAAGCGGTCGTCTCCGTCCAGTCCATAGACATGGACGTATTTGGTTTCCCCGGGGTGGAAGGTCCGTTCGTAGAAGAGTTCATCGGCCTCTCCCTCACTATCGGCGTCGTACACCCGCACCAGCAGGTCGCCGTTCGGCATGCCCTCCAGCAGGAAGTAGTCATCGTTATCAGTCCCGAGTACGTTGACCCGGTCGGCCAATACGTCATAGTACTCACCGGCGAAGCGATCGAGCTGGCGGAGCCGGTTTTTTAGTTTCTCCCCAATTTCCTCCTCAGTGAGGCTGTACTCCAGGACTTCCTCCGGCATCCGGCGGAGTGCCCGTTCGATGTCTTCGTCGGAGAGGGTTTGCTGGATGTGCCGGGCTTCGGCGATCATCTGCTCGCGGGTGACCTGGTTAAGGAACACCCGGTCGTTCCACTTGCCGTTGAGCGCACGCCACTTGGCGTGGTCCAGATCGGCGGTGAAGGGGCGCAACTTGCGGGCTTCGGGCACGAAAAGGCGGCCCAGCCCGAGCAGGTTGCCGTCGAAGTTGCTGAACACCTGATCGCGGTCGCGGCCGATGGGTACGTAGCGGGTGCGCCCGTCGTCCTCTTCGAAAGCGGCCCACCGCCACTGATCGCGGTGGCGGTCCCAGTCGCCGATCAGAAAATCGAACAGCCGGGCACGGGCGTAATTCTCCTGGTCGGCGTAGGTCTTCCAACTGTCCCGCAACTCCTCCCGCATATTGTCATTGCCGATGATGTCCTTGCTGCCTCCGAAAAAGCGGGTGCCGCTCCAGTCCTCGTCGGGCCGCTGTTCCAGCCAGTACATCTCACCCCCGAAGTTGGCATTGTAGCGGCCCAGCCCCTCCTGTTTGGGTACGTAATATAGATAAGGGTCGGCCGCCAGCAAGTCCAGCTTTTGCTGGAGCGGTGGCAGGGCCAGGGGGGCGAAGGGATGGATGGCCGTGAACTGGTCCTTGGCCAGATCGGCCGCAAAACTGTTCTCCAGTAAACTCGGTAGTAGTTGAGCCGGGTTCTTACGTACCGACCGCAGTTGGTACAGATGACCGTCACCTCCTTCGGTGTGCAGACTCATCGTCGTCATGCCACCGCCGCGGCGGTAGGGGTTCAGTCCGCCATTAATGGTATCGATATTGAGGACCGGCACCTCCACCGGCAGGTAGTACAGCGGGCGATAGTTTTGGCCGAATGCGGCCGTGTAGGCGCGGCTGTTGTCCTGCTGCTCGTCGGCGTACACGGTGGTCTTGACGGTCCGGTCGGTGACCGTCTCCGTGGGCACTTCATCGATATCCTGGTCTTGTGCTTCAAAGCGGTCTTCGATGATGCGCCGGTAGAAGGTCCGGTTTTCGTTGCCCTCTTCATCGACGGTGTAAAAGCCGACGTACACCTCCCCGGAATCGTAAAAGTCCAGGCGGCTGTACCCGATCGCCCCGTGAACGTAGTTGGCGTCGTTGCCACCCAGAGCGGGGCCGCGTACACTGCCGCTGCCGGCCACGACCTTAATGTATTCCTCTTCGTGGGCAAGCATCATATTGTGCTCGTGGCCGCTGACGAAGATGACGTTGACTTCATCGTCGATGCCGGCCTTCACTTTGCGCACGAACTCCTGGTAGCGCAGGTTATTCACGTCCTGGCTGCCGCCACCCACTCCCTGGATGAGGCGGAAAACGCTTCCGAGGATCGGCAGGGGAACGTAAGCACCCGGCACGAGATCGGTGAGCGGGAAGAGGTGCTGGCTCAGGCTGTACTGCCCGCCGCGGTTTCCGTTGGATTGCAGGGGGTGGTGCATCATCACGATCTTCACCTGGTCGCGGTAACCCTTGATCTCGTCGGCCAGCGCGAAGGTCATGGCGTCGCGGTTGGTGTAGTCACAGCCCTCGCTGACCTCCTCATCGCGGTCCCAGTCGGCCAGGTACCAGGCCGTGTTCACCCCGATCAGGCCGACGCGGTCGTGAATCTCCTCGTCATCCGGACCGGAGCAGGCATTGTTTGGCATGAAGCGCACCTCCTTGTCGCTGTTCTCCTCGAAATACTCTTCGAGCCGTTCCAGCCGGCTAAATTGTCCGTTGCGAGCGATTTCGTTTTCGCCGGGGGTGTAGAATATCTTTCCAGGCACCCGCTGCAGACGGGAGATGAGGGCATCCAGGTGAGCCTGTTCGTCCTCGTTCTTGTTCTTGCGCAGTCCGTTTGTCCCGGTAATGTCCCCGAGGAGAAGAAGGGAACTCTGCTTTTTTTCCCGGGGCATGGCTTCGATCATCGTTTCCAGGGTAGTCATGCCCCGCTCGTAGTCGTACCCGAGGTCGCCAACCAGGAAAGTGGAATAGGTCAACGCACCGGCCGGTGGCGCTTCGCTGGTAAGCCCCTCGATCTCGGCTTCGTGGATTCTGTAATCCGCGCAGGTGAAAAAAGATAGGAGTACCACGACTAATGTCGCGGTACGGGAAAAGGCTAAGCGCATGCTGATTTGTATGTTCGGTCTATAACTACCCGCGCCGACGCGAAGTTCGTCGGCCCTTTTGCCCGTTTCCAATCGACCGGTATGCCCAAATTTTCAGCTTATTTTATCTGCCTGACGGGAGTGTTCTTTCTGTCCGCCTGTACGTCCGGCCCTTCCCCGACCATCTCGGGCGACCGGCAAAGCTTTCATCTCCGCATCGACAATCGTGCCGCCGGTGAAGAGCTGTTGCGTGACAGTAGCCTCTACGCCGCCGGAGCCCGGGTGACCGTAGTTGAAATTGCCGGCCGGACCGCCCTGCGCATGGCTACGGTGGAAGAGTTTAGCGACCTCTACTTCGACTGGCAGCGGATGCTCGGCCACCCCGTGGATATGCGTAGCGGCTTTCTGTCCTTCGACCTCTACGTGCCGGAGGGAAGCGACGTCGCCAGCATCAAGTTCAACCAACTCGGCCCGGACGGCTCCTTTGGTGGTTGCGGCAACTACTTCAACCAGTTGAGCGGAAACCGCGGCCGGTGGTTGTCCGTGGTCGTTCCCCTGGAGGAGCAGCAGGCGGAATGCCAGCGGTGGGCGGGAGATGGAGACTACCGCGAAGAGGTCGTCGCCCTGAGCCTGAACCCCTATAATGCCAACCGCGTGGACTCAGCGGTGCTCTACGTCAACAACTTGCGCCTCAGCCAGGAGCGCCCTTCCGGGAACTTCGTAAAGCATCGTCTCGCCAAGCGGCCCTACGTGGCCCGCAACAGCCCCTACACCATCACCTTCGAAGACGCCACGCTGCTGGCCCGCCAACTGGCCTACCGAACCTTCGAAGCCACCACCCAGTACCTGGCGAGCGGAGTATACGGTAATCCGGGGCGGGCCATCCGAGCCTACGGTACCGGCGCAAACCGCTACATCTGTTTCCTGCCGGACATCGAGGAAATGACCGGCCACCCCGTCGATTTCCATCAGCTCGATAGCCTCTATTTTCGTTACTACCTGACGGAGGAGAGCGACACCGTCGACGGTGCCCGTCTGTTCATCACCACCGGCAAGGACTGGGAGGGCATTCTCATCGCGGAAGATTTTCTGCCCGCCAATCGGCTGGAACGGGGGCGGTGGGCCCGCTACGCCGCCGCCATTGACGATCTCACGCTGACCGCCGCCCGCGAGCCGCTCGACGTGCTGGCCGCCGTGTACGAGCTGAGATTGGACCTGAAGTACGACACCACCGCCGGGCCGATCGAGTTCTGGGTGGATGACCTCGGGTGGAAGTAAGCCGGAGGCTAAACTCCGGCAAGGGTAGGGGGTTATGCCTACTTTGATCAGTCCCCAATTGACCATGACCGTAGATATTCTGGCCGTAGGTGCCCACCCCGATGACGTCGAACTGAGCTGTGCCGGCACCCTGCTGCGGCACGCCGATCAGGGATATACCTTTGGTCTGCTCGACCTGACCCGCGGCGAGCTCGGCACCCGCGGCTCGGCCGAGATCCGCAGCCGGGAAGCCTTCGCGGCCGCCCGTAAACTCGGCGCCAAGTTCCGGGAGAACCTGGACCTTCCCGACGGTTTTATGCGGGGCGACAAACAAACCATCCTCAAGATCGCCAGCGTGATCCGTGACTTCCGGCCCCGCATCGTGCTCTGCAACGCCATCAGCGATCGCCACCCCGACCACGGTCGCAGCGCCGGAATCGTCGCCGAGGCTTGCTTCTACAGCGGACTGCAGAAGCTGGTGACCCACAATCTGGCCGGCGAGGAGCAAGAGCCCTGGCGTCCGGATGCCGTCTACCACTACCTCCAGGACCGGAACCTTCGCCCCGATTTCGTCGTCGACATCACCGGCTACCACGATCGGAAAATGGAGGCCATCCGCTGCTATACCAGCCAGTTCAACGACCACGAAGGTGGCGAATATGCCGACGAGGCCAAGACTCCGATCAGCGGCAAGGACTTTATGGACTACCTCCACGCCAAGGCGCGTAGCCTGGGACGGGAGGCCGGCTTCGAACTCGCTGAGGGCTTCAGCGTGTCCCGCTATCCGGGGGTCACCGATCTATTTCACCTGAAGTAGCCGCCAATTCCCCGACTACTTCCCGGTACATCTCCCACCAACCGGCCCAGCCGTGGTCTTCCGAGAAACTGCTATTGTGCCAGAGTAGAGCGAAGGGTCCGCCGAACGGCCGAATACTTTCGGCCAGTTCCCGAATGCTTGCACCTGCGTCCGCGCCCGAAAGCCCCTCGTACTGCCGCAGCGTCACGTCCATGGCCGCAAAGGGATGCACGATGAGTTTGGTGACCTCCTCCCGCTCCAGGTCGTACCAGGCAAAGGGAAGGTTGGTGCCCGCCCGCCAGCCGCTGCGATCGGCGTAGCCCATACTGTGGTCGTGGGTGATACCCGCCGCAAGCAGCCCCCGGTAGGTATCCGGCAGTCGGAAGCGCAGAAAATGCTGACGGCTATGGTTGACCGGGCCGCCCGCCAGCTTCACCAGCCGTTCCTTTTCTTCCCGGATCCGGTCGCCGGACAGCATACTGTGGTAAGAAGGGTGAAGGCCCGCAACCACCCCCCGTTGCCCGAGCCGCTGCATCCATTTCCGTTGGAGTAGGGGGACGGGAAAGGGGTTGGGATCCCTTCGATCGCTGCTGTTGGACACTAGCCAGAAGTAATTGGCGGTCACTTGTTTTTCATCATGCAGTTTCATTAGCTGGGGAAGCGTAAAGAACGGGTCGGTAAGCGGCGTGGCGGTCAGCCGTCGGCGGAAGCCCCGGTACTCCCCCCGTAGCAGTTGCCGCAGGGCGGAAGCCGGTCCACGCCACCCCCGGTAGTGGTAAGCCCAGAGCATATCGATGTCGTAAGTGGGGGCGAACCGAAAATCCGGGTGGCGGGGCGCGGGTAGGGTGGGGAACCAGGAAAGTAATTGACGACCCAGTACCGCCGTCCATTCCCTGACCACGGGTCGGCGCAGGTAGCCGTGGCGAAAGCCGTGGCTTTGGCTGGCGGGAAAGCGACCGTGGGCATCGGGCATAAAGTCGGCATACTCCTCCATCCGGCTGAGCAGGTAAAAGATGGCCGCCAACAAATCGGGCCCCTCGGGAGTAGGAAAGAGGTCCGGCAACCCGTCAGGGGAAAGGGAGGGCGGGGACGCGGGTGGGAGGTTTTTACCGGACAGGAGCGGATGAGCCGGCCAGCTACGGGGACCGGCCCCCCCGTAGTCGACCAGAAAGGGCGGGGCGGAGCGGGGAAAAACCGAGCGGTCGTTGTAAAAGCGGAAGCGGTAGCCCAGATCGTCATCGAGGATCGACAGTACATAGCGCAGCCGGGGGTGGCGAATCGCGGTGCGAACGAAGATTTCGGGGGGGGAGGTCAAGTCGGCCGACAATTAGTGCACTAAAGGTAGGCTGGAACAACAAAGGCCCCGGAGGTACTGTACTTACTAACGGGTAGCGTACGCCATATTCACCCGCGCTCCCCTTACCTTTAGCGTATGCAACCAACGTTCCGGGCCGCCCTGTTTTTCCTTCTGGCTACCACCGGTCTGTCGGCCCAACAGCAGCTTCCGGGCGACCGCAATATTTACGACGCCCAGGACATCGGCATTATCTACGACCACGAGTTGACCTTCAATGTAGCAATCGCTACGCCGCGTAACTTTTTCTTCGGCGTGCGCTCGGGAAAACTCATCACCTACGACAAAACCCGCTACTGGACGCTGACCTTCGGGGATATCCGCCACAGCCGGGAGCGGAGAGAAAACCCCGACCGGGTGAACCTGGTGAATAACCGCGTCAGTCGGGCCTACGTCTTCGGTAAGCAAAATCAACTCTACGCCCTGCGACTCGGCTTCGGTAAGAAGCGTTTCCTTTCCGAGAAGGCGAAGGAACGGGGAGTGGCGGTAGGATACAGCTATGAATTCGGCCCCAGCCTGGGTTTCATCAAGCCCTACTATCTGGAGATCGAGCGCAACGACGCCCCGCCGGTCGACGTGCGCTACACTGGCGAGAACGCCGACGTATTCGTGGGCAACCAGATCAATATCTTCGGGGCAAGCGCCTGGACGGTCGGCCTGGAAGAGATCGGATTGCGGCCCGGCATTCACGCTAAGGTGGCCACCCACTTCGGTTTCGGAGCCTTCGACGAAACGGCCAAGTCGCTCGAAGCCGGCATCATGGCCGACTACTTCGTAGGCAATACCGATATCATGATCGAGAGCGAACTGACGCCGGGAGTGACGAACAGCCCGCTTTTTCTGAGTCTGTTCATTAACCTGCAGATCGGTAAGCGGTGGTGACCGATACGAAGACTTTACCCGTAGGCGCACAGTATACTATCGAAATCGGCCCGATCGGGGAGGGGCACTTCGGGAACTTGCGGCAGCAAGCCTACGCCGGCTGGGTGGTGATCACCGACACGAATACGCGGCGGGATTGCCTACCCCTCATCAAGGATCTGCTACGGGGTGTGCCGATCGTATACATCACCATTGCGGCGGGAGAGCAGCACAAAACGCTGGATACGTGTCAGGAAATCTGGAAGGGGCTCTTTCGCGGCGGCGTGGGACGGCGGTGGTGCTGCCTGAACCTGGGCGGGGGCGTAGTCGGTGATATGGGGGGCTTTGCCGCGGCGACCTTCAAGCGGGGAATCGATTTTGTGCAAATCCCTACCACCCTGCTCAGTCAGGTGGATGCCAGTGTCGGCGGAAAACTCGGCATTGACTTTTTTCACGTCAAGAACAGTATTGGGGTGTTCCGCGACCCGGTGGCGGTCTGGATCGACCCCCGCTTCCTGCGCACGCTTCCGGAACGGGAACGACTTTCGGGCTACGCCGAAATGCTCAAACACGCCCTGATCGCCGATCGGAAGCAGTGGGAGCAATTGACCGCACAGGATGTTTGGCAGCCGGCGAACTGGACCGCTACCATTGCCGCCAGCGTGGCCATTAAACGGGAAATCGTGCTGGCCGACCCTTATGAACGGGGGCTGCGAAAAGCGCTTAACTTCGGCCACACCATCGGTCATGCCGTAGAAAGCCATTTCCTGGACCGGGGGGGAGAGGGGCAATTGACCCACGGGGAGGCAATTGCGGTCGGCATGATCTGTGAAGCCTATCTAAGTCGGGAGGCGGGGGCTTTGGCACCGAGTCAGGCGGAGGGCATCGTCGACTACCTGTTGCGCATCTTCCAGTTACCGCCGGTGCCGGAGCAAATCTTTGATCGGCTGATCGAATTGATGCGGCAGGATAAAAAGAACGATACGGCGGCCATCAACTTCACCTTCCTGGCCGGGATCGGGAGCGCCCGGGTAAACGCAACAGCGACCGTCGAAGAGATCTTGCGGTCGCTGCGGTATTATAATTCGGTCAGGGACTCCCTATGATCCTACCTGGATGCGGCGGGGCGTCTGGGTATTTTCCACCGGCCGCCGTACGGGAACGTAAATTTCAAGAATACCATTCTTATAGGTGGCGGCGATGTTGTCCTCATCCGTGCTTTCGGGCAGGGTGAAGCTGCGGCTGAAGGTGTGGTAATTGTGCTCGCGGCGACTGAAGGAGTCGTGCTCCCGTTGGCGGCTTTCGTGGAGGCCGCCGGCCACGGTCAGTACGTCGTTGTGGACGCTGATGTCAAAATCTTCCCGGTCGTAGCCCGGTGCGGCGAGTTCGATGAGGTAGCCGCCGCGATCCTCAGTGTCGAGTTCGGTGATGTTCGCCCCGGGTATGCTGAGTTCGAAGTCGTTGTCGATGGTGCGGTCGCCGTACAACCGCCGGCGCTGCTCCTCGAAGAGGTGGTCGGTGTGGCGGTAGCGGGAATTGGTCGGGGAAATGCCGCGAAAAGTCGTGAAGGTGCGCATGGGTGGGCTTGGTTTAACGGTTTGTTTGTCCAACGATGTGGCCCCGGAAGGTGTTCGCAAGGGCGCACCGCCTACCTTTGATCCGTAAAATTCGCCTGTACGATGATCCGTATACTCTTCGTTTTACTCCTTTGCTCCGTCGGGCTTACGGCTCAGGAGGGGCACCGTATCGCCGTAGAGGTAGAAGGGTACGAGGAAGACTTTCTTACCCTCGGCTACTACCTGCTCGACAACCAGTACATCGTCGATACGGCCTACCGGCAGGAAACGGGGGAGTACGTGTTCAGCAGCGATACGGCCACCCTCGATCCGGGGATCTACCTGGTGGTACTGTCTCCCGATAATGACTTCTTCCAACTGCTCATCGGGGCCGGGGAGGATCAGCGATTTACTCTGCGGACGCAGGTCGGCCGGCTCAATGAGGTCAGTATTTCCGGTAGCCGGGAGAACGAGCTTTTCTACGAGTACCTTACCTTCCTCGCCGGGGCCCAAACCGAGAGTGCCAGTTACCGCGCCCGCCAGGCCGATGCGAGCCTGAGCGAGGCGGAACAAGTGCAGATGCAGACTGATCTGGATGAGCTGGACCGGGAGGTGCGGCAGTATCAGCAGTCGCTGGTTGAGCGCTACCCGGAATCTTTCGTGGCCCTCATCATTCAGGCGAATGAGGCCGCTACGCCTCCCGACTTCGCGGAAGTAGCCGATGAGGAGGAGCGGCGGGAACGGCAGTGGCGGTGGCTGCAGCGGCACTACTTCGACGGCATGCCGCTGGGGGATCCCCGGCTGCTGCGGACGCCCTTCCTCTTTACCCGGATCGATTACTACGTTAACAAACTGCAGGTTCGCCATCCGGATACCCTGGCCCGCGCGATCGACTACGTGCTCGATAAGCTGGACCCTACCTCTGAGACCTTCAAGTACTATACGGTCCACTTCACCAATGAGGCGGCTTCGAGCAACATCGTCGGCATGGACGCCCTCTACGTGCACATGGTCGACACCTACTATCGCACGGGGCTGGCTCCGTGGACCGAGCCGGAGCAGCTCGACAAGATGATCGACAATGCCGACCGGATTCGCCCCCTACTGATCGGCAAGACGGCGCCCGACCTTAACATGACGACCCGCGAGGGCGAAGACATTACTCTGCACGGCGTAGACGCGGAATATACCGTCCTCTACTTCTGGCGCTACGACTGCGCGGCCTGTAAAAAGTCGACCCCCGTTATGAAGGAGTTCCACGAGGAGTGGAAGGACCGGGGCGTGAAGATCTTTTCGGTATGCACCAAGGGAATCGACGAGCTTGGGGAATGCTGGGACTACGTAGACGAGCACGGGCTCAACGACTGGGTACAGGCAGCCGACCCCTACCAGCGCTACTACCGCGACTACGACATCAAATCCACCCCCTCCATCTTTCTGTTGGACCGCGACAAGACCATCGTCAGTAAGCGCATCAGCGCCGAGCAGCTCGACGAGGTGCTGACCAGTCTGGAAAAGCGTGACGAGGCCGCCGCGGCCGGTAAATAGGCACCGTATGGAAGGCGAGCTCTTCACCCCTGATAAATCGGACCTCTACGCCACCCTGGCGGTATGTGGGGTAGCGATCGTGTCCCTCATTTGGGTAGGGGTACGTGCCGGGCGGGCGGGCCATCCCGATCCACGCCGCCGGGTACTGCTGCCGATGCTGGCTTACTTCGGCGGGCTGCTCGCGCTGATGGCGTTCCTGGGGGCATTTTGGGCCACCTTCAAATACCCGCCAGTGATCATTGCCGCCGATGGGATGACGATCGGCGAGGAGCGTTTTCCGCTGCCGGCCGCCTCGGCGATCCGGATGGAGGCCGTGGGGCGGGGCGTCAACCTGACCGACCGGGTGCTGCTCGTGCAGACTCGCGACCGGCGGAGTTGGGCTTTTCCCGGCGATCGCTACGACGTGAGGCGGATGTACGGACTGCTGCGGGAGGGCCGCTAGGCGCGCAACCTGGGTAATACCCGCTCGCCGAAGAACTTCAGAAAGTACTCCTGATTTAGGCCAACATTGTGGAAAACGATCTTGTCGAAGCCGAGCTCCAGGTCCTTTTGTATTAGCTCAATGTGCTCGTCGGGGTCGATGGTGATGCGGATATTCTGCGCTACTTCATCCGGCCCGATAAATTGGCTGGCGGCCTCAAATTGTGCGGGGTTGCGGAGTTCGCCGTGGACGGCGCTGGTACCGACGTTGGTCCGCCACTGGGCGTGGGCGAGTTCCTTGGCTTCCTTCTCGGTATCGGCGACGCAGAGGTCGACCTTCAGGAGGAGAGGCCCTTTGCCGCCGTTGTCGCGGTAGGCTTGTACGGTATCGCTCAGCTTATTGTAGGGTTTCCAGGTAGTGTAGAGGCCGTCGGCCCACTCGGCGATGGTGCCGGCTGTGGATGCGGTGATGGCGCAACCTATCGCCTTGATCTCTTCATCCGGAAGAGTGTACAACTTTACGTCTTCGGCCGTGATCCAGTCGCCGCGAAAGGTGAAGGACTCACCGGCCCAGAGCCGCTTCATGACGTGGATAGCTTCGGCCAGCTTTTCGTTGCGGGCTTTTTTCTCCGGCCAGTGGTTGCCGGTGATGTGCTCGTTGAGAAATTCCCCGCTCCCGAAACTCGGCCAGAAGCGGCCCGGGTACATCTGGCAGAGGGTGGCCACCGCCTGGGCGATGATGACCGGGTGGTAGCGTTCCATGGGGCAGTTGACTACCCCGATCGGGATGGAGGTGCGTTCCAGGGCCGCGCCGAGCCAGCTCCAGGTGAATCCGGCCTGTCCCTGGGCGTCACTCCACGGGAAAAGGTGATCGGAGCTGGCCAGTTCGTCGAAGCCGGCCCGCTCGGCCGCCACCGCCAGATCGAGCAGGTGCCGGGGGGTGAACTGTTCTTGGGATATCTGATAGCCGAAGGTGGGCATGGGTGGTGAAGTTTTGGGTGAAATACGTGCTAGTGGCAAATTGTTCGGGGGTGTCATTATGTCAGACCTCCGAGGTCTGACATAATGGCAAGGAATAAAGGCCTGAAAACCAATGAAATATAGTTTGTCAATTTGTCAGACCTCCGAGGTCTGTCAAATTGTCACCATCCCCCGCGCACCTGCGCCCCGCCGCCCCAGTTCCTTCAGGTATGATTGACGAATTCTGGTACAAAAACGCCATCATCTACAGCCTCGACCTGGAAACCTTCATGGACGGCAACGGCGACGGGGTAGGCGACTTCCGCGGCCTCACCCGCCGGCTCGAATACCTCCACTCCCTCGGCGTCGACGTGATCTGGCTGGCCCCCTTCATGCCGACCCCGAACAAGGACAACGGCTACGACATCATGGACTACTACGGCGTAGACCAACGCCACGGCCACGGGGGCGACTTCGCCGAATTCCTGCGGCAGGCCAATAACCGCGGCATCCGCGTCATCATCGACCTGGTGGTCAACCACACCAGCGACCAGCACCCCTGGTTCCAGAATGCCCGGCAGGGGGAGGACGCTGAGTACCACGACTACTACGTATGGTCGAAAAAGAAGCCCGACGACTGGGACGAGGGCGTCATCTTCCCCGGCGTGCAGGAGGCCACCTGGACCAGGGATAAGCAGGCCAAGGCCTACTACTTCCACCGCTTCTACGATTTCCAGCCCGACCTGAACATGGGCAACCCGCGGGTGCGGGAAGAGATCCACCGCATCATGGGCTACTACCTCTCGCTGGGGGTGGCCGGCTTCCGGGTGGACGCCGTACCCTTCGTGCTGGAAACCCAGGAACCTGGAACGAACGGCAACCGCGAGATTCGCTTTGAATACCTGGAGGAAATGCGCCGCTTCCTGCAGTGGCGAAAGGGCGACGCCATCCTGCTCGGGGAGGCCAATATCGCCCCGGAGGAGGCCAAGCAGTACTTCGGGGAAAACGGCAACGGACTGCACCTGATGTTCA
>CAZKPE010000043.1:0-21010 GCA_964554545.1 uncultured Lewinella sp.
TCGATGCCCTTTTTGCCGTAGCGGATGCCGGCTTGGTCCAGGTCGAGTCGGTCGATGTTGGGTATCCGCCCCGCGCAGTGGATAACGCGATCGGTCAATACGGTTTGGGTGTCGCCTGCCTCCCGCGCTACGGTGACGGCGAAGCGATCGCCCCGTTTATCCACCGCCGTGGCCTTGCTGTTCAGGTGGATTTTCATGCCCCGCTCTTCGTCCGATTGCCGCAGTAGATCGGCCAGGTCGTGATCGAATTTATCCAACGGCACCTCCTCGCTCACGATCAGCGTGACGCGGCAGCCCAGGGCCTGACAGATGTGGGCCGTCTCGCTGCCAATGTAGCCCCCGCCGACGATCACCATCTCGGCGGGCAGGTCGGGCATGGAAAGAAAATCGTCGCTGGTCAGGAGGTACTCACTACCGGGGATGTTCAAAGGAGCGGGCCGCATGCCGGTGGCGATTGCGATCGTCTCCCCCCGCAGCCGGTCTTCTCCTACCCGCAGCGTGTGGGCATCCTCAAAGGTGGCGTAGTCGGCGTAGGTATCCACCCCGGCCTCCTGCATCTTATCGCGGCTTTTTTCGGGGATGGGATTGGTAAAGGACTTCTTCCAGTCCATCAAGTCCGGCCAGCTAAAACCCGGTGAGGAGGTGAAGCCCTTTCCGGAAAGCCGGTGTACGCGGTGCATAGTTTCGGCCGCCGCGTGCAGCACCAGTTTGGGGTCGCAACCCCGCAGGGGGCAGGTACCGCCGTACGCGCGGCCTTCAATAAGGGCGGTGCGCCGCCCGGCCTGGGCACCGGCCTGAGCGACGGACTGGCCGACCGATCCGGCACCGATGACGAGTAGATCGTAGTTTTTCTGGGACATAGTGGTAATTCAGGCGCCAGCGGTCAGCGGGCTTCCGCGTGGGTTCGAGATCGAATGTTCTCCACGATAATGTCACCGTGGTCGCGGGTGTTCTCGATGAATAGTTTGCTGGTCTGCACGCCGGCGCAGGCTACTCCCGCCATATAGACGCCGGGGAGGCTTGTTTCCAAGGTCTCTTCGTCGAAAACGGGCTTGCAGACGTCGTCCTGCTCCACCGGTAGCCCGAGGCGGCGGAAGAGGACGTAGTTAGGTACGTAGCCCGTCATGGCCAGTACGAAGTCATTTGGCAGGACAAGCGGGCCGTCCGGGGTATTCAGTTCCACTTCCCGCTCCCGAATGGCGACGGGCTCGGTGTTGAAGTGAACGGTTATGCTGCCTTCCTCAATCCGGTTCAGGATGTCGGGCCGGATCCAGTACTTTACCCGTTCGCTGATTTGATTTCCGCGAATGGCCATGGTCACCCGGGCCCCCTTCCGATAGCATTCGAGGGCGGCATCACACGCCGAGTTGGCCGCACCGACCACGAGCACGTCCTGATCGATGTAGCGGTAGGGGTCGTCGTAGTAGTGGCGAACCTTCGGTAGGTCCTCGCCGGGAATGTTCATCCACCGTGGGGTGTCGTAAAAACCGGTGGCGACCACTACGTTGCGGGTAGTATACTGCCCCCTTTTGGTATGGACGCGGTAACCTTCCTCCGCGGGTTCCATGCGCTCCACCGCTTCGTAGAGGTGGATGTTGAGGTCGAAGTGCTGGATCAGCCGACGGTAGTACTCAAGGGCCTCGGTCCGGGTCGGCTTGTCGAGGTGACTGATGAAGGGCGTATCCTGGATTTCCAACTTCAGGGAAGTGCTGAAGAAGGTCATGTTGACCGGGAAGTTGAAGAGGCTGTTCGCAATTACCCCCTTTTCCAGGATGAGGTAGTCCAGGCCGGCCCGTTTGGCGCTAATGGCGACGTTGATGCCCGAGGGGCCGCCGCCGATGATGATCAGATCATGCATACTGACAGGACGTTTGTGCCGCAAATTTGTTCCCGCGGGTGCCCCGCCGCGACTTCGTATGTTTGTCGCCCGTACCGACCCCCCAACGTTTCCCATGCCCCTGACCGCACTGACCACCATCGAGATCCTCCGCCAGCAGTTTCTCGACCGCCTGCAGCGCAGCGTGGAACGGGAGGAGCCGGCGGGGCTGTACGATCCGGTACGCTATATCCTGAAACTTGGGGGGAAACGGGTACGCCCCTTACTGTCGCTGATCGCCGCCCAGATGTTCGGGGATGACGAAACGATGTCGGCCGGCATGCCGGTAGCCCTGGCCGTGGAGGTGTTCCATAACTTCACCCTCCTGCACGACGACATCATGGATGACAGCCCCCTGCGGCGTGGTCAGCCAACGGTGCACGAGAAATGGAGCACCAATACGGCCATCCTGAGTGGGGACCTGATGCTGATCCAGGCCTACGAGCATTTGTGTCGCGTGCCGGGTCACGAACGGACCCATCTTCTGCTTACCGTATTCAATCGGGTGGCGACCGAAGTTTGCGAAGGACAACAGTACGACGTCGATTTCGAGCAGCGCAGTGATGTAACCATCGAGGAGTACCTCCGGATGATCGAACTCAAGACGGCGGTGTTGCTCGGCGGAGCGCTGGAGTTGGGCGCGCTGGCGGCCGGAGCCGACCGGCAGGACGCGGACCACCTGTACGCCTTCGGGCGGCTGACGGGGCTGGCCTTCCAGTTGCACGACGACCTACTGGATACCTTCGGTAGCGCGGAACAAATCGGAAAGCAGGTCGGCAACGACATCATCCGGAATAAGAAAACCTTCCTGTACCTCAAAACCATCGAAAAGCTGGACGCGGAGGAGAAAGAGGAGCTCATCGATTGGTTCAGCCATTCCCCCGAAGACCCCGCCCCCAAAGTGGCCCGGGTAACGGAGATGATGCGGGTTCGCGACATTCCCCGGCTGGTAAGAGAACTACGCGACCAGTTTCAGGAAGAAGCCTACGACCACCTGGATGCCGTGCGGGGCAATCCGGAGTGGAAAAATACCTTACGCCAACTGACGGAAAGCCTGCTCAATCGGGTCAGCTAGAGAGTACGAGCTTGCCGTTCAGCCAGTTCTCTTCGATAGTAGCGTCCTGGGCGGCGTAGAACTTCAGAGCCTCCGTATTATGAGCTACGATCTGCCACTTCAGCAGTTTGCAGCCGGCGGCGCGTCCACGGTCCTTCAGCGCGTCCCAGAGTTTTTGACCCACTCCCTGACGCCGGCAAGCGGGGTCCAGTACGAAATCCTCCAGGTAGATCATTCGTCCTTTCCAGGTACTGTAGGCGAAGTGGTACAGCGCCATACCGATCACCCGGCCGCTGTGCTCATCCTCGGCGACCAGGATGCGGAAGAAGCCGTCGGCAAAGTCAGCCCGGTAGGCCTCCACGGTAGCAGTGACCTCCGCGCCGGACCCGACGTAAGCGGCCAGCTCCTTGACTAGTCGGTGCACGTCAGCCAAATCGGCTTCGGTTCCCTGGCGTATTCGTACCTGCATATCAGCGCACTATAAGCTTGCGGGTGAAGTGCCCGCCTTCGCTATTCGTCAGCCGGAGTAGATATAGTCCGCTGCGTAGATCGTTTGGAAGGACGAGTTCGCCACTCGGACTAAGTTGACCCCGGACACCGAGGCGCCCGGCTGCATCGATCAGGTCGAAGTGGAAGACGGTCGATGCCGGCAGTCCACGTAGGGTGAGCGTGTTACCACTGGCGATCGGATTAGGATATACGCGCATTTCAGGCAGGTCAAGCAGCGAGGCTACCGAACTTGCCTGATCGCGCACGGCCAGGGTTTCGAACAGATCAACGGCCGCGAGTACGGCGGGAATCGCGCACTGCCCGTGGGTTAGTGGTCCGCCGTCCGTCAGGGTTACGGAGGTAGATCCATTTTCTGCCATGACACTGTCGGCGAGGATGGCGTTCTCATTGGGGACCTGCTCGTCCTGCGTACAGTAGTAGATCAGGGTCGGAGCCTCCGGTGCCCAGTCGTACGTATCGTTGTCACGCAGGGCCTGAACGATTCGGCTATCGTCGTCATCGGTTTCGATCTGAATGCGGATACTGTCCTGGAACATATCGATCAGCCGGTCGTCATTGGCGGTCAACAGACTATCCAGCACCTCGTTGAAGCGTCCCCCGTCGATCTCCTCCCGGTCAAACTGCCGGATCGCGGCCAGGTAGGGCTCTTGGAAGGCCTCTCCCAGATCGTCGTAGATGCCGTAGACATTGTTATAGCTGACGTAGGTGTATATAATGTAGCCAGGCAGGGTGGCGCGACCGGGTTCCAGGGCGGCCCGACGCATCACGTCGCTGATACTGTACGGTCCGGATAGGTGGCCTGCCGCCGTGACTTCCAGGCTATCCGGGCCGGGGGAGGCCTGAATGTCACGGTGCAGGGCCTGGGCGGCGTGCCCCCCCTGGCTGTAACCGGTCACGAAGAGTTGCTGGTTGTAGGCGATTCCTTGTTCGTCCATCCACTCCCGGGCGGCCAGGATGAGGTCGCGGCCTGCGCTCGATTCAGAATCGGCGTGAACGTAGGGGTGAAAGCCCTCACTGTCTCCCAGCCCGATATAGTCGGGGGCTACGGTGATGTAGCCTACCGACGCAATCGCGGAGGTCAATAAGCGCTCCGGAACGAGCTGCCGGCTCGGGACCGCCTCCCGATCGGTAACGGTACCGTGCATATAGATGCCCATGGGAAATCGGAGACTAGGGTCATCAGGAATGCAGAGCAGTCCGCTGGCGGTATCGGGGCGGCCGAGTGCGTCAATGGTCCGGTAAAGCACTTTATAGTTCGTGACATCGTACTCAGCCGGTACGGAAGGCTGGAGAATGCGGATGACAGAGGCAAGGGACTGGTCCTGCTCCGTCACGCTCACGTAGGTTTGGGCGCGGACGCAGGTGCAAAGGAACAGGCAAATGAAAATGACGTAGACGTGCTTCATGGGAATAAAGGCATTTAGGGTTGGGCAAAGTACATATTTTCCTTACCTTTGCACCCCGAAACACGATTGCTTTATCAGATTAGTCGGCGCTTCGGCGGCAGACTATTCACCAAAGGCTTTGACTATGCCAATTTACCTTCCCCAGGAGAAGATCGACGAGATCTTCACCGAGTACGGTGGCTCCGCCCAGAATACGGGCAGCACCGAGGGCCAGATCGCCCTGTTCACCTACCGCATCCAGTCGCTTTCCGACCACCTGCGCGAGCATCCCAAAGATCACAGTAGCCGCAAGGCTTTGCTCACCCTGGTGGGTAAGCGGGGCAAGATGCTCAACTACCTCAAGCGCAAAAACCTCGAAGGCTACCGCGCCCTGATCGCCAAACTCGGCATCCGGAAGTAGGGGAGGGAAAAGAATATGACCTGCCGTTCTTGGAAAAGTCGGTGGGGTCATCTTACCTTTGCAGCGCTTTAGAGATAGAGCGTCCTCCAGAGCCCCTAGCTCAGCTGGCTAGAGCACCTCACTTTTAATGAGGGGGTCCAGGGTTCGAGCCCCTGGGGGCTCACGTAGAAACTGGCCCCGTTCGCGATTCGCGGGCGGGGCCTTTTCTTTACGTCCGCAATACCACCGGCGGCTACCGATAAAGCGATACCGATATATACCGTATGCCTGCATTAACCAAGATTGGCGTTTTCTACGACGGAAATTATTTTCTTCACGTCAGCAACTATTACAACTACGATCATTCCCAGCGTCGCCGACTGAGCATCGCGGGGCTGCACCGGTTCATCCAGGCCCGGGTGGCCCACGAGGAGGGGGTGGACCTGAGCCGCGCACGCATCGTAGCCAGCCACTATTTTCGGAGCCGACTGTCCGCGCCGGAAGCTCAGCAACGGGGCAGTACGCTGTACTACGACCGGGTTTTCGACGATATCCTGATGTCGAGTGGGGTAACCACACACTACGCCCCGCTCCATTCCCGGAAGGGCCGCAAAAATGATAATGGCATAGACGTCTGGTTCGCTCTGGAAGCCTACGAGGAAACGGTACTGCGAAAACTCGACGTCGTGGTTCTCATTGCCAGCGACGGCGACTACCTCCCGCTGGTCCGCAAGATCAACGCTCTGGGATGCCGGGTGATGGTCATCGGCTGGGATTTTGAGTTCACCACCGACAGCGGCAGTAGTATGGTCACCCGAACCAGCAGCGACCTCCTGCGCGAGGCCAGTTATCCCCTGGACATGTCCTACCTGATCGATCACCCCGACTCAGATGCGGAGGCCCGACTGGTGGATGAACTGTTCGTCAGCGACAAGAAGAACGGTCCCGGTTCCACCCCTGCACCTGCGTCCGCGCCCCCCGCTTCCGTTGAGTTGGAAGAGCCCGGCGAAGGGGAGATCGGGGAAGTGATGGAAAGCGAGATTTTGAGCCTCAAGGGCGGCTACGGTTTTATAACCTATCCGCCCAATAACCTCTTCTTTCACCATAGCAATGTGAAGAACGTGCGCTTCGAAGACCTACTGGAAGGCGACCCCGTGGAATTTGTGCTTGCGCACAGCGATAAGGGCAAGTTGGTGGCGCAGGAAGTATATTTCCTCGGCGAACTGGAAAGTGACGGGGAAGAGGAGTGAACGGCTGTTCATCAGTCGGCGTCTTTCCGCGGAAAGTCCGGTCCGGGCGTGAGCGCGGGGCGGGGACGCCGGAACGGGTGGCCGAAGACTTTTTGGCGGTGGCGGAGGGGCTGCGGATTTATTCCCCGGGTCCGACGATCCAGGCGAAGCGTACAGCTTCTGCTGCAGGACCGGATGTTGGTTTCGAATGCAATCTGCTACGGTAATACTGTTCAGCCTCCGGCAACGGCGATAGTTGCGGGCATCTAGGTGTTCACGAGCCCCTGGACGTGGCTGACTCGCTTGATCACCACCCCCTCCTGTCGGCGGCGTCGATCTGGCGATCGGCCCGACCACGGGGGCGGTAGCCCGCGCAGCTCCCCGCAACCAACCCCACCACCCACCCGTTCCCACCATATGATCGGCTGGAAATTCTCAAACTACATCCCCGGGCAGGGCGACGAAACCCCCTTCGAAAAGCTACTAAAGCTCTTCCAGGAATTGCTCACCCATACCTCGGGGAATGTGGGTGAGGCCCTACAGTGGCTGACCAACCTCGACCGACAGTACGAACTCACCGACGAGCAGTATGGCATCGCCGACTTCATTCAGGAGCTGATCGACAAAAATTACATCGAACCCGGCGACGGCCCCGGTAGCCCCGGTTACGTACCCACCGCCAAAATGGAGGGGGAACTGCGCCAAAAGGCCCTCAAGGACATTTTCGGTGAGATCAAAAAGACCAAGCGGGGCAATCACTCCACCCGCTACAGCGGCCGGGGAGATGAGACCACCAGCGAGCGTCGACCTTTCGAGTTCGGTGATGCCCTGGATAAGATGGCCGTTAGCGAATCCCTGCGCAACGCCCAGATCAACAATGGGATCGACGAGTTCAAGCTGACCACCGACGATCTCGAAGTCTACGAAACCCACTACCAGGCACAGATGTCGACGGTACTCATGATCGACATCAGCCACTCGATGATTCTCTACGGCGAGGATAGAATCACCCCGGCCAAAAAGGTCGCCATGGCCTTGAGCGAGTACATCACCACCCGTTTCCCCAAGGATACGCTCGACATCATCGTATTCGGCAACGACGCCTGGCCGGTAGAGATCAAGGATCTGCCCTACTTACAGGTCGGTCCCTACCACACCAATACGGTAGCCGGACTGGAGCTGGCCATGGATATCCTCCGCCGCCGCCGCAATCCCAATAAGCAGATCTTCATGATCACGGACGGCAAACCGACCTGCATCAAGCGAGGTAAGCGGTACATCAAGAACAGCATGGGCCTGGATCGCACTATCGTGAACCGCACCCTGAACCTGGCTGCCCGCCTCCGGAAGATCAGCATTCCGGTCACGACCTTCATGATTGCCCGCGACCCTTACCTTGTCCAGTTCGTGCAGAGCTTTACCGAAACCAATGGAGGGAAGGCGTACTACAGTGGACTGCAGGGACTGGGGGATTTTGTTTTCCGGGACTATAAGCGAAATAAGAAGAAGTGAGCCGGATCCTCGTACTAGCCCTCTGTTTGGTACTGGCGAATACGTCAAGCGCTCAGTTAATGGTAGCGGATGAGTATGCCACCGACGGGCAGCCCTTCACCGAGCAGCTGCGCGGCTTCCAGAAGCTTTACACCTGCGTCCCCGCCCTCCGCTCCGGACTGCCCGAACTGCCGCGAACCACTGATTTTGACTATGCGAAGGCGCAACCGCACCTGGCCTTCTTCTGCCGACTTGAGCTTAATATTGAAGCGGCCACATCCTTTCCGGTACGCTTTCGGCTGGGCGAGGTTCGGACTTGGCAGCAGAGCCTATCTAAACGCGAATGAATGCCCCGCTAGGTCAAGGCGATTCAGCCCGATGACAGTTTAATCAAATTGCGAACAATATTACCCTTTCGCCGTTAGATAAGCTCAAAGAAATCAGCATATGTCGACCAATCCCAACCCCTTGTTTCTGGAAGAGAAGAAAGTACAGCACATCTACCACAACGTTTGGGGAGGGGACGATCTGCACATCGGAATTTACCGGCCGAAGAGCCTGAGCCTGTACGAAGCCAACCGGAAGACGACCCAGCGGATGATCAAGCTGCTGCCGCGGATCAAACGGGCTTCGAAAATCCTGGTCGTGCAGTCCGGTTTCGGAGGCGCCGCCCGCTACATTGCCGAAAAGTACAAATGCAAGGTCTGGTGCCTCAATGACGATGAAAAGCAGAACGAGTACAACGAGCGCAAGATCGAAGAGCTTGAATTAAGCAAAAAGGTGAAGGTCGAGAAAGGGTTCGTCGAGTATATGCCCTACGAGCCGGACTACTTCGATTTCGTCATCGCCCAGGACGCCTTCAGCCTGACCGGCAAAAAGAAGGAAACCTTTCGCGCTATCCACCGCGTCCTTAAACCGGAAGGCCGATTGATCATCAGTGCCCTGATGCGAAGCGAGACCTGCGACGACGAGGAGTCGGAAAAGCTAATTAAGAAACTCCCCCTGGAAGAGCTGATTACCGAGGAGCAGTACGGGAAGGATGCAAAACGCGGCTTTCTCCAGCAGATCTACAGCGTGGAACTGAGCGATCAACTCGTCCACCATTACACCAAAGTCCTCTATACGCTACAGGCGAATAAGGAAAAGCTGGTCGAACAGAGCAGTCAGCGGTTCGTCAATGATCGGATCAAGACGTATAAGAACTTCATCCGACTTGCGGAAGACGGCTGTCTGGATTGGGGGATTCTGATGTTCCAAAAGATGAATAGTTAGTGCGGGCTGCGCCCGGTTAGTCGGCTTCGCCGGAGTAGTGCGTTCGCTTTGCTCACTTGGAGTCGGCTTCGCCGGGTAGTGCTGTACGTTGCAGGCGTTGCAGGCGTTGCAGGCGTTGCAGGCGTTGCAGGCGTTGCAGGCGTTATTGCTCTAGGGTATACATCTATTCCGCCACTATTCTAGCCATCCCATTCAATTTTGGTATTCCCCCTCCCCGGCGAAGCCGACTAAAAGCGAGCAACGCGAGCGCACTCCCCCGGCGAAGCCGACTAAAAGCGAGCAAAGCGAGCGCACTACTCAAACGGAATCAGCAACTGCACCCCCTCCCCCCCTTCCCGCTCCAGGTTACTCACACTTACCCCTAATAGGCGCACGACGGGCATGGCATCGATGTTTTCCTCCAGCAGCTGATAGGCGATCTCCTTTAGGTCCTGCAGCTTCCTGACTTCTCCACTGAAGCTCCGGCTCCGGGTGTGGATGACGAATTCCGGGCTCTTCATTTTCAGGGTCACGGTACGGCCGAAGTTGTCGCGTTGTACGAGGTAGTTGAAGACCTTCTCCGCCAGCCAGTCGATCTTTTCCTTCATGAGGGGTAGGGAATGGACATCTTCGGAATAGGTCCGCTCGGCACCGACGCTCTTGCGGTCGCGCCTGGGATTCACGGGGCGATCGTCGAGTGCGCGCACGATACGGAAATAGTGGCGGCCGACTTTACCGAAGCGCTGTACCATTTCTACCTCGCTCAGACGGAGTAAATCGGCACCGCTGCGAAAGCCCATTTTATGCATCTTGGCTGCGGTGACCTTACCGATACCATGGAAATCTTTAACCGGCAGGGCAGCCAGGAAGGCCGGCGCCTCCTCCCGGGTGATCACCTTCATGCCGTTCGGCTTGTTGATGTCACTGGCCACCTTCGCCAAGAATTTGTTGAAGCTCACGCCCGCCGAGGCCGTTAGCTGCGTTCGTTCGTAGATTTCGGTACGGATGGCCTGCGCGATGAGGGTGGCCGACTCCGGTCCCTCCTTCGGGTGGGTGACGTCCAGATAGGCCTCGTCCAGGCTCAGCGGCTCCACCAGGTCGGTGTAGCGATGGAAGATGTCGCGAATTTGCTCCGACACTTCCCGGTACTTCTCAAAACTTGACTTCACGAAGATCAATTGCGGGCACAGCCGCCGGGCCGTCACGCTGGGCATGGCGGAACGCACGCCGTATTTACGTGCTTCGTAACTGGCCGCCGCGACCACTCCCCGCATCTTGCTGCCCCCGACGGCAATGGGCTTACCGCGCAGTTCGGGCCGGTCCCGCTGCTCCACGCTGGCAAAAAAGGCATCCATGTCTACGTGGATGATCTTCCGTAGCTCAGTAGGGGGCCGGCGGTTGGCTTTTCGTTTCCATTTCATGCATCAGCTCCTCGGTGTCGGCCGTCAGTTCTTCCAGTTCCCGCTCGGCCCGGGTATCGGTAGTCGATCGGTCGCCGAGCCGTTCCTCCAATTCCTTTCGCCGCTGGTTCAACCGTTGTAGTTCCGTCAGGGCTTCCGAGTCCTGTAGGCGCTCGGCCTGATCCCGCAGCCCACTGTAGAGCTCCTCCAGTTGATCGAGTGCGCCATCGTACTTGCCTTCCCGTAGTTTCTCCCGTTCGCTCCGCAACAGCTGCCAGGCTTCACCGCCCAGTTCGCGGGCCTTGGTTACGATCCGCTGACTTTGCTCCTTTTCGTCCGGCGTGCCCCAAAAGTAATTGTAGACCAGCAGGCCGACAACGATGAGTAGGCCGAGTTTGATCAGACTGCGCATGGCATCGTATTTCCGGTGAAGATACGGCGGGCGAGCAGTTGGGCGCGGACGCAGGTGGTAGCCGTACCGTAAACACAATGATCAAACATACCCGATCCGGTTGTAAAAGACGATGTAGATAACATGAACAATATGATTACAACTGGTGAATAAAGGTAGGTGTTGTGGAAGAAAACGAAGAATGGATTTCAAAATAATGAAACATTTTTTGTTTTAAATTTGGTTTATCTTCCAACAGGAACTACTTTTGGTAGCACAACAGCACATCTGTTTATGGACCTCATCATTCGGATCAGCAAGAAGGGTACACGCGTCGTTCGGGCCACGGAATTGCACCGCGCACTGGGGCTGGCCGATCACCACTATCAGGCCAACGTCCGCAACTGGCTCAAGGACGTCTACCAGTTTGCCGATGGCATCCGTCGTCCGGTAGGCATGCAGGACTTTGCCCGCTCTACCCGCACGAAGGGGCAGCTGGTGCAGGAGTACTACCTGAATCTGGAGTTTGCCCGCCTGGTCGCCCTGTCTACCAAGAGCAAGGTCAAGCAAGCCGTGGCCACGAAGCTCAGTAAGGAGGAAGCGGTCTATCCCGATCGCGTGCAGCTTACCGCCGATCAGATGATGGAACTGCTGGAACAAACCCGCGCCATGACCCGCTTCACCTGTCAGGAGGCCGCCGAGCAACGTCACCTGCAAACCTTCATTCGGCGTACCGGTAGTGCCGATTACTGGAACCGCTACCGGGTCGAACACCTCACGGGTACGACCGTAGAGCAACTCCGCCGCCGCGCTGAGGATCGGAAAATTCCCTATACCCGCTCCCTGCGCGTTCGTGAATTGTTGCTACGCGTCGATCCGCTGGAATGCCTCCGCATCGGTATCCTGGATCACTACGCCGCCCAGGGATACAGTATTCCCTACGCCAGCGAACTGGCCCGCCTGGCCCGAGAGATGGCCACTACCATGAAATTGGAGGTGACCGACAACCGTAAGGGCGACGGCTTGTTTACCGCCCCGGCCGACGTGGAGATCGTGCGGGAATTACAACGGGTGGCCGCTTAGTCCGGAATTTGTACTGCGTAGCATCACTCCCTTTTCCCAACATCCGCCTGAACGGTGAGGCTGGCTTCCCCCAAGGTATCCTCCGTAAGGCTCCGGAAAAACCAGTAGACCAGCAACGCACTGTCGCCGGAGTAATCTACCGACCGGAGGTTTTCTTGATACGTTTCCATCAGTCCCGGCTCCTGCTCGAGGAAGGGACGCAGGGTCTGCAGTAGTTTGGTATAGCGGGGAAAATCAGCCGCTACCGCGGCGTCCTTCGCTCCCAGTTTAGTACATACGGCCTGCAACAGCGGAGTAGAGTAGGGCGCGTACCGCTCCGGGAACTGCCCCATCAGGTAAAGCGACACCATATTGTAGTCATCGTCGTGGTAGTGGGTCGGGATGCGGGCCTTGGGTTTGGCATCCCGGTACCGATTGAAGAGTTCGTTCACGTAGAAAACGAAACGCTGAATACGTCCTTCCAAATCCCGATCCTCACTGTACAGATCGCGGAAGGCATCGCGGACGAAGTCCGGCTCCCACTCCATGAGTGCAAGCATACTTCGCTTCGGGTCGTAGCCACCGCGGCGATAATGGCGGCGGTTCGTCTTGCTATCCAATGCGGCATCGTAGCTCGCGGCGAGGTCTTTGGTTTCCGGATCGAAGTGTTCCTGCCAGTTCTGCTGTGTTTCCCAGTAGGGAAGGTAGGCCTGGGCGGCATCGGTGGTCATCCACTGGTGGAAGGCCGCGACGGCCGCTTTGATCTTGGGCACTTGCATGGCCGCGAAAGTACGATCTTTAGCCCGGTATGGAATGGACCTACGACGGGACGGAAGGAGGGATTTCTAGGCTTTATGACCGCTATCGAAATTTTGATCTGGCGGTTGACAGTCGCCTTGTCACTCGTCCGAACCAAACCCTCTTTCTTGCCCTGCCGGGTCGCCGCTCTGACGGTCACGACTATATTCCCGAATTGATTGGGAAGGGGGTGGCCCATTTTGTAGTTGAAACCGGGTATATCATCCAGCCAAACGAGCATCACCTCACCTTCATTCGCGCGCCCGAGCCGCTGGAAGTGCTCCAACGCTTAGCCCGACACCACCGTCAGCAATTTCCCGAGCTACGGGTGGTAGGTATCACGGGGAGCAACGGCAAAACCATCGTCAAAGACTGGCTTGCCCAGGTCATGGCCGTCTCCTGCCGGGTCTGCGCCAGCCCTCGTTCCTATAACTCCCGGATCGGGGTGCCATTATCCGTCTGGCGGATTAAAGAGGACGACGAGGTGGCTATCTTCGAGGCTGGTATCAGTCGGCCGGGGGATATGAAGGTGCTGCGAAATATTCTTCAGCCTACCTGCGGTATTCTGACCCACATCGGAACGGCCCACCTGGCAAATTTCGCTGACTCACGGGAGCTACTGAAGGAAAAATGGCATCTCTTCACCGATACGGAGTGGGTAATCGTCGGTAGTGAGGTGCCAGGTTTAGAGGATACCGCCACGGCAGATGGACCCGGTCTGTTGCACGTCCGTGAGCTAGCGATAGACGTAGCGCTACCCGATCACCTAACAGGAATTTACCGGAACAATGCCCGGACCGTAGCCGCCGCGGCCGTGCATTTAGGCCTCGATAGGGAGAGCCTGGAAATTCAATTGCGGCAGCTACAACCCCTGAAGAATCGCCTGGAGCGACGCTTGTCCCGCTACGGCACGCCGCTGATCAACGATAGTTACTCCAACGACTACACAGCCCTGGTCGCCGCCATAGCTTTCGCGCGGGAGCAGGATCCTTTTGATCATCTCACCCTGATCCTGGGTACGGTCCAGCCGATGATTGATTACGTGGGTCGACTTTCCGCACTATTGGGTAAGCAGGTCGATCAGGTTATCCTCCTTGGGGAAACCAATCGGTCACTGGCCGCGGGGCTGGATTACGGCAACTACTTTTCCAACGTAGCGGAACTCTTGGCGGCTCTGCCACGGCTTTCACTCACCGATACGACCATACTGGTCAAAGGAGCCAGCTACGAGCGGCTGGACCGGGTCGTGGACCACCTCAGTCAGCGGCAGCACCGCACGGTACTCCAAATCAGTCTGCCGGCCATCCTCGCAAACCTGCGCTACTACCGCGATCAACTACCTGACGGGATGGGGATGGTGGTCATGGCCAAAGCATCAGCCTACGGTAGCGGAGCCCTGCCGGTAGCGCAGCTGCTGCAGACCAATGGAGTCGACTACCTCGCCGTGGCCTATGCCGATGAAGGGCGTGAGCTACGGGCGGGAGGTATCCGGTTACCTATTATGGTACTCAACGCCGAAGAGAGTGAGTTCGGGCAACTAAGCGAATACGATCTCGAACCCATAGTGCACAGCCTGTCCGGACTACGGGCCGCTTCAGACCATGGTCTGGCCATTCATTTAGAGGTAGATACGGGCATGTCCCGGCTCGGGTTTCTGCCGGAAGAACTCGGCGAACTGGCTGTGCTGCGGGGGGATTTACCCCGGGTAGCCAGCTTTTTTACCCATCTGGCAGCCAGTGAAAACGCCGAACAGCGGGAGTTTACTCTGGAGCAATTTGACCGCTTTGACCGGGCATACCGTATCTACCGGCAGCACGGTGGTCCGCCCGCCCCCCGCCACGCGCTGAACACGAATGGTATTTCCGCCTATCCACGCTACGCCTACGATATGGTACGGCTGGGCATCGGCCTGTACGGCATTGGCGATAAGTTGGCCGGAAGGCGTATCACCCCCGTTCACACCCTGATCACCCGAATCACCGCCATCCGCGAACTGAGTGAGCCCGCCACGGTAGGCTACGGACGGCTGGGGCATATCGAAGGTACCCGCCGCATTGCCGTGCTGGCTATCGGCTATGCGGACGGCCTACCCCGACTCTGCGGGCAGGGGCGATTTTGTTTTTCTATACGTGGCAGGCTGGCACCAACCATCGGTGCGATCTGTATGGATATGTGTACCGTAGACCTCGAACTCATTCCCGAAGCTCGCGTACATGACGAAGCCATCGTGTTCGGCTACCATCATCCCATCGAAAGACTTGCGGAAAGCTGCAAAACCATTCCCTACGAAATCCTGACCGGGATCGGACCCCGCGTTCACCGTTTATACGTTGAAGACTAGCCACCACAATGAAAATCGCCTTTCTGGACCAAGCTGCCCACCCCTACCTGGAATCTGCCTTGCGGGAACGCCATTACCTCATCGATGACCTCAGCACCTGCGCCCGCGCCCGGGTCCTGCAACGCATAGGAGACTACGACGGACTGATGATCCGCTCCCGCCTGGACGTAGACCGGGAACTGATCGACGCCGGCCTGCCCCGCCTGAAATTCGTGGCCCGCTGGGGGGTAGGCACCGACCACATCGACCTGGACTACGCCCGCGAACGGGGAGTGAAAGTCTTCAACAGTCCCGAGGGCAGCAAACATACCGTGGCCGAGCATACGGTGGGGATGATGCTGATGTTGCTCAACCATCTGGTCCGCGCCGACCGACAAGTGCGGGCAGGGGAGTGGGTACGACGCGGAAACGTCGGCACGGAACTCGGTCACTTGACCGTCGGTCTCATCGGCTACGGTAATATGGGGCAAATGACCGCCCGCCGGCTGAGCGGATTCGGCTGTACCGTGCTGGCACACGATCGTTTCCGCACCAACTACGGTGACCAATATGCCACCGCCGTAAGCCTGGAAGAACTACAGCAACGCGCCGACGTGGTAAGCCTGCACATCTACCTGGAGGGCAACCACTACTACGCCGACCGGGACTGGTTCGCCGCCTTCGCCAAACCGATCTACCTAATCAACACGGCCCGCGGCCTCATTTTGCGCACCGAAGCGCTGGTGGAAGCCATGGAGCAGGATCGCGTGCTCGGTGCCGCCCTCGACGTCAACGAATACGAGGAGCAAAGCTTCGATGCTCTGGAACCCGACGCCCTCCCGCCCCCCTATCAGTACCTGCGGCAGAGCGAACGAACCGTGCTGACCCCCCACATTGCCGGCTGGAGCCACGAAGCGGAGGAAGGTCACGCCCGTACCCTATTCGAGAAAATAACCGCCAACTTCTAAACTGTCCGTCATGTCCCTACGCCCCCTCCTTTACACCATCCTCACCCTAACCCCCTTACTCCTTCTCCCCCCCACATCGGCGAGGGCCGGCGGAGGCATGTGGCTACCCCTGCTCCTCGAAAACCTGAACGAGGAGGAAATGCGGGAGATGGGCATGGAGATTACCGCCGAGGATATCTACAGCATCAACTCCAGTAGCCTCAAGGATGCCATCGTCCACTTCGGCGGTTTCTGCACCGGGGAGGTGGTCAGTAACCGCGGACTGGTCCTCACCAACCACCACTGTGGTTACAGCGCGATCCAGGACCATTCAACGCTCGAAAATAATTACCTGCAGGACGGCTTTTACGCTATGGACCGGGGCGAGGAACTACCGAATCCTGGCCTGTTTGTCACTTTCATCGAGCGTATGGAGGACGTGACCCGCAGCGTGCTCGACGGCGTGACCGAAGAACTGACCGAAGCCGAACGTGCGCAGCGTATCCGGGAGAATACCGAAAGCCTGCGCGGAGATTACGCCCTGGCGGAGTTTGAGGGCCTCTTAATTAAGCCCTTCTACGGCGGCAACAAGTTTTACGCCTTCGTCACCAGGACCTACAACGACGTCCGCCTGGTGGGTGCCCCGCCTTCCTCGATTGGCAAGTTCGGCGCCGATACCGACAACTGGGAGTGGCCGCGGCATACGGGTGACTTCAGCCTCTTCCGCATCTACACCGCCCCGGACGGCAGCCCCGCCGACTACGCCGAAAACAACATCCCCATGGTCCCGAAACGCCACCTGGAGATCAGCCTGGACGGCGTGCAGCCAGGGGACTTCTCCCTGATCTTCGGCTTCCCCGGCACCACGGACCAGTACCTGCCGGCCACGGCCATCGCCCAACGCACCGAAATGATTAACCCCATCCGCATCGGGATGCGCGATCTGAGCCTGGCGGTCATCGACAGTGCGATGCGGGCTGACCCTCAGGTGCGCATCGACTACGCCAGCAAGCAGGCCCGGATCGCCAATGCCTGGAAGAAGTGGCGGGGCGAAAGCCAGGGCGTGGAAGCCGTTGACGCGGTAGCCCAGCGACAGGCCATGGAGCGGGAGTTCAACCAGCGGCTGACCGCCAAACCAACGGCGGCGGCGGAGTACGGCTACCTGATTCCCCGGCTGGACAGCCTCTATCACGAACGGTTACCATTAGAGGCCATCCGGGCCTACGTCGGGGAACTGAACTACAATATCGACCTCTTCCGCATCGCTAATGTCCTGGACCGCCAATTCAAGATCGCCGACAATAACGGAATCGCGGCCTTCAACCAGCGCGTCCCAGCCATTCGGAGCTACCTACAGAATTTTTACGATGGTTACCGGTCCGATGTGGACCGGGACGTCGCCGCACGCCTCCTACAAGCGTACGCGGAGGAAGTGGCAGCCGATGATCAATCGGTGTACGTACGGGACCAGATTGCTTTCAGTCCGTCCGTCCGGGCTCTGGTCGGCGACCTCTACGCCGTCAGCTACCTGGCCCGTGGCGAACGGCTGCTGGAGTTGCTATCGGGAGATACGGAAGAGTTCATCGAGCTCGTTCGCAGCGACCGGGCTTTTCAGTTCATCCGCCAGCTGAACCGCCACAACGAGCAGCGGATTGTCGACCCCTATAATGCCTACGCCGAGCGGATGAATGCCCTGGAACGAAAGTACATGGAAGGCCTGCTCCGTTTCTTCCCCGAGCGCCGACTGTACCCCGATGCGAACAGTACCCTGCGGGTGAGCTACGGCAAGTTCGAAGGCTTCACGGGACTCGACGGGGTGGATTATGATCATATGACGTACCTGGACGGGGTGGTCGCCAAGTACCAACCCGGGGACTACGAGTTCGATCTTCCGGAAGGTCTACTCGAATTGCACGAAGCTGAGGACTACGGACGCTACGCTACTTCCGAAGGAAAAATGCCCGTCTGCGTCCTGGGTTCCAACCACACCACCGGTGGCAATAGCGGCAGCCCCGCCCTGAATGGCAAGGGCCAGTTGGTAGGACTGAACTTCGACCGGACCTGGCAGAGTACGATGTCCGATGTCTTTTACGACCCGACGATCTGCCGCAACATCATGGTCGACATCCGCTACGTCCTCTGGTTGATCGACAAACTCGGCGGTGCCCCCCACCTGGTGGAGGAGATGACCGTCGTCGATGCCCGTTAGCGGGCCACTGAACTGCCGATGGTGAAGCGGAAGGTGTAGGGTGCATCAGACCACTCCAGGCGGTGCTCAGGGTAGGGTACGGCATTCGGCGTCCAACTGTCGTCACCGCCTACGCCGGCCTGCCCGTAGTCGATGTGCAGGTAATAGGTATTGGATTCAGGCAGGTCACTCAGGTGGGCGGCTTCCTCCAGTTCCTCCTGACCGTAGGGGTTGATACTGAAGTCGAAGCGCCCCTTTACGCTCAGGTTCGGTACTCCCGGACCGGTGATCAGGAGCCGGCGGGCGTCGCTTCGATTCCCGCTCTCTACTGGCTTGATGTAGTCGCTATTCAGCTCCCCGATGGGCAGGGTGTAGGTGCCGAAACGGGCCGCCAGCTTGCGGTCGGCGTAGCTCTCGAGGGGGCCGCGGCCGAACCAACTGACGGTCTCGTAGGCCGGATCGATACGCGTGCGCAGGCCGTAGCGGAAGATGCCGGGCACGTCCTCCCCATCCGTGGCTTTCCGGATTTGCTGTTCCACCGCCAGGCGGCCCTCCCGGGTGATGCGCAGGCGCACCGTTTCGGTTACTTTGCCGTCCAGGTAGCTGCGGGTCAGCTCCAGCGTATTATCCCGGAACTGGTTGGAGATCAGCGTGGGTGCGGCATCCTTCCAGATGGCATAGCGGCGACTGAGGCCACCGGCGCGGTCATTATCCGTCGTGGCCCGCCAAAAGTTAGGCTGCAGGGGGGCATTAATTAACTCCCGGTCGTCTTGGGTGACGTCCATCACGACCCCCGTTTTCCGGTCTACGGATACGGTAAGGTCACCACCGGAAAGCACCAGGGAGGTAGGTGTTTCCTGATACTGGGCGCGGTGCGCAGGTGCAAAGGGAGCGGGGCGGTCGTCCAGCCCAAGCGCGAACTGGGTAAAGGCGACCTCGTGCCCGGCTGGCCGCCCGAATGCGGCTTCCCGCTGCAGGAAGGCGACCTCGATGGCCAGAAGGTCATTGGGTAGTTGATCGGTGATTCCGGTGAGCTCGACTTCTCCACCGGGGGGCAGGCTGGGGGCGGAGCGCTTCGGTCGGGCCTCCACTCCATCATCGGTCACGTACCGTACGACCATGTCATACTGATTGGCGTTCGTATGGGTCAGGTGACTTTTCAGGTAGTAGCTTCCGTTGCGATCGATTACCTCCAGCGGCTGAAAGGCGGTCTTCACTTCGTACAGGGCCGGCTGGGGGGTCTGATCGGCGAAGACCAATCCATTTGCCAGGAAGTTGCCATCGTGGATATCCTCCCCGAAGTCGCCCCCGTAGGCCAAAAAGCGGCTGCCGTCCTCCCTGCTTTTGTATAGCCCCTGGTCCATCCAATCCCAGATGAAGCCGCCGACCATATTGTCGTATTGCCGGAAGAGGTTGACGAAGGTATCGAGGTGTCCCGTACTGTTACCCATGGAATGGGCGTACTCGCAGTACATCAGCGGCCATTCCGGATGGGCTTCCAGTAAATCCCGCATTTTTTCCTTGCGGGTATACATGCGGCTGCGAATGTCCACGTAGTCGGCATCGGCAATCATGGGCGTACGGTAATCCTGACCGGCAGCTCCTTCATTGTGCAGGAAACGGGAGGGGTCCCGGGTTTTGACCCAGGCGGCCATGGCGGCGTGGTTGGGGCCGGTACCCGATTCGTTGCCCAGACTCCAACCGACGATAGAGGGGTGGTTCTTGTCGCGCTCCACCATGCGAATGGCGCGGTCCAGCATGGCATTGGCAAACATCGGGAGGCTACTGAGCTGGCTGCCCGCCTTGTGGGTTTCAATATTCGTCTCGTCGAGCACGTAAAGGCCCACGCTGTCGGCCAGTTCGTAGAGGTAGGGGTCGTTGGGGTAGTGACTGGTACGAATCGCGTTTACGTTGAAGGCCCGCATCAGCTGCAGGTCTTCCCTTATCTCATCCCGGGTGACGGCCTTTCCATAAGTCGCCGAATGATCGTGGCGATTGACGCCGTAGAAAATCACCGGCTTACCATTGACCAGGAAGCCGTCCTCCCCCCAGCTCAGGTTCCGAAAGCCCAGGTTGTGACCGGTAATGTCCACGATATCGCCCATGCCGTCGCGGAGGGTCAGGACCAGCCGGTAGAGGTTCGGCGTCTCTCCGGTCCAGGGTAGGGCGGCGGGGGCGGTTAGTTCCATGCCGTAAAATTGGTGTTGGCCGTAGGGACCTCGGTAGGCACCACGCTGGTAGTAGTCGGCAATCGGTTTGAGGGGGATTTGCCCGGGGGTGTCCAGTACGGTCTGCCCATCGGGCCCGAATAATTCGGCGGTGAGGGTATGGTCGACGAGTTCGGCCGGGTCGCGGAAGTGAAACTGCGGCTCGATACGCAGCAGACCCGTGTCCAGGGAGGCGGTCAGTCGCGGCTTCAGAAACACATCAAAGAGGTAGACGGCGGGGGTGGATTGCACGTAGACCTCCCGGTGCAGACCGGACATCCGCCAGTGGTCCTGGTCCTCCAGATAGGAACCGGAACTGTAGCGGTATACTTCCAGGTAGACGTCATTATCCGAGGAGCGGGCGACGTGGGTGAAGTCGAATTCCGCCGGCGTCCGGCTGCCCTCGGAGTAGCCGATGTAGGTCCCGTTGATCCACACGTGGAAGGCCGAACTGACGGCCCCGAAGTGAATGACTTGCCGGTCCGCGGCGCTATAGTCGGC
>CAZKPE010000044.1:0-21005 GCA_964554545.1 uncultured Lewinella sp.
TACCCTTTGCGATCGCCATTTTGCTACAGGCGGCCTATACCCGAACGGACGCCGTGATGATCGAGCGATTGTTGGTAGATGGGGTCGAGGCGGCCGGTCACTACGCGGCGGGCTACCGGCTGCTGGACGCGCTGAATACCGTCGGTTGGCTGCTGGCCGGACTACTCCTGCCCATGTACGCCCGCCTGCACGCCCGGGGGCAGGGGGTGGGGGAGTTACTGGGCTTCAGCGTGCGGCTGCTGCTGACGGTGGGGATCGTGGCGGGGGTGAGTCTGGCGGCTTACGCCGAGGAGAACGTTTATCTGCTCTATGACTTTGCAGAGCCGCGGACGGCCACTATCCTCTTCTTCTTGTCGCTGACTTTTATCGCTCAGTGCTTGAACTATGCCTACGGGGCCCTACTGAGCGCTACCGGCTATATCGGGCGGGCCAACTACCTCTTCGTGGCGGGTATCCTGCTCAACGTGGCCGGCAACCTCTGGGCGCTGCCGCGTTACGGGGCTCCCGGGGCGGCGGCGGTTACCCTGGCGACCCAGGCCTTCGTGGCGGTGGGGCAGGCGGGGCTGGCGCATCGGTGGTTGGGATTGGGGGTGGGGGTGATTGGGTATGGGCGGCTGCTTTTACTCGGTTTGCTCCTGACGGCCACCGCCCTGGTTCCCGGCTCGGGTCTGCCGTGGGGGGTAGGTTTTTGCGTGCTCGGACTGATCGGACTAGGGCTCTCGTTCGTAATTGGGGTACTGAGATGGCAACAGCTGATCAATTGGCTCGGTAGGTCTAGCTAGCGGAGGGGTTACGCTCCGACACCCATTTCGGCTTTCAATCGTTAGAAGATCTCACATTCACCCCCGAAGTGGCGGAAGCCGGTATTCGTATGAATTATCACCACCGAGGCTTTCCGCTTTCCGGTCTGCTGTTTCTGTTACTCACCGGCTGCGGGCACGAAGCCAACGACTGGTCGGTCACCATCCCGGCCATCGGCTCCTCCTCCTCGCCCGTTGCTATGGACCTCAACGGGGACGGTCACCTGGATATCGTAATCGGGGCCGGAGCCCGGGAATTTGCTTCCGTGGAAGCTTCCGTAATTGCGTTAGATGGTGTTGATGGGCGCATATTGTGGCAAGTAAGCGGGCACAATCAGGTGGTAGGCACCGCCATCCTTCAGGATATCACGGGAGACGGGACCGATGAGGTCTTCATCGGCGGGCGCTCGGCCACCTTCAAGGCCATCGATGGAAGGACGGGCACGGCACTGTGGGAGCATCTACCCTACAACGAGACCTTCGACTACGTGAACGACACGACCCTTCTCAATTTCTATACCGCCCAGTGGCTCCCCGATGTCGACGGCGATGGCTACGCCGATCTCCTAACCGCCTACGGGGGCTTCGTAAAAGCGCGGCACGGGGATACCGACCGCCCCGGTGGCTACCTCATGGTCCTGAGCGGAAAATCCGGTAAGCAGCTCCGGAAAGTAGCCGTGCCCGACGGCAAAGAAGTGTATATGTCCCCCCTCGTTCATGACTTCGGCAAGGGAAGGGATATCATTTACGGGACGGGGGGGGAAGACATCAGCGGCAGTCTCTACCGGGTCAGTTTGGACTCCCTGCTAGCGGGCAGTTTGGCCTCCTCGAAGGTTCTCGTCTACGGGGGAGAAAAGGGCATGATCGCCCCACCGGTACTGATCGATATCACCCTGGACGGGGTGGCCGATATCATCATCCCGACCGTCGACGGCCGGCTAGTCGCTACGGATGGCCGCTCGGGGAAGCTGCTCTGGTCGGCCAGTCCAGAGGGGGCTTTCGATACTTACGTCATGGCCGCACCGGGCTACTTCACCGGTGACGACGAGGTGCCTGACTTCTTCGCCAGTTTCGGGAAAGGCCCCTGGCCGAACACGGAATACACCATTCATATACTGGTGGACGGGCAAACGGGGGCTATTGTCCATACCGATACATTAGGCACCTTTCAGTACGCTTCGCCGGTGGTAGCTGACTTCGACGGGGATGGTAAAAGTGACGTACTCATCTGCGTTAACCAAGTCAGGGAAATCGGCAATGCCATACATTCCCAGGATTACCGCTCCAGCGAGCTATTGGTATTCCCCGCAGGTCGGGGGCCGGCCAGTCAATTGGGAGCGTGGGAAGTCGGTACCAATCTCGGTTCTACACCCCTGTTGACCGACCTTGACGGAGATGGCTACCTCGACCTCATCACCGCCGCCATGGGTGACCCCCTCGAGTTCTACTCCTTCCGCGATTTGAAAATCAGCCGCCGGGAGTTGGAGGTGGAAGCATCTTCGGTGACTTACGGGGGGTACATGGGGGCGGAACGCCGGAGGAGGGCAAAGCAGAGGACGGAAGCCCACCGGTAGGGCGGACGCGTCCTTCCAGGACACCGGGGGCAGAGTACAACGCGGCTTGCAGCCGCGTCAGCACGCTGCGACTTGCAGTCGCCGTGAAAAGCTGCTGGGGGGATGACCACAGGGATGAATCCCCGGGATAGGGTTGAGGCGTCCTTCCAGGACGCATAGGGGCTGGTAGCGGTGAGCGGGATACAGTATATTGCCACTATGGTACTTATCCGAGTATGTTTCGCCGTTTTACTCTGCACCTGCGTCCGCGCCCAACTACAAGCGCAACGCTCGCCCACAGGGCAAACGTTTGACCTTGCTGCCTATACCCCCCAGGAAGGTCTAATGGCTACGGATGGGGAGGGGCTAACCATCGACTGGACCGGCGACAATCAGGACCGCTGCCGCCTCACCTTCACCATCCAGTCCGGCACCCCAACTATTTCCGAACTGGCCGTAGCCCCGCCCACCGGCCCCTACGAGGTACTGGCCCGCGACCTCCGACCCGAGTACCGCATCAAGACCGGCCGCCGCCGCCTGACCATGCAGCAGATGGAGCCACTGACCGAGGTGCTGGGTATGACAATTACCGATAGTATGATCCAGCGCTACCAGTGGGATGCCTTCTGGGACGCGCCGCTCTACACCAGCTCCGACCCGCCGCTGTCGCACGCCAGCAGCCTGCCGCCGGGGGAGGGGGTGGCCAGCCAACCCGGATTGCCGCGGGATACGAGCGAAATTCAGGCCATAACCGCCTCCTACGATAGCCGGAACGCCCGCGTAGAAACCCGTGGCCAGCGAATGGATATCATCTTCGACGGGGTGACGGCCGGCCCCTTCCGGGGGGAGCTGCACTTTACCGTCTTTCGGGGCTCGGGGCTGATCCGGCAGATGATCGTCGCCAGTACGGAGGAGCAGAACGTCGCCTTCAAGTACGCCGGTGGGCTCCGGGGGCTCCCCACCGAAACCGGCAACCGCCTTGTCTGGAACGACCTTACCGGCCGGCCGCAGGATTACCGTTTGGGCGGACCCGTCGACGCCGGCCGCACCGTCATCAAGACCAATAACCGCCTGCTGGCCGCCGAGCTGAACGGAGGCGGACTGGCCGCCTTCCCCCCGCCCCACAGCTTCTACTGGGCGCGGGAGAGCGAGCAGAACCTCGGCTACGGCTGGTACCGCAAGGACGCCGGCGGCACCTTCGCCTTCGGCATCCGGCAAGCCGACGGGGAGCAGGACCCCGAGTTCTACCACAACTTCGCCCTCTACAGCGCCCGCCCGGGTACCGACCAGCGGATGCCCGTCTTCTGGTATTTGAGTCGCGGCGGGGCCGATACCGCCATGGAACGTGCCCTGGCCCTGACCAACGGCGACCGCTTCCCCGAGCTGCCCGGCTATAAGGTCATGGGCCACCACTACCACGTCGGCATGGTGGCGCGGCTGCAGGAGATCGGTAACTTCGACCAGCAGCTCAACGACGTGGGCACGATGAAGGGGGTGGGCGTGGACATCTTCAGCGTCATCGACGGGGCGCGGGGTCCGGGGCGCAAACTCGCCAACGACCTCTACCTCAAGGACCTGGACAACTACTACGAGGCCGCCCGCCGGCAGTCGGACGAGGGCTTCCTGCTCATGCCCAGCGACGAGAACAGCACGGGCGGCCGCCGGCCCTTCCTCGGTGGCCACTACGAGTTGCTGCCCAGCCACCCCATCTACTGGTGGCCCAACCGCGACCCCGGCGAACCGCTCTACGAAGACCACCCGACCTACGGCACCGTCTACAACCTCGGCGAGCCGAGCGACCTCATGGAGATGTGCGAGCGGGAGAACGTAGTGGTCAGTATGGCCCACCCTGACGCCAAGCGCTCCACCGGCTACCCCTACGCGATCTGGGACACCGACTACTTCCGCCACCCCCGCTTCTTCGGCCTCGGCTGGCGCTGGGGCATGGGCATCGACGGCAGCGAGATCCGGCTTGGGGAGTACCGCTTTCAACGGCTCTGGGACGAAACCAACCACTACCTGGCCCAGCGGGGTTTCCAGCCTAAATCCGCCCTGGCGATCAGCGAGGCCCGCAGCGATCTGGGTGACCGCGGCAAGCCGGCCTGGGACGATACCTACGGCATGTCGCCCGTCAACTACCTCCGTCTCGACAGCGTACCTGGCGTCGACGATATGACCGCCATCGTAGAAGCCTTGCGGACTGGCGACTTCTTCGTCACTTCCGGCGAGGTGTTAATCCCCGAGCAGCGCATCGAGGGGGAGGGGGACGAGCGTACTTACGTAGCCGAGGTCCACTGGAGCTTCCCCCTGGATTTCGTCGAACTGGTACTGGGCGGGGGCGACAGCGTCAGCGGGGGAGAAGGGGCCCCCGGTGTAAGCCAGGTGCAGCGAATAACCGTGGAGGCAACGGATACCGGCACCCATGGTCAGCGAACCTTCCGCATCCCCTTTACGGTCGGCGACCATAAGTGGGTGCGGTTTGCGGCCTGGGACGTGGCGACGAACGGGGGGATGGGGCAGCCGGTGGGATTATGAGGGCTGCGATCGTAGTAGCGGTTCGTTAGTTACCACCCCGCTTCACTATCCGTAGAGTGACCGGTTCCCCCTTCCCGGATACTTCCAGAAAGTACGTCCCCGCCGGAAGCGGGGCCATCCCGAGCGTGAAGCGATGGCTTTCCGCCCGGCCCTCACGTAGCAAACTACCCGTCGCGTTCATCAGTCGGTAGCGGATCGGCGCCCCGAAGTCTTCCGGCACGGTGACCGATAGCCGGTCCATGACCGGATTAGGATAGGCCCGTAGCTCTTCCGCTTCGGCCCGCGAAGAGGCGGATGGGATAGTCCGAGTGGTGAAGCAATCCGCCCGCCCCTCGTTCACGCACCAGGTCGGATACCAGCTTACGTTAGACTCGGTAGCCGGGCTATCGTAGACAACCGCCTCCGCCTCGGTCACGTCCACGGGGCGCTCGCCCCAGAAGTAGCTCGCTATCCGGGCATCACCGGGGCCTACGCCAACGAAGCGGAAGTATTTACCGAAGACATTCGCTCCGTTCTGACCGATCTTCTTCTTGAAGAAGGGGGCGGTCAGGGTCAGCCGCCCGCCGTTGTGCAGTACGCCGAAGAAATTGGTAAGCCCGGTACCGAAGTCCTTGACCTCTCCATGGCGCTCGAAATTGATGTTCTGAATGAGCACGTCGCCGCCGGAAACCTGTAGCCCCCCGTCCGGGCCGGGTGAGTTGCCCCAGGTGATCGTATTGTATAGGTTAATTCGCTGGTTCGCGCCGGCCTGAGCGGTAACCCGGACGTTGCGCTTGTCGAAGGGCGATTTTTGCGCTACGAACTGCCCGTTGATGACATTCAGTTGCCGGTTGCGATTGTTGCCCGTACCACCGCCATTAATGCGGATGGGGGTTTCGCTCTCGTCGGAGCCGATGGCCGCCAGGTAGCCCTCCGTATTGCCGTTGACGGTAAAGCCGTTCTTCGCCTTGAAGACGAAGCAGTGGAGCCAATTTTGGTCCTTGGCATTGTCGAGAACGAAGGCATTCATTGGCTTATTGGTACTGTATACCGCCCTGCGCTGTATGGCCCATTCGGTATCCACGTAACGGGCCGGACTGATGTTATTGCCCCCGGCCGTATTGTCGTCACCCAGCATATTCGAACGCCGCCAGTAGGTGAAGTTGAATTGAACGTTGCGTATGTCGCCACCCCGCCCCGAAACCTTCAGGCCCTCCCGGAGCACCGTTCCGCCGAGGTAGTTGACGTGGTAGTCGCTACAGCCCTGACTGAGGTCGACTCCCTGGAAAGCATTGACCAGGGTGATGTCGCGCAGGTGGACATTGTTGCCCGCACCACGGATGGCGTGAGGGTAGGCAAAACGGATGCCGCCGCTGATGTTTTGGTACAGGTTCGGGTCGTTCACGTCGGTGGGGCTGAAGTCCACCCATTCCTGCTGGGGGTACCACATCTTAAACCCACGCACGCTGCTGCCGGGGCGTAGAAGAATGGCCGGCTGCCCCGCCGCATTGTTTTTCGCGAAGTCGACGGCGATCACGCTACCCTGCTGCAGGGTGGGATCGTCGATCTGGCGGTAGCCCAGGTTGGTGAAGTGGGGCGTGTCGTACACGCCGCGGAGTTCTACACCGGTCGGGATGGCCAGCTGGCCGGTAGTACGGTAATATCCGGGTGGCAAATAGACGATGCCGCCACCAGCCCCCTCCGCCGCCGCCAGGGCCGCCCGGAGGGCCGGCGTGTCGTCCGCGCTTCCGTCCCCCACCGCTCCGTAGGCGGCATCCCGTACGTTGAACAGTTGCCGCTGCGCCGGTCGGAAGATGAAGTCGTCGTAGCGGTAGACCTTGTTGCCGCCGTAGTTTCTGACGGGGAAGTCCCGGTCGTCGACGCGGACCTGGCTGGCTACATTCGCCGGCGGGCCAACCGCCACCAGGCTATCGGGATAGTCGTTGCTCACCAGGGTGACGAAGGGGCGGCCGTCATCGATGCGGACGTGGCCGTCGGACTCCGCGAACACGCTACTGGTAACGACGGCCTTGCCCCGTCGGGCGTAGACATCGGCACCGCCGGCGGCGTGCCGTTTGAAGCGGACGTTGGTCAGGCTGAGATTACCGGTTCCCCGCATCTCCACGGCGTACTTCAGTTTGGCGCCGTTGAAGATGATGTCGTTAAACTCGGCAATTCCCCTGAAGGTATCGACGTACTCTACCGTCCGCCCCGGACCGCCGCTCCCGTCCAGCGTCAGCACGCCGATGGCGTCGCGCAGATTGGAAAAGAGCTGTACGTCGGCGAATACCAGGCCCTGATCGTTGACGTCTCCCAGGGCGATACCGACCCGGTTATTGGTCAATTGCAGGTCGAGAAAGCCCCCGCAGGGCCCCCGGCCGGTCCCCCCGTCGTTGTTGGGCTGTTGGTCGGTCTTGGTCAGTACGATGCCGATATTCATATCCCGGATGTCGATGTCGTACATCCAGGTCCACGCGAAGTGTTTGAAATCGATACCGATGCTGTTGTTCCGGGTGTAGCCCACCAGCCGTCCGTAGTCTCCGTTGCTTACCGGAGCGTTCGCCAGTCCGGAACTTCGCCACCATGCCGGACTGAGGTCGATACGCTGGAAACGGGCCACGTCGAAGACCTTGTCTCGCACCAGTCCCTTATTCAGTACGGTCATGTAAATGTCCTTGTACGTACCGAGCTCATTGGCCGCCGGGCCGAGTTGAATTCCGTTGTAGGCATTGTAGATCGTGACCCGCTCTACCGTAGCCTGTATCTCACCCCCCTGCTGAATGGTCCAGGGGCGGGCGATCGGCCGGAAGGGGGTTCCGCTGGTCGGCTTGGGCTGGAGGGGGTCCCAGATGTTGATATCGCGCAGCCCACTACTACGGGCCATCTGGATGTGGGTGAAGGCGGAGGGATTACCCGCCGGGTCGTATTCGACGCGCAACACCGATTGCTCGGTCCCGGCCGCGTTCGGGTTGGGATTGGTCGCGGGGTGGAGCCAGACCCCGCGCAGGGTCACGCCCTGCTCGATCCGTAGCTTATCGTCGAGGATGTACTCTCCGGGCGGGACGTACACGACCCCGCCGCCCGCCCGGGCGCAGGCTTGCACGGCGCGGCGGAAGGCGGACAGATCGCTCAGACCGTCGTTGGCTACCGCATTGTAGGGTGGCTGGGTAACGTCGAAGTCGTAGCGTATCCACTCCGCGGCCGGATCGTGGGGATGCGCGATGAGGGTTTGGGCCCGAACGGAGGAGCCGAACACCCCGATACAGATAAACGGGAGAAAGTAATGCACGAATTTCATGGTATGTGGATTTTAGGGGTCGTTCTAGATTTTTCCGGGCAGGTCAATGCTGCCGCCCCGCCTTTACGTTTCCGCTACCCTCCCGGCTCACGAAGCCGTCCTCCTCCGGCACGCGATACTGTTCCCTTAGTTCCGACAGTTGCTCCCGCAGGCCAGTTTCGACCTCCGCGTAGGTGGGGTCGTCGATGAGGTTGTTTATCTCGTGGGGGTCACGCTCCAGGTCGTAGAGCTCCCAGGCGTCGATGTCGTTGTAGAGGTGTATCAGCTTGTAGCGGTCGGTGCGTATACCGTAGTGGCGCTTCACCCGATGGATGGCCGGGAAGCCGTAATAGTGGTAATAGAGGGCATCCCGGACCGCCGGTCGCTCCCCCTTCAGTACCGGCCGCAGACTTTCGCCCTGCATGGCGTCGGGGATGGGGATACGGGCGTAGTCCAGTAGGGTAGGAGCGAAGTCGATGTTCTGTACCAGGGCTTCACTCCGGCTACCGGCGGCGACCTCCCGAGGGAAACGCACCAGCATGGGCGTCCGGAAACTCTGCTCGTACATCCACCGTTTGTCGAACCAGCCGTGCTCCCCCAGGAAGAAGCCCTGGTCGGAGGTGTACACGACGATGGTGTTTTCGGCCAGCCCCTCCCGGTCCAGGTAGTCCAGCACCCGGCCCACGTTGCGGTCCATGGCGGCGATGCAGCGCAGGTAGTCGGTGAGGTACCGCTGAAATTTCCACTCGGCCAGCGAGTCGCTCGTTTCGGTAGTGTGTTGGAAACGTCCCAGAAAGTCTTCCTCCACCGGGCCGTATTCGGTGAGCCAGGCAGCGCGTTGCTCGTCCGTCATCCGACTCATTTCTTTAGTATACTGCCGCACGCCATAGGGGTCGTTACCGGGATACCCCGTTGCGGCTTCCGGGCTCAGTTTCGTATCGCCAGTGAGGTTCATGTGATCCCGGACCCCCATCTCCGCTGCACCTGCGCCCCGCCGCCCGGCATAATTGTCGTAAAAGGTAGGCGGCAGGGGAAATTGCCGATCGTCGAAGCGGTCGAAGTCTTCCGAGCTCGGCATCCATTCCCGGTGGGGGGCCTTGTGCTGGTAGAAGAGGCAGAAGGGCCGGTCATCCTCCCGCTCTTCCCGTAACCAGTCGAGGGCGAAGTCGGTAATCAGGTCGGTCACGTAGCCCCGGTACTGCTTCTTCTGCCCGTCCATTTCGATGAAATCCGGATTATAGTACCAGCCCTGCCCGGGCAGGATGCGCCAGAAGTCGAACCCCTGGGGGTCGCTGCCGAGGTGCCACTTGCCGATCAGGGCCGTCTGGTAACCGTCGGCGCGCAGCAGTTTCGGGAAGGTCTCCTGGTCGGGGTCGAAGCGGTCGCTGTTCCCGTGAAAGCCATTGACGTGGCTGAATTTTCCGGTGAGTAAAGCCGCCCGGCTCGGACCGCAGATACTGTTGGTCACGAAGCCCCGCTCGAACAGCATCCCCTCCCGCGCCAACCGGTCTATATTCGGGGTGCGGATCAGGCTACTGTCGTACGCGCTGATGGCCTGAAAAGCGTGGTCGTCCGACATGATGAACAGGATGTTCGGTCGCTCGGGATCGGGAGTCGCACACCCGGCACCGACGAACAGACAGACAGTGACGGCCAGAAGGGGGAGCGGTAGGTTCATTTCGCGGTAGGTTCCGGGGTGAGGGGGAAGGCGAGCGTACCGCCCGCCATCAGCTGGCGGTGGCTGACGGTGGGGCCGGGCAGGGGGTCGCCGTTCAGGGTAACCCGGCCGCCCCGCGTACGTTCCCGGCGCACGGTCAGTTCCCGCCCCCCGGGCAGGCGTACGGTAGCCGCATCGAATAGGGGGTAGCCGAGCGTGTACTCCGGCTCGCCCGGGCATACCTGGTACAATCCCAGTGCACTCATCAGGTACCAGGCCGACATCTGCCCGCAGTCCTCGTTGCCCGGCAGACCGGCGGGTGCGGCGAAGTAGAGTCCGGCCACAATGCTGTCCACCAACTCCCGCGTCCGCTCCGGGCGGCCCACGTGGCTGTAGAGGTAGGCGACGTGGTGGCTGGGCTCGTTGCCGTGGGCGTACTGACCGATGAGCCCGGATATGTCGTTGGAAGCGTGCTCCCCTTTCACCTCCGAGGAGACGCTGAAGAGGCTGTCCAGCTTGCGCAGGAATCCCTCCCGCCCCCCGTGAAGAGCGACCAGGTCGTCGATGTCGTGGGGTACGTACCAGAGCCACTGCCAGGCATTGCCCTCCGTATATTCGTCGCGACGGTGGCGACTGAAGGCGGGGTCGAAGGGGGTGACCCAACTCCCATCGCTCCTGAGGCCACGAAAAAAACCCGTGCCGGGGTCGAAGTAGTGCGCGTAGCGTCCGGCCCGTTCCCGAAAGCGCGCCTCCGTGGCCGCATCCCCCATTTCCGTGGCCATCTCGGCGATGCACCAGTCGTTGTAGGCGTATTCCAGGGCTTTGCTTACCGACTCGTTCTCCAGGTCGGCCGGAATGTAGCCGAGTGAGTCATTGAGTAACTTGGCCAGCGGCATTAGGCGATCGCGTACGATATCCGCGGGAAAGTCGATCCCGCTGGTGTCGAAGGAAGCGGCACGTAGCATCGCGTGGTAGGCCTTCAGGGGGTCGAAACTTCGGTCCCCCTTCCGGTAAGCGTCCAGGATGACGGATACGGCGTGGTAGCCGATCATGCTACCGGTGTAGTTACCGACCAGTTCCCATTTCGGCAGCACCCCGCCTTCTTCCGCCTTCCGTAGCAAACTGTTCACGAAGTGGCCGTTCAGCTCCGGGTCGGTGATCGACAGGTAAGGATGCAGGGCGCGGTAGGTATCCCAGAGGGAAAAGACGGTGTAGACCGGCCCCTGGGTGCTGGTACCGATCCGCTGGTCCATCGTCCGGTAGCGGCCGTCGGCGTCCGATTGCAGGTAGGGGGCCAGGGCGGCGTGGTACTGGGCCGTCCGGAAGATCGTCCGTTGCGCCTTCGTACCCCCGCGAAGGGATACCCCCGCCAGTTGTCGCTCCCAGGCGGCCGTTGCCTGCTCCAGGACTTCGTCGAAGAGCCCGCCCTCCGCTTCCGCCCGGTGGTTGCCGCGCGCGCCGGCTGCGTCTACGGTGGAGATGCCCACGCTGACCTGAAGTTCGCGCTCCGCATTGCCGAAGTCCAGTAGCGCACGGCCGCTCCTGCCGACGCTTTCCGGGCCCGCTACCGCCGCCTCGCCCTCGAATAGCCGAAAGGCAAAGGGCGCACTGAAGCGGGCGTAGAAGTACACCGGGTGGCGCTTTGCCCAGCCACTGCTGTACTTATACCCCGCGATCTCCGTGTCGCTGATGACGGTCAGCCGCGTTTCCCGGTTTCGGTGGTGGGCCACCTTATGTTCCAGATCGATCAGTACGCCACGGGGGGCTCCCGCCGCGTAGGTGTAGCGGTGGTGGCCGGTACGGGCGGTGGCCGTCAGCTCAACCCGGATATCATCGTCCGCCAACCGTACGGCGTAGTAGCCGGGCCGGGCCTCTTCCTCGCCGTGCCGGAAGGGGGCCGGGGCGATATCGGCGGGCGACCGCGCCGTGCCGTACGGTCGGAAGAGGATGTCGAGCATATCCGCGATGCCCGTCCCGCTCAGGTGGGTGTGGCTGAAGCCGAGCAGCGTCGTGTCCGAGTAGTGGTAGCCGGAGCAGGCGTCCCAGCCCGCCGTACGGGTATCCGGGCTGAGCTGTACCATCCCGTGGGGTAGCGTGGCCCCCGGAAAGGTGTGGCCGTGCCCCCCGGTACCGATGAAGGGGTCGACTTCTTCTAGGGGGGATAAGGTACTTACCCCGACGGAGGATACGGAGCAGGCCCATGCCACGAGGGGCAAGAGCAGGAGGGCGGCGGCGCGCAGGTGCGATGGGATCCGGAAATGCACGGCTCAGTTCCGCTTAAATTCCTGACGGACGGCCTCTACGAAAGTATCTCCGTAGCCCGTGGTCGGCTCGATCTGACTGTCCACCCTGAAGTCGTTGAAGCTGTCCACGATAACTAGCGGGCGGGTGGCGGCGCGGCGGGCTAAATTGGCGTAGAGGGCGAAAAAACTTCCGTCGCTGTCCCGTTCGAACACGAAGTCCCGGCTGGGCGGGGCGGTGATGCGCCGGTCGAAGGCGGGACTTACCTGGGGGACGAAGTCCAGCCCCTGCTGCTGAAATACCTCGGCATTGTACTGCCAGGCTTGGTCCACCATCGTCTCGAACAGCTGGAAACGGTTGTAGAAGCCATTGGATATCTCCACGTAGCGTGACATACTTACGGCATCCACCCCGCCTTCGAAGCGAAAGTCGTAGCGGCCCGGTGGCGTCCAGGCGGGCTGTTCACCGATGAGGTACAGCTCGTGGCCCGTGCCGGCCAGGGTGGTCCGCAGTTGGGCGTAGAGGGCTGCGTTGTCGCTGGCGAACAGGTTGTGGGCGTTGGTGAGGTAGACGACCTTACGACCCTCCACCTCGGCGTAGTTCGGCCGGTCAAAGAAGGCATCCGCCAGTCGCAGCAGGTCACCGATGAACTTGTCGACCAGCATTCCCGGAGCCCGTTCGATGCGGCGGGGGCCGTTATTGAGGTTGAAGTTTCCGATGTCGTACGCCAGGGCGAAGCCCTGTTCGTCGGCCCCCCCGACCGCCAACAGCGTAGCCAGCCGGCTGCTGTCTTCGGCAAACTGGGCCGGTACGTGGCTGCCCCGTAGCGGAAAGAGGAAGAAGTCGATACCCGCCCGGTCGGCCGCCTCCAGGTGTTCGGCGTAGGCGGCGGGGGATGCCGCTTCGTACCGCCCCGCCATCGGCTCGGCGGTTACGTTTGGCGTGAAGTTATTGTAGGTATACAGCGCACCGACCTGGTAGTCCTCCTCCACCGGTTGGAAGGGGACGTCGTAGTTCAGGAAGTGGTCCTCGGCCGTGATCCCCGGCTCTTCCTCGCAACTCAGCAGGGAAAGGAATACGGTAAAGAGGAGTAAGCGGGAGGATGCGGTAAAGGACATGGTCTGATAGCTTACTGAATGGTAAAGGGGATGCCCGCGGCGATCAGCTCTTCCAGGGTGTCCCCGTAGTAGCCGTGAGCGTAATCGAAATTCAGGTCGGGGCGTAGTTCGCGCCAGTCGGGATAGTCATCGGGCCGGCCGATCGCCAGCGGGGTGGTCAGCGCGTCCGGTCCGCCAAGGGCGGCTAGTCCGGTTTCGTATCCGCTCCGGTTGATCGCCATTTCCTCGGGGGCGTAGATCATCCGTTCGGGTACGTTTGCGAAGCCGATGGCCTGGGCCGGTCCGTCGGGCTCCATGTGGGGCGGCACGTCGAGCAGGCGGGTACGGCGGATCAGGCACCAGGCATCGTGCCCCTGCCAGAACGTCGCCAGCCAGCGCTGGGTGACGATCTGGTCCAGGGGGTCGGCGGTAATTCCGGTGGTGACGATACCGGTGAAGTGGCGCAGTCCCGCGGCGGCCGCTCCCCAGGCGATCCCGTCCTGCGCCAGGTAGGCATCCGCTCCGCTCACTCCGTAGCGCTCGAAGCTCAGCCTAATCCCGGTTTCGTAGTACTCCCGGGCACTCCGCTCGCCCCCCCACCCCCGTACGGCAGCCTCGGCCTGCAGGAAGCGGGTTTCCCCGGCGGTGAGCAGGGGATAGAAGGCATCGGGGGCGAAGTAGACATCCAGTTTCGCCAGGCTGTAGTTTTCCTCGAACACCCCCTGCAACGGGTTCTCCGGAGGCAGTACGTCCCACTCCGGTATCGTATTGTCGTTCCCGGCCGGCCGGCCCAGGTAGGGGATGTTGTATTCGACCACCACGTTGGAGTCTCCCGCAACGGAAAAGAGCGTATCCAGCACCGTCAGCGGCACTTCGGAGGGTTCCATAATCGCGGTGATGCGGGGGTCGTCGTAGCCCTTCACGTGCAGGTAGTACCAGTCGCTCACGCGCGGTTCCTGGGCGTTGTTGTTACCGAAGACGTAGCGGCGGTAGTAGTGCGACCAGTTTTCCTCCGTAGTGCCCCAGCGCAGGATGGCGTTCCCGGCGTTCTCGGTGATCAGGGCCACGCCGGGGGCCATCACTTCCCGACCGTGTTCTTCGGCCAGGGCGGGGAAGGCTTCGGTCACCCGCAGGGCGAGTTTGAGGCGCAGGCTGTTCCCGAAGGCGATCCAGTGGTCGGTGCGGCCGCCGAAGAGGGGATCGCGCGCCAGGCGGTCGGCGGCGGGGTCGAGCCCGCCCGCAGCCGCCCGCAGTTCGGCCAGTAGGTCGGTATAGATGGCCTCTTCGGTGTCGTAACGGATATCCAGTTCGTCCCCCAGGGCGCTGGCGTAGGGCACGGGCCCCCAGGTCGCCACGGCGACCGAGTAGACGTAGGCGCGCCAGATGCGGGCGATGCGTACCCGGTTGGCGAAAGCGGGGTCGTTGGCATAATCGTCGATGATTACCTGGGCGCTCTTCAGTACGTCGATGTAGAGATCGTTCCAGAATTCGTTCACCCCGGCATCGGTGAAGAAGTAGCGCGGAAATTGCCCCCCGATCCCCCCGGCGTACTGCCCGTAGGTGAGGAAGAGTTCGTTGTTCATCTCCCCGCCGATCAGGTCGAGCCCGTTCTTCATCGAGCCGGACAGTAGGTCTTCGGGGCTCACCTCCGTGAAGGCGTTCGGGTCGACGTTGATGTCGGTCAGTTCGTCCACACAGCCGGTCAGGGCGAAAACGACGAGCAGGGGGAGGGCGGCGGCGCGCAGGATGCAGTGCAGGAATCCGGACATCAGAAGGAGAGTTGAAGGTTTACCCCGTAGGTGGCGGCGGGTGGGAAGGCGGCGTATTCGATGCCCTGCCCGTTCCCGGAGGTGGTGCTGGACTCGGGGTCGATACCCTCCGGCGTATTTTGGTGCAGGATGGCCAGGTTACGGCCCACCAGGGAGACCCGGGCGCTCTGTAGCGGTAACCGTTCGAGCAGTTTGGGCGGCAGGTCATAGCCCAGTACCACCTCCCGGAGCTTGACGAAAGAGGCATCGTAGGTGAAGCGTTCCTGGTTGCTGCCGGCGTCGAAGAAGAAGTTCTGGGGGCTGATGTAGTTGACGTTCGGATCGCCGGCTACGATCTCGCCGGTGTCCGGGTCGCGCACCCCGATGAAGGAGTTGGGGTAGATGGCCCCCCGCGGCCGGTCACTGTTGTCGTAATCGTTGCCGAACAGGCCCACGCCCCGCCGCTCGTTGTTGTTCTCTCCGAGGACGATGGACGAGAAGTAGAACGCATCCCGCCCTTCGAGGGTCTCTTCGGTCACCCCGAAATTGGTCGCGCGTACCATCGTACCCGAATACAGGTCGCCCCCCTTCCGGAAGTCGAACAGCACGCTCAGATTGATCCCCTTCCAGCGCAGGCTGTTGCGGACGCCGCCGATCCAGTCCGGGGTCACGTTGCCCAATTCCGCGTCGCGGTCCACCTGGATACGACCGTTGGGGTTGACCAAGATGGCCCCATTCTCGTCCCGCAGCGGCGCATTGCCCCGAATGACGCCATAGGGTTCACCGACTTCGGCGTAAATGCCGAGGCTGAACCACTGCCGTAACAGGAAGCGATCCACACCGTCCAGCAGGGAAAGTACCTCGCTGTTGTTGCGGGCCCAGTTCAGGTCGACGGTCCACTCGAAGGCTCCGTCGATGGGGGTGACGGCACCGGCCAGTTCCCAGCCGTAGTTGCGGATCTCCCCGGCGTTGAATAACTGGGCGGCGAAGCCGCTGGCCGCCGGCACCTGGGCCGAAATGATCTGGTTCTTCGTGTTCCCGTCGTAGTAGGTCGCGTTGAGGCTGACCCGCTTTTGCCACAGCATCAGTTCGACTCCGAACTCCTGGCTGGTCGTCGTCTCGGGCAGTAGATCGGGGTTTCCCCGAATGCGGTCGGTGGCAACCCAGGGGTTGCCGTTGTAGATGCCACCGTAGCGGAAGTTGGTCAGCGTCTGGTAGGGTTGGGCATCGTTACCGACCTGGGCCCAGGAAGCCCGCAGCTTACCGAACGACAGAATGTTATTAGTCGGCAGCAGTTCGGAGAAAACGAAGCTACCCCCGACGGAGGGATAGAAGTAACTGTTGTTGTCGGCCGGTAGCGTACTCGACCAGTCGTTGCGTGCCGTCAGGTCGAGGTAATAGGTGTTATTCAGGCCGAAACTGGCCGAGCCGAAGGCGGACAGAATACGGTCGTTCAGTTCCTGTTCCAGCACCTCGGGCGGGGCGGCGGCGTTGGCCAGGGAGGGCAGGCCGCGCAGTAGCAGGCTGTTGATGCGGCTGTCCCGTAGCCCGATACTCCGGTCGAAGTAGTTCCCTCCGGCGGTCGCCACTACGCTGATCTTGCGGTCGCCCCGTAGCCGGTAGGTCAGCAGCCCCTCGTAGTTGTAATTTCGGTTATTCCGGTTGAAGGTGCGGTAGTAGCCGTCCGGGTCGTAGGGCGCCCCGACGTTGTTGAACTCGTCCCCTTCCACCTGGTTGATGTCGGTCATGAGCCGTACCCGGGCCAGCAGGCTGGGCAGTAGCTCGTAGCTGAGCTGGATGCGACCGATCAGGCGATTGGAGACATCCTGGTTGGTGTTCTCGTTGAGGTTCCAGAGGGGGTTAATGAAAGGCCCGTTAAAGGTGAAAGCGTTGCCGTTCTCATCGGCGTAGGGACTCAGGTCGGCTCGGTTCAGGTTGCGGTGGAGGTAGATCAGGTTGTAGAGCGGGTTGCGGTCGCTGCCATTCTGATAGATCCGATTGTCGACCCGGTCGTTGGTGTAGAGTACGCTGGCATCCACGCTGAGGCGGGTGCCGAATTCGCGGCTGGCCCGGAAGGTAAGGTTGTGGCGTTGTTGCTCCTCGAAGCCGGGCAGGACGAAGTCTCCGGTCGTATTCGTGTAGGCCAGGCGAAAATTTCCTTCCTCCCCACCCTGGCTCAGGCTGATCGTATTAGTGAGTACCGCGCCCGTCTGGAAATATTCGCTCACGTTGTTCGGCTGGGGGGCGTATACCGTTTCCTCCCCGTTGTAGCCCTGCACGGGGAAGCCCAGCATGGGGTCGCCGTAGGAGCGGGTGTGGAAGCCGGGAATGGGTAGCCCCGTGTCGCGGTCGGTCTGGGCGGGGCTGCCGTTGGTCAGCCGGAACTGATTGCCCGCCCCGTAGACATTCTGGTAGCGGAGATACTGGATGTTGTCGGTGAACTGGAGGTTGCTGTTGATCGAGATTCCCAGGCCCTCACCCCGCTTTCCTTGCTTGGTGGTCAGGATGATCACCCCATTGGCCGCCCGGCTGCCGTACAGTGCGGCGGCGTTGGGCCCCTTTAGCACCTCGATGCTTTCGATGTCGTCGGGGTTGATGTTGCTGATGGGGTTGCCGTAGTCGATGTCGTCACCGTCGTTCCAGACCGATACATTGTCGTCGCCCGCCGAGTTATCCAGGGGGATGCCGTCGACCACGTAGAGTGGCTGGTTGTTACCCGTGATCGAACTGGCCCCCCGGATGACGACCCGGTTGGACGAGTTCGGGGTTGCCCCGCCCGTTACCTGTACCCCGGCTACCTTACCGGCCAGGGCGGAGGTCAGGTTCTGGGTACGGGCCTGTACCAGGTTGTCGGGGTCGACCGATTGGCGGGCGTAGGTGAGGGACTTGGTTTCCCGCTCGATGCCCAGGGCGGTCACCGCTACGGTTTCGAGTTCGAAGGCACTCTCTTCGAGGGTAATCGTAAGCTGGGTACGTCCGGCTAGCGGGACGATCTGGCTTTCGTAGCCCAGGTAGGACACGTTCAGTTTGGCGGTCGCCGGATCGTCGATCGTCAGGGTGAAGGTGCCCGTATAGTCGGAAACCGTACCGGAGGTGCCCTGTACCACCCGGATGGTCACGCCGATGAGCGGTTCGCCCCGCGCATCGACTACCGTACCCCCGACGGTCGTTTGGGTAAGCCCCCAGGCGGGCAGGCAGAAGCAGAGATACAGTAGGAATCGCGTTGGCATGATCGGAGACTTAGTGGTCGGCCCGGGGGGGGACAGAACCGTTGGCCGCAAACGTAGCCGGGGGGGGTTAACGCAGGGGTTAACGCAGGGGATAATGGCGTAATTAATCCTCAAAAGAAGGAAAAACAGTATATAATTTGGAAGAATGGGCTTCGACGGGATCATCGCAGGCTGTCGATCACACCGCGCACGGTGCCCGCGTCCGCGGCCCATCATCGCCCTTTTCCTATCTTCGAGGGAGCAATACGCCCAATGAATACCCTTCTGACTATACTGCGTAGTGGCTGTATCCTCTGGCTGCTCACCGGTCCGCTGGCCGCCCAGGATACGGAGGCTGCCTACGGGCTCCTGCTGCCGGGGAACGATACGCCGGAAAACCTGCGGGGTGCCCTCCACTTACAGGCACCGGGGCAAGAGGGGTTCACGCTTGGCCGGCGGCTGGACCTACGGTTTCTACAGCGGGGGGAGCGGCCCCGGCGGAAGTATTTCGGTTACGTCGTTCGCCTGATCGCCGACGAAGACCACCACATCGACCTCGTAGAGTGTACCCGTAAGCAAGATTGCGGGGAGTTCAACCTGGTGGTCGGCACCCCTGACGGAATGCGGACCTACCCCCTGTCCGGTGTCGAACGATCGGCCGGTTGGCGGGAATTTCACCTCACGCTCGACCGGGCTTCCGGTACCGTGGCGGTCACCCGGGCGGGGCGCGAGCTGCTACGCTCGTCATACGCTTTCCCGGAAGACCTGGATTGGAAGATCGCCTTCGGTGCCTGCGCGATTGGGCGCTATTCGACCCACGATGTACCCCCCTTCTCCGTCCGGGATGTTCGCATCGACCGCGACGGGGAGTCGACCAATTACTGGCCGCTGGACGAATCGGAGGGGACGTCGGCTACCGACCTTATCGACGGCCGCATCGCTACGATGAGCCATGCCTCCTGGCTCCGCCCGCGGCACGAGCGGTGGGATTCCCTTTCCGCCTTTACCGCTTCCGCGCCCTACCTGGCGGCATCCGATCCGACCACGAACCGCATTTTCTTCCTGGGTAGCGACACCTTGCTTACCTACCGACTCTCCGGCGATCGACGGGAGACCGCCGTGTTAGCTTCCGGCCCCGTGCTGCGGCATAGTGATGCGGCGACCTTCGTCCGGGAGATGCACGAGATAATCGTGCCTCACCTAGACGCGCGCGGTGCCCTTCGTCTGCAACCCTGGAACGGGGAGTGGAGCGCCCGCCCGGAACTGCCCGCCCGCCCGGTCGCCTACCTGCACCACGCGCAGGTACACTACCCGGCGGATTCGTCCATCTACTTCTTTGGAGGATACGGGCAGCATACCTACCGGGCTGATGTGTTACGGATGCGGGTGACCGATGGCACCTTCGATACGGTGAGCCTCAGCGGTGACCCGCGCACCCCGCGCTACCTTTCCGCGGCGGGGGTGGCGGGGGATACCGTCTACCTGCTCGGGGGCTACGGGGCGGATGACGGGGATCAGTTACACGCGCCCCGCCACTACTACGACCTGTATAGTTTCCACCCGCCTACGGGCAGGTTGACGAGGAAGTTCAGCTATGAGGCCCCGCTGCCCCGGGCGGTTTTCGCCCGCTCGCTAGTTATTGATACCGTCGACCGGAGCTATTACGCCCTGGCTTTCGCCAGTCACGCCTACCGCGGTGCATTGCACCTGGTGAGGGGCTCGCTGGACCGACCGGAACAGGAATTCATGGCTGACAGCATTCCTTTTTCCTTTGAGGATACCCGTTCGGTGGCCGACCTGTTCTTCTATCCCCGACAGCGTAAACTGGTTGCCTTTTCGACGGTAGACGGGCCGGAGGGCAGGGAGCACCGGCTGCACGCCATCGCCTACCCGCCTAACCGCCGACCCACGGCGGATCCGCGCGTCGGCGAGGGAGATGGTAGTTGGATCTGGCTGGTCGGGCTAGCGGGGATCGGGATCCTGGCCCTTGTCGGTGCCTATACCCGCCGTCAGTCGCGTGGCGAGTCGAAAACGCCGACTGAAAGTAGATCGGTTGCCGCAACGGCGGCGGGTACGGCGGAAAGAGCATTTTCACTACGAACCTTCGGCTCCTTTCGCATCATCGATAAAAGGGGCGTCGACCGGACTGCCGCCTTATCCCCCCTGCTAAAGGAGCTGTTCTTACTGATCCTATTCCACTCCACGGAGGGGAACGAGGGGGTCACCTCCCGGAAGCTGAGTGATGAGCTCTGGCCCGGGAAGACCGACCGGCAAGCCAAGAACAACCGTTCGGTCAACCTCACCAAGTTGCGGAACCTGTTCGGTGACGAGTTGCCGCTACGGGTGGAACGCAGCGAGGGTCGTTACCGAATCGCCTTCCTGGGGAATTCGGAGTCGCGGTGGGATTACGCCAGGTTCAGGGCGCTGACGCAGGTGCCGGCGGAGGACGCCGCGGACCGCCTGGTTCGTATCGTCGGTGGGAAATCCTTACTGCCGGCCGCGGACTACTCGTGGTTAGACGAGATCAAAGCCGATACCGGCCGATGCATCTTGGCCATTCTGACTCCCGCCCTGTCACGGCTCGACGTAGACACGGAAGCGGAACGGGTACTCGCCTATACGGCTACCCTTCTGGCGCAGGATCCGACCGACGAGCGGGCCGTCGGATTGCGGTGTGCGGTGTTGCTCTCACGGGGTGACCGACTGGCGGCACGGACCGCCTTTCGTAAATTCCGGGAAGAATACCATCTGCTACTGGGGGATTCTTACGAAGGGGATTTGGGTAGCCTGATCCGGGAGGAGGCGCGCTGAGGTGGTCCCCCGAGGCGTCTTGCGGGGCTTCGTGTTACCAGCGCTTCGCGGCCCGGGAGACGGCAAGCCGAGGCGGTCGGGGTCGGGCCTTACCCCCC